>JAZRPC010000051.1:0-2460 GCA_045649005.1 Acutalibacteraceae bacterium
GTATAGATAGTGGTTAAAGACGTGCTGGCAAAGCCACACACCGCTCATAGGCCAGAAGCCCCATTGTGCATCACCGTTTGCGGGGTCTGAATATCTCCATATATCAACGTTGTGGTGACCGCAGAAGCCCCTTGCATTATAGATGTGCTTTGCGGTTTTTTCACCGGTAACGGATAAATCCTTAACAAGGTCTATAACAGGCTGATTGAACTCTGCAAGGTTACAGGGGAGAACGGGCCAATAGTTCATTTCGGTATTGATGTTGACAGTGTAGTTTGAGCTCCATGGTGGTGCTAATCTGTCGTTCCAGATTCCCTGAAGGGTTGTAGCCTGGCTACCTGCTCTTGAACCGGATATAACGAGATATCTGCCGAAGTTAAAAATAAGTGCATAAAGACCAATATCTTTTTCACCGTTATTGTGATTAATAAGACGTTTATCTGTTGGGATGCCGCCTTTGTTATCTGTGCCAATATCTAAAGTAACTCTGTTAAAGTAAGAAGAAAAATCATCTATATGTGCTTTTAACATATTTTCGTATGTTTCTGCAGATGCTTTTTCGAGCTTTGTAAGACAAGCGTTCTTAAATTCTTTACCCTCAAGTGCAGGGTGCTTGTCAAAGCCGTTAAATGAGTTTTCTGTGCAGAAAACTATTGTCGCATAAGTTGCGCTGCAAACGGTAAGCGTTTTACTACCTGCAACAACTTTACCGTCTGTAAGGATTTTAAGAGCGCACCTGAAAGAAATGCCCTGTTTTTCAGGTGATTCGGGATACTTCTCTTCGTTTTTAAACCAATCAAGGTCGTAGTTGTAGGGGGAGTTTGATGGGCATATACCATCAAGAATCAAAACTCCGTTTTCAATAAAAGAGTTACCTTTAAGCTTGGTTTTTAAAGCTACGCTGAAATTCAACGCATTTTTTTTGCTAGCAGTTATATTGTCAACGTATGCATCACTAACGGCGCTGACAAAAGATTTTCTTACAAAATCAACACCGTTACGAGAAAACTTAACTGTGTTAACGCCCGTTTCAAGATCCAAGAATCTTTCGTAATTTTTTCGTGGCAAAATTGCTTTGTAATCAATTGAAATATCACATAAGGGCATATAAGCCTGCGAGCAGTTTGCAAGAACGTCGGCCTCTATAAGATCCTGACCTTTTCTATATTCGCCGTTCATAACAAGCTCACGTGCTTTCAAGAAGCTCTCGTTTGCTTTTTCGGTGAGAATTGTTTTTCTTGGGTAGCCCGTCCACAAAGTGTCAGAGTTCATGGCTATTGTTTCTTTATCTGTTCTGCCATAAACCATTGCACCCAAAAAGCCGTTACCCAAGGGCATTGCCTGTAACCAGCTTCTCGCCGCTGATTTATAATATAAAGTTTTTGAATCATTTAGCATAAATACACCACCTGTATAAATTTAGTATATTTTACATTATTTTTAGGCTAAAATCAATATATTTATGTTATAGGTGTTGTAAAAAAAATATTATTATGATATATTTGTTTAGTATTTTGGAATTGAGGTGTGCAAATGAAAGCATTTAATGAATTTTTTGATGAAAAGAAACTTGGTTTCGACTCAACCGTCGAATATATGGTGAAGAAAATTACCGATATTTGCGAAAAAATAGGCCCTCGTGCTCCCGGTAGTAAAGAAGAATTGGAAGCACAGAAGTCAATGGGTAAAGATCTTGAGCAATGGGCAGATAAAATTGAAATCGAAGATTTTACCGTTCACAGACAGGCTTTTATGGGCTTTATTCCGTTTACTGTAGCTATGGCAATTGTTGCAACAATTTTCTTCTTTTTCTATCCGTTGATTAGTTTTATCGCAACACTTATCGCATTTATTCCTCTCGTTCTTGAGTTTTTAATGTATAAACAATTTATTGACCCGTTATTTTTCGGTCATACCTCTCATAACCTTATTGCAACAAGAAAACCCAAGGGTGAGGTTAAAAAGAGAATTATACTTATCGCTCACTCCGACTCACAGTATGAATGGATTCTTAACTACAAGCTTGGCGGCACAGGAATGAAGCTTTTCCTTATTCCTGCGGTTGTTGGTCTTATTGCTTGTTGTGCTGCGAGTTTAATTAAATTCATCGTTCTTGAGTTAAAAGGTGTTGAATCTGCAGGTGCTAATACCTTCTTCCTTATTGTGGGTATCGTTCTTTGCGTTTTTGTAATTCCTTACATAGGTTTCCTTTTCTTCCAGAGCTATACAAAAAGCGTTCCCGGCGCTAACGATAACCTTTCAGGTTGTCTTTCTGCTATGTCAGTTCTTAAATTAATGGATGAAGCAGATGTACGCTTTGAAAACACAGAAGTTCAGGTTATTCTTTCAGGCTCTGAAGAAGCAGGTCTTCGCGGCGCAAAGGCTTATGCAAAGGCACATGAAAAAGAGCTTAAAGAGATTGAAACAGTTGTTGTTGCTTGTGACACCATGCGCGACCTT
>JAZRPC010000052.1:0-16938 GCA_045649005.1 Acutalibacteraceae bacterium
CTATTTTCCCAAGCGGCTTCCCACTAAGTATCTTCGGCACTGTTGAGCTTAACTACCGTGTTCGGGATGGGAACGGGTGGACCCTCAACGCCATCAACACCGACTATTCATTTGTGTTGCCGTTGACAACGTTGATTATTATATCACGGATTTTATAAATGTCAACACAAATTTTCAAAAAAAATAAAAAAATTCAGAGTTTTTTCAGATTACTTAAATTTGTGCAACTTTTTTATTAAAAAACTGTTGATTATTAACAGAATTTGGTGCATAATAATACTGAGTTTATATGGATATTTCGGAGGTATGGAAATGGGAAAATATGCTATCAGCTACGATATAGGCACAACAGGCGTTAAAACCTGTATATTTGAGCTTGGCGATACCATAAAATTAATATCTGCCGCTTCAGAGGGCTACAATCTCTATGTTCTGCCCGACGGCGGTGCCGAGCAGGAGCCTCAGGAGTGGTGGGACGCTATGTGCTCCACAACCAGAACCGTTCTCAGCAAATGCGACGTTGACGTTAAGGATATCTGCGGCATTTCTTTCTGCTCACAAATGCAGGGCATTGTTCTTGTTGATAAAGACGGCAAGCCCGTGCGCCGTGCAATGAGCTATATGGACCAACGAGCAAGAAAAGAGCTTAAAGAGGGTATTGCATACGGTCCCCAGATAGCGGGTGCATTTATTCCCAAGCTTTTAAAATCTCTTATGATAACGGGTGCAGTTTCTGCCTCTGTAAAAGACCCTGTGTGGAAATATAAATGGGTTGAGAAAAACGAACCCGAAAATTTCAAAAAAGTACATAAATGGCTTGATGTTAAAGAATATTTCATCACAAGAATGACGGGTAAATTCTGCATGACCCACGACTCTGCCTTCGCAACTCTTCTTTACGATATCAAAAAGCACGAGTTCAGTCCCGCAATGTGCAAAATGTTAAAGGTTAACATCGACCATTTGCCCGAAATCAAAAAATCAAGTGAAAAAATCGGTGAGCTTCTTGAACAGCCTGCAAAAGAGCTTGGTCTTGCACCCGGCACAGCTGTTTTTGGCGGCGGCGGTGACGCTTCGCTTATCGGTGTTGGTGCGGGCTCTGTTGCACTTGGCGATACCCACATTTACAGCGGCACCTCCGGCTGGGTTTCCACCGTTGTTGACAAGAGCATTGTTGACGCTTCTGCAATGATTGCGGCGGTTGTCGGCGCCGAAGAGGGCAGATACAACTATTTCGGTGAGCTTGAAACAGCAGGTAAATGCCTCGAATGGGTGAAAGACCATTTGGCACTTGACGAAATCGGCGTTTATCTTGACCAGAAAAATATCACAGATGGCTACGAGAAAAAATATACAAGCCTTTACGACTATATGACCGACGTTGTAAAAGACGTTCCCGCAGGCTCCGGCGGTGTTATTTTCACACCCTGGCTCCACGGTAACCGTTGCCCCTTTGAAGACCCCAACGCAAGGGGAATGTTCTTCAACATAAGCCTTGAAACAGGCAAAAGCGAAATGATAAGAGCTGTCCTTGAGGGCGTTTGCTACCACCTTCGTTGGTTCCTTGAAACTGAGGAGAAAAAAGTGAAATCATCCGACAGAGTCCGTTTTGTCGGCGGCGGCGCACTTTCTGACCTTACATGCCAGATTCTTGCCGATTGCACAGGCAAGGTTATTGAAACAGTTGAAACACCCCAGAACGTTGGTGCAATGGGCGCAACAGTTCTTATTGCAGTTGGTCTTGGTATGTGTGATTCCATTGAGGATGCTAAAAAACTTATTCCCGTCAGCAAAACCTTTGAACCGGATATGGAAAAGAAAAAGGTTTATGACAAATATTATGAGGTTTATAAATCTCTTTACCCCGCAAACAAAAAGAATTTTGCAGCACTTAATTCCTGATTTTCGGGCAATATCTGACAAAATATTACATTTAATTGTTGAAAAAGAATATATTTTCTGCTATAATACTTTGAAAGTGGTTTATTCACAAAGGAGTGAGGTTTAGTGAATATCGCATTAATTGCACACGACTCTAAAAAAGAACTCATGACTCAGTTCTGCATAGCATATTGCGGAATTCTGAGCAAACACAGCATCTGTGCTACCGGCACAACAGGCAAACTTGTTGCAGAAGCAACAGGCCTTGATATAGAAAAATATCTCAGCGGTTCTCAAGGCGGCGCTCAGCAGATAGGTTCACGCATTGCTTGCGACGAAATTGACCTTTTGCTTTTGTTCCGTGACCCGCTTAACCCGAAACCGGGCGAGCCCAACGAAGCAAATCTTCTCAGACTTTGCGACGTTCACAATATTCCCGTTGCCACAAACATCGCTACTGCCGAGGCACTTATTCACAGCCTCGAAAACGGCGACCTTGACTGGCGTGATTTGGTTAACCCCAAGAATAAATAAAATCAGTTTTATGCACTATTTTTGCGTGCAAGACTTGATTTTATAACGGTTTTGTTGTATAAACTTTTCGGGTGTCATTGTTGGCACCCGATTTATTCATTTTATTAATCTTCAATCGAAAAGGGAGCTAATTATGGCTGTAAGCATTAAAGCAATCAAGGGCACTAAAGACACCTTGCCCAATGAGAGTTATAAAATTCAATATATCGAGCAGGCGGCGCTTTCCACTGCGCAGACCTATGGGTTCCACGAAATGAGAACTCCTGTTTTTGAATATACAGAGCTTTTTGACCGTTCAGTCGGTGAAACAACTGACGTTGTTCAGAAAGAGATGTACACCTTCAACGACAAGGGTGAGCGTTCAATAACACTTCGTCCTGAGGGGACTGCAGGTGCGGTAAGAGCCTTTCTTGAGCACGGTCTTTTCAATGAACCGTTGCCTCAGAAAATCTGCTATCTCACATCCTGCTACCGCTATGAAAAGCCTCAGGCAGGCAGACTCCGTGAGTTCCATCAGTTTGGAATAGAATGCTTTGGCTCAGCTTCGCCCCTTGCAGATTCTGAGGTTATCGCCCTTGCTAAAAGCTATTTTGACTTTTTGGGTATAGAAGACCTCGCACTTGAGATAAACTCCATAGGCTGTCCTGAATGCAGAAAGAAATATTCAGAAGCTCTCAAAGCATATTTTGAAGCACGTAAGGGTGAGCTTTGCGAAACCTGTCTTTCAAGACTTGACCGTAATCCCATGCGTATTCTTGACTGCAAGAGCCCCGTTTGCTCGGAAATTGCAGAGGGTGCACCCGTTGTTCTTGATTTTATCTGCGACGATTGCAGAGACCACTTCGAAAAGCTCAAAACATATCTCGAGGCTTTGGGCATTGAATACACGGTTAATCCCCAGATTGTCAGAGGTCTTGATTATTACACAAGAACTGTTTTTGAATTCGTTTCAAAGGCAGAAAAAACAAAGGGTCTTGTTTTGTGCGGCGGTGGCCGTTACGACGGACTTGTTGAAGAATTGGGTGGTGCATCCACACCTGCTTGCGGTCTTGCAATAGGCCTTGAAAGACTTCTTATTGTTATGGAAGAAAGCGGAGTGAGCTTCCCCCAGGCACCTGTTTGTAACCTTTCAATTGTAACAGCAGGTGAAAAGGCAGTTCTCGAGGCTCTCAGGATTTCTGCAGATTTAAGAGCGCAGGGCTACAATATAAACATTGATACATTTGGCAGATCTATCAAGGCACAGATGAAATATGCCAACAAGATAGGCTCCGAATACACCGTCGTTCTCGGCGATAACGAGATTGAGAGCGGTGTTGCAAAGCTTAAATGTATGGCTGACGGCACTGAAACAGAGGTTTCACTTGCCGATTTTGATACAGAATTTGAAAGAACGGTTATTAATAAAACCGTTGCAGACTTCGGCGATTTTGATATTAATGCGCTTTTAGGAGCTCAATAAGATAAGGTGTTTTTATGGAGATAGTTGATATTTCAAGAGATATATTGAAAACTCCTGTGTATCCCGGTGACCCGGAATGCTATATAGACAATGCAAAAAGTATAAGAGCAGGGGATGATTGCAACCTCAATGCTCTTTATACCTGTCTGCACACAGCAACCCACGTTGATGCGCCATCACATTTTATTGACGGCGCAGGTAATGTGGAATCAATGCCTTTAGGATTATTTATTGGTGATTGTTATGTTGTGGAGGCTCCACCCGGACCGATAACGGGTGCGTTTGCCGAACAGCACTTCCCTTGGTCGGGCTGTGAAAGGTTGCTCATTAAGGGCAACGGGTTTGCTCACCTTATGGAGAGCAGTGCGTACTATATTGCCGATTCGGGTATAAAGCTTGTGGGTATAGATGCCCCGACAATCGGCACCCATGGTACAAATGACGTTATTCACAAGGCTCTTCTTGGGGCGGATATTCCTATAATTGAGGGGCTTGACCTGTCACTTGTTGAGCCCGGAAGGTATTTTCTTCTGGCACAGCCCTTGAAAATATCGGGCGTTGAAGCCGCACCGTTGAGGGCGGTTCTCATAAAAGAGCATATATTCTGGAGCGGTTCCTGATAAGCGGCAAAATTGCAGGTGGCAGCTTCAGGGCGCATTAATGCGCAGTATAATTAATTACAAGGTGTAAGCGTATGAGATTAGACAAATATTTGAAAGTTTCAAGAATCATAAAGCGCCGCACGGTTGCAAACGAGGTTTGCGACGCAAAGCATGTTGAGGTTAACGGCAAAATCGCAAGAGCCTCTTATGAGGTCAAGGTTGGCGATGTTATCGCTATTCAGATGGGTAGCAGCCTTACAAAATACAAGGTGCTTTCTGTTAACGAATATGCCAAAAAAGACGATGCGGCAAATATGTATGAAGTTGTGAACTGATTTTTAAAACCTCTGTTTCAGAGGTTTTATTTTTTGCAATTTACAAATTGTTCATTGAAAATCTAAAAAAGTTCACATCTTTTTAATACGCAATTAAAAAGTGTGGTGTATAGTTAAATCACCGAAACGACAAAGCACCACGTTTCGTCAGGTGGCAAGCCACCGAATAGGTTTTCATTCCTATCTCCTTATTTCCATATTTACCCCTAAGAAAAGCTCCTCTGTGAAAACAGAGGAGCTTTTCGTTTGTTGTTATTTTTTAATATATTTACTGTTGAAGCTTTGGCGTAAATCAAAGGAACCGTCGGTGTGAATGGTGGTGACGGTCACACCCTGTTGCCATTCCTCCTCCGGGAGAGACACGCCGTTATAATTGCCGAGATTATAGGCGTTGTAGCTACCCATTTGATTATATACAAGCCAGATGCCGTCATATTTTGCCGCCCAGTCGTTGACGTGGTCGTGACCACAGAAAATACCCTGAGCACCGTTTTTCTTCATGGCTTCAAAAAGACCGCTGTTGAAGGGTGAACAGCCCACACTTTCAAACATTCTGCCATAGAGAATTTCTGCCTTGCCTGTGGGCACATATTTGCCCTCGTCATTCAAGGTGAAGACTTCTTCGTATTCCTTAATCGGGATGTGCATATAAAGATGGTTCGGGGCTTTGCCATAGTTCTTTCTTAGCTCATTCATTTCGTTGGTGTACCATTTGATCTGGTCGGGTTTTATGTAATCGTAGCCGTTTTTCATTTCTGCGGGCACACCGTCACGAGCCATATATTTTTCAATAATATCTCTGCCCGAATCCATAAATACAAGGCTTTGCTTGAGTTCGGTTTCAGAGTTCATTATATTGACAATGAAGTTGCCGTAGCCGAAAAGATTGGGGTCACCGAATTTCGAAAGACAATGGGGATAATCCGAAAGGCTCTTCATGAGAAGGTATTTGTGGAACTCTTTTTCGTCTCTTGCCTCGTGGTTACCGAAAACATAAGCCCAATAAACACCAATTTTTTCCATCATTTGCGCAAACTCAACAGCCTCAATCTGCTGAAATTTTGACTGTATGCAGTCACCTGTAAGAACGACAAGGTCGGGCTTTTCGTCACGAATCTGGTTAATGAGCATCTGCAAGGATTTGTCGTTGAGTGAATAATCCTCGTCTGTGTGCATATCGGTGGTGGCGATAATCTTGAAATCGCCGTTGTCGATTGTGCCGTTGTCGTTGTATTTGGCAATAAATGTTGATGTTTCGGTTTCTTTGATGATTTTAACCTTTGTTCCCACAAAAGGAATGTCAAGTGAAGATAAAAACAGGTTTTGCGCAAGCTTTCCGCCTGAAAGCTTGTGTATTGGTCTTTCTGCAACAAGCAAGGCTTTAATTGCGTTTTGCTGTATGAATGTTCTGACGGGCTTCATTAGTATCCTCTTTTCATATGCTTTTTGATGAAATAATCTTAACACAATATTTCGCATTTTTCAATGGTGGGAGGGTAGTTTGTGGTATCGGGGAAGTTGCATAAAATAACATCTGTACTTTTGTGCAATAAGTAGATAATTGTTGTATTTTGTAATATATAGTTACAATTTGCGTCTGTTTATGATATACTATATATTGTTGTGGAACGAGATTTTTTAAACAATATGTTGTTTGAAGAGTTGCGAGGTGTTATTTTTGAAAAAACTGCTCGTTCATTGTTCTTATGATGATGACATTGGTTACTTGTGCCGCCGTAGCGGCAGAAATGATATTGATACAGACGTGCTTGAGCTTCGTGAGTTTTCTGCCTCAAGCAAAATGGGCTGCAAAATAAACTCTTTGAAGAATAAGCGGGCAAAGCTTGGCTTGCGCAACATTTCTCTTGATGAGTATGATACGGTGATTTTTGCTTGCGAGGAGTGGATGGGTGTTGTTCCGCCTGTTCTCAACAGCTTTATTGAAAACAGTGATTTGCGTTTCAAAAACGTTGTCTGCATTGTTTTTGGTAACGGTTCCTTGGCAAAAAAAGCGGCGGATGGTTTAAGGGTAAAGGTGGCACTTTCGGGTGGTACAGTTAAAAATGCCATAACAGTGTCTGCAAAGGCTCTTAAAACCTGCGACGAGGACGTTCTTTTTTATGTTCGTCATAAGCTGGCTGTCTGAAGATTTATTACGAAATTGTTAATCCAAAATTAAATATTTTTTAACTGCGTTGAAAAACCCCGATTTTTTATTTTTGGTGAATAAAAAACGGGGTTGTTTTTTGGTTATTTTTACCTTTAGTTTTCCGTTGATTTCGTTGACAGAACGGCACTTTTTATGATATATTTATAATGTACAAAATTATGTTCGGAAGTGTCGCAATTTTTTCTGTAATGCGACCAATCAAAAAGATTGAACCGAGTATTTTGAAAGGATGTTTTCTATGAAAAAAAGTCTTTCTCTGGTGTTGTGTGTTGCAATGCTTCTGAGTATGTTCTCCGTTATGGGTTTTGCGGCAGAAGCAGTTGATGCAAAAACACTTTTCAGCGTTTCGGCGGGTGATTTCAAAAACGACAAAATCACCTACACCGTTTATCTCAACAAAGAGGTAACCCTTTCGGGTGCGGTTATCCACGCAAAATTCAATAAAGCGGATTTGAAGCCTGTCAGCGCAGGCAGCGTTAAGCTCACAGACCCCGACGGCGACAAATACGATTCAGTCTCCGGTGTTTATGAGGCGGGTTTTGTTGACGGCACAACCGACTGCTATGCTGTTGGCTACGTTTACTCCGGCGAAACAGATTACAAGGTTGGCTCAAAAAATAAAGCCTTCGTGCAGTTCACCTTCCAGGCTATCGGTAAGGTAAGACCGGAAACAACAGTTGAATTTTATTGCTATGAATTTTCAAGTGTAAATACTCCTGCAAACAACATTGCAAACGGAAGCAAGATTCCCGTTGCAGAGCACACCTTCCACACCTTGTGCGGTCCCACTGTTCTTGAAAAAGCAGAATCCGTAAAGGGTGGTGTTGAGGTTACCTGGAACGCTACCGTCGGTGCTACAGGCTACAGAGTTTACAGAAAGGCTGAGGGCGAAAGCTCATACAGCAAGCTTGTTGACATTGAAGGATTGGAAACATCCTATGTTGACGAAACTGTTAAAAACGGCAAAAAATACACATATACAGTCAAGCCCCAAAATGAGTGGGGTATGGTGGCAGAGTATGATAAAGACGGTGTGAGCACACGATTCTTTAATGCTCCAGCAAAAGTAACAACTGCTATTAAGCCCAATGCCGTGAATGTTTCTTGGAGCAAGGTTGCCGCTGCTGATTACTACAGAGTATACAGACGAGTAATCAATGAAAACGGTACAAAGAGCGGTTGGACAACAGTTGCCAAAAAGGTTACTGCCTGCAGCTATACAGACGAAAGCAAGCTTGAAACAGGCGTTAAATATGAATACACCGTCAGAGCTTACGGCGATGGCGGCTATAGTGCAACCTATGTTTACGGCAATATCAATTATGTTGAAACTCCCAAGGTAACAGCAAAGTCAACAACAAGCGGTGTTAAGGTTAGCTGGACAGCTGTTGACGGTGCAGTTAAATACAGAATCTACAGAAAAGTCAGCGGTGGTTCATACGTTACCGTTACTACTGTTGATGGCAGCAAAACATCCTACGTTGATAAAAATGCAACCAACAACAAGAAGCTTTACTATGCTGTAAGAGCATATACAGAGGATGCAAGCGGAAGCACAAAGGGTGGCGCAGTTAACTACCTCAAAGCTCCCAACGCAACTGTAAAGAACACAAATTCAGGTGTAAAGCTTTCCTGGAGCAAAATCTCCGGTGCAAAGAAATACGTTGTTTACCGCAAAGCGGGCAGTGCAACAAGCTGGACAAAAATCGCAACAATCACCACAAACAGCTACGTTGACAAAAACGTAAAAGCAGGAACAAAATACACATATACAGTCAAGGCTTACAACGGTAGCTTCTATTCAGCATACGACACAAAGGGTGACACAATCTATTTCCTTAAAACACCCTCTGCTTCAAGTGCAACAAGCTCCAAAACAGGCATCACCGTTAAGTGGGGCAAGGTTTCCGGTGCAACAGGCTACATTGTAGAGCGCAAGACAGGCTCCGGTGAATACGAAGAACTTGCAAAATTCAGCGGTAACACAAAGGTAAGCTACGTTGACAAAACAGCGAAAAAGGGCAAGACATATACCTACAGGGTTTATGCTTACAAGAGTTCAAGTAAGAGTGCCGCTTCAAACACGGTATCTTGCAAAGATAAATATTGATTAACAATTAATTGATCGCACGTTTAATTAGGAGGAATCGGCTTTGAAAAGAGTTTTATCCTTGCTTATGTGCCTTGTAATGTGTGTGACTGTTTTCACCACAACAATTACGGAAGTAAAGGCATTGGGCGCAACAAATGAAATATTCAGCGTCAAAAGCACAGGGTTTGAAAACGATATGGTGACATATACCGTATCGGTAGCACCAAACCAGAAAAAAATTGTCGGCGCTGTTATAAAGGTTGAGTTTGACGAGAACATTCTCGCTGTTTCTGAAGCCAGCGGTGCCGCAGGCAAATTTGTTAACGGTGAATTTGTTCTCAACATCAACGGTATATACGAAAAAGGCGTTACTTATGACGACAACGGCGTTTATTCATTCGCTTATCTGAATCCCAACGGATTTACCACGGGCGATAAGGAAACCGCTTTTGTTGACATTATTTTAACTGCTGTTGGTGATGCACGTCCTCTTACAGATGTTAAAATCTATTGCGAAGAATACATCACAGAAGACGATGACGACACAAACGACATAAGAAAAGGCGACGGAAGACAGCTCGTTTACGAAGAGAGCTTCTTTACATTGTCAGCGGCAACTAATAAAGAGGTTACTTCTGCAGAAAACAGCCTTCATTTCTTCTGGAACGGCGTTAAGGGTGCAGACCACTACAACGTTTATCGCAGAGAGGCTAAAGGCACTTGGGAAAAGCTTTTGGAGGTTCCCGGTGACGTTACAGATTATGTTGATACATCAATAACAAAGGGCGTTGAATATTATTACACCGTATCTTCAGAAAATGAATTCGGTGAAAGGGAGAAAGACGAAACAGGTCTTCCCGGAATGTATTTCGGAACAATTACCGAAATCAACGTTGAAAAGATTACTGAAAAAGGCCTCAAGGTTACATGGGGCGCACTTAACGGCGCTGAAAAATATGATGTTTTCAGAAAAGCCGAGGGTGAAGATAAATGGTTAAAAATCGGTACAACCACCGAAACATTTTACGAAAGCACAAATCTCACAAGCGGAACAGTTTATTACTACACAGTAAAAGCTATTCAGGGCAAATATCTCGCAGAAGCTTCTGTGGAGCCCGCATCAAGCATTTACATTTCTGTTCCCACAGTTAACTATGCAGAAATCAACTATAACGACATCGTTATTAACTGGTCTGTTGTAAAAGGTGCAACAGGCTACAAGGTTTTCAGAAAAGGTCCTGCAGATGCAGACTTTGTTCAGGTAACCGACGTTATAGAGGGTAATGCGTATACAGACACAAGCGTTCAGACAAGCAAAACATACCTCTATAAAATTCAGGCTATCAGCGGTGACGTTGAAAGTGCAATCGGTGAAGGTAGCTATTCCGTTGTTAAGCTCCCGATTACAGGCAAGGTTACAGCGACTCTTGGTGTTAAAAAAGTAACTGTCAGCTGGGAAAAGGTTGCCCTTGCTGAAGAATACATTATCTATCGCAATTCTCAGCCTATTGCAACAGTTGATGCTTCAAAAGACAAATTTGAGGATAAGTCTGTTCAGAGTGGTGAGACATATTCTTATGCGGTTGCCACATCTGCAAACGGTGTAGTTACACAGAAATCTGTTGTTTCGAATGAGGTATATTATCTCGATTCTCCTGTTGTTGAGTTCGTTGAAAACGGCTCTGAGGGTATGGAGATTGTCTTTAACAAGGTTAAAGGCGCTGAGGTTTATAAAATCTACAGAAAACAAGTAGGCGGCGAATTTAAGCTTATTGGCGAAGCAAATGCTAACAGCACGGTTTACGTTGACAAAACCGCTGTTTCAGGCATACAGTATGTTTACGGTGTGTGTGCAGTATATGGTGAAACTGTTACACCCATGTGTGAGTCAAAGGTTTCCTGCAGACTTTCACAGCCCAAGGTTACAAGCATTACGTCAGCTTATGGCGGTGTAACAATCAAGTGGGCGGCGGTAGCCGGTGCAGAGCAGTACGTTATCTGGTACAAGGCTCCCGGTTATGATTGGGCTGTTCTCAAAACAGTTGATGCGAAAACTCTTTCATACGTTCACAAATCTCCCAAGAGCGCAAGAAACAACTTCTACGCAATTCAGGCGGTTTGCGGCGATATTGAGTCCACAATGGGTCAGGAAGTAATTTATTACTTCGCAGCTCCTGAAATCAACTACATTGAAAACGCTTCAAAGAACGTTACTCTTCGTTGGAAAGAGGTTGACGGAGCCGAAAAATACAGAGTTTACCGCAGATTAAAGGGCGATAAATCATGGAAACAAATCGGCAAGGATACCGAAAGCACAAGTTTCAAGGATACTGATGTTAAAAGCGGTAAGGACTACGAATACACCGTAAAAGCCTATGACGGCTATGAGTGGTCGCCCTACAATAAATCTGGTTGGGGAATCCGTTTCCTTTCAACACCAACAATTTCAAGTGCTAAAAATGCATACGGTGGTGTTAAGGTTACGTGGAGCAAGGTAACGGGCGCATCCAAATACGTTGTTTACCGCAAAAAGAGCGGTGATGACGAATGGACAAAAATCAAAACCGTTACATCAACCTCATACACAGATACCTCTGCAAAGAGCAACACAAAATACTATTACACGGTAAAAGCATATTACTCAGGTTCATATTCTTACTACAACACAAAGGGTGTTGCCTGTAGCTATCTTGCAGCTCCCGTTGTTAAAACAGAAAATGCTACATCCGGCGTTAAGGTGTCCTGGGGTAAGGTAGGCGGTGCGAAGAAATACATTGTTTACCGCAAAGCAGGCAGTGCAAAGAGCTGGACAAAGATTGCAACTACAACCTCAACGTCATACACAGATAAGAACGTTAAGAATAAGACAACCTACACATATATGGTTAAAGCCCAGAAGGATAGCTTAGTATCAGCTTACAACACAAGCGGTGTTAAGATTGTGTTCCTTACTGCTCCGGATATGCTGACACCAACAACCTCAAAGAGCGGTGTTACCGTTAAGTGGAAAAAGGTTTCCGGTGTTTCGGGCTACTACGTATACCGCAAAACGGGATCCGGATCCTATGAAAAAATCGCTAAGGTTTCAGGTTCATCAAAGGTGAGCTATATTGACAAAACGGCGAAAAAAGGTAAGACCTATACCTATACGGTAAAATCTTATTATAGTTCATACACAAGCGCCAGCAAAACAAGTAAAACTATAAAAGACAAATATTAATCCTGTTTCTCTCCCGCATAAGCGGGAGAGAAAGTAGTTTAAAGGAGTAAAAGATGAAAAGATTTTTATCACTTCTTTTATGTTTCGTGATGTGCATATCCGTCTTCAGCGCAACAGCTACAACTGTTTATGCTATGGGTAATGCCCAGAAGCTTTTTACTGTCAAAGAAGGATATGTAAAGGATAAAATAATAACCTATACCATCAATATGGCTTCGGGCATTGAGGGTATGGGCGGTGCGGTAGTGCTTGTGGAGTTCGACAGCACGGTTCTGAAGCCTGTTGACTGCGAGCCTGCCACCAATTCGTCAGGTGCACAGCAGTTCAAGGGCGTTTACCAGCACGGTCTTGTGAAGGATGCCGATAACGTTTATTCAATCGCTTATATAAACAGTTCACCTGTAAAAACCACAACGGTGACACCGTTCTTCACAATGAGATTTGAGGTTGTGGATGATAACCGTCCCTCAACGTCACTGGCATTTTATTGCAAGGAGTTTTATTCAACTACCGATTCAGAGCAGAATATTATTGTTGCAGACGGTTTACAGCTTATAAAAGAAATCCCCAACGTACCTACTCTAGAGGCACCGAAGCTCAAAGGTGCGAAGCTTGGCACAAACAAAATAACACTTTCCTGGGATGCGGCAGATGGCGCTAACGGGTACGTTATAAGGCGTGAGTGCGAAGACAGCGGCAGAGAGATAATTGCCGAGGTGTCGGCAGACGTGATTGAATATGTTGATGTCAGCGAGCTTGTCAGCGGTAAGACATACACATATTTTGTTCAGTCTGTTAACGGCGATGCCACAAGCGCCTATGATTCAAACGGCGTGTCCTGTAAATATGTGAGCAAGCCCGAAAATATTGCAGCAACAAACTCTGTGGGCGGTATTGAAATTACGTGGGATAAAGCCGCAGGTGCAGATAATTACGTTATTATGCGCCGTGAGGTTGGCGATGAGCAGTGGACAAAGCTTGTTACCCGTTCAGCTGCTTCAACAACTCTTTATAAGGATACAAAGGTCGAAAACGGCAAGACCTATGAATACGACGTTAATTCTGTTGTGGGTTCATTTACGACAGAAACTGCTGAAGAGGGTGTTATGATTTCTTATCTTGAAACCCCGTCAGTCTTATCGGTCAGCAACACAGAAAACGGTATAGAGCTCACATGGAAAGAGCTGGAAAATGCTTCATATTACGTTGTTTACAGACGTGCTGTGGGCACAGATACGGAATTTAAAGAATATGAAACCGTAACAACCAATACATTTGTTGATTCACTTGTTACAGACGGTAAAGCATATACATATACCGTGAAAGCGGTTAATGATTATGGTGAAAGTGCCGTAACAAAAACAGGCTACACAATAACAAGAGTTCCTTCGGCGACTGTTTCAAGCATGGCAACGGGCGCTGATAACGTAACTGTTTTTTGGGAAAGTGTAAACAGCGTTAATGGTTATTACGTTTACAGAAGAACCGAGGCTTCCGCTTGGGAAAAGGTCGGCTCAGTAAGGTCAACGGCTACTTACTATAAAGATACCTCTGTAATAAGCGGTAATGAATATTATTATGCTGTAGTTCCTTATATCGGAAATTCTGAGGGTGCAAAGGTTTCTTCAGCTGAAAAGGTTTATTATCTTGCCGCACCGAAGCCCGTTGTTGATAACAACAAAGAGGGTATAAAGGTTATATGGGAAGCGGTCGGCGACGCTCAGCACTATGAGCTTATGCGTCGTGTGGGCGAAAACGGTCAGTTTGAATTTGTGAAAACAGTTAAGAAGGGTGAGCCCCTTGAGTATGTTGACACTGATGTAACTGAGGGTAACGTTTATTTCTATGTCCTCAAAGCATATAGTCTTAAAGGTGAAAGCAGAACATCCGATGTTCAGCAGGGCACAATGCGTATTGCTTGCGTTGAAAACGTAAGCACAAAGATGCTTTCTGATAGTATTCAGATAAATTGGCGTGTGCATCGCAGTGCAGATAGCTATATTGTATGCAGAAAAGATAGTAACGGCTGGGCAGAAATTGCTGAGGCTTCAACAAACAGCTACACAGATAAAACGGTTGCCAGCGGTAACAAATATGAATATGCCGTAAAGCCCGTTTTCAGTGGATTCAAGGGCGGCGTGTCGGAGGATGAGGTTGTTTCAGTCAACTTCCTTGCATCCCCCGTGCTAACTGCAGAAAACAAATCAGCATCAACGCTTCTTTCCTGGAAAGGTGTGGGCGGTGCTGATAAATACGAAATCCGCAGAGCGAAAGTGGGCTCCGGCGGAAAAGTCGGCGAATATACGGTTATTGCAACGGTGTCATATAAGGTTACATCCTTTGAAGATAAGGATGTTTCGGCAGGTGTAAGATACCGTTATATAATCAGAAGCATTGACGGCTCCTTGAAGAGTGCAAATTCTGATTATTGCGAAAACGTGTTCATGAAAGCACCTGCAATATCAAAGGTTTCTAACGCCTACGGCGGTGTTAAAATCACATGGAAAAGTGTTAAAGGTGCTAAGAAATACAGAGTTTACAGAAAGCTGACAGGTGAGAAAAGCTGGACTAAGCTTACCACAGTTTCATCGGAAACCCTGAGCTATCTTGACAAAACAGCCAAAAACAATGTTAACGCAACATACGCTGTCAGAGCCGAAAACGGAAAGAGTCTGAGCACTTACCAGACAAAGAGCATTAAATACTTTGCAGCGCCAACCGTTACTCTTAAAAACTCCGGTTCGGCAATAAGCGTTTCATGGAATTCAATTCCGGGTGCAAAGAGCTATTATGTTTACAGAAAAGGCCCCGGAGATTCATCGTGGAAGCGTGTGGGCATCGCAAGTAAAACATCCTATACTGACAAAAGTGTTACTGCGGGTAAAAAATACACCTACACGGTTAAATCGTATAACGGTAAAGACTTTTCAAGCTATAAATCAAGCGGATGGTCAATAATAAGGCTAACAACACCAAAGCTTACAAAGGCGGTTAACAATGCGGGCAGCATTACTGTCAGCTGGGGTAAGGTGAGTGGTGCAAAAACATATAATGTTTACAGAAAGCTCAAAGGCGACGATTCATGGACGAAAATTGCATCCGGTGTTAAAGGCACATCTTATACAGATAAAAAGGTGTCTGACGGCAAGACTTATATCTACACCGTCAAAGCCGTGAATTCAAGCTCAACATCTGCTCACAGCTCAACAGGAATCACAATTAAAAGATTGGGAGCACCCGAGCTTGTGAGTGCTGTCAGCTCGAAGAGCGGTATAACCGTAAGGTGGGAAGCTGAAAAGGGCGCATCCGGTTATTACGTTTACAGACGTGTGGGATCGGGCGATTGGGAAAGAATTGCCAAGGTTTCAGGCAAGGATACCGTGAAATATGTTGATAAAACAGCAAAGAAGGGTGTTACATACACCTACACGGTTAAAGCATACAGCGGTTCTTACACCAGCAAAACAGAATCAGGCATAAAATGTAAAGACAAATATTAAGTTAAAAAGTCTGTTACGATGAAAATCGTAACAGACTTTTTTGCTATGCTTAATTAAATTGTCCTTGAAGTTGTTTTTCTGCGATTGCATCAATTTCTTCTTTTGTCGCTGTTTTCATAAATTCAGCCATTGCACTTCTGCGCTCTTGAAGATCGGCGTACATACGCTCACGTGTTTCTGCAGAAAGCGGATAGAAGAATTTTGGAATGATGCCTAAGCTTGAAGTGATAATCGGTATACCTGTACCCAGGGCGAAAATCCACCACTTTGTTTTGTCGGTCTGTGTGCCGATTTCCATACCCTGTGCATAGCCGATTTTGCCCATGACTATGTTATTCACGCTACCCATAACGGCTTGTTGAAGCTTTGAAATAAGGCTCATTGAAACACCTATCATCGCTTCGGAACGGTAACCGTTTTTCCATTCGCAGTAATCGAGTGCTTCGTTTTGAATTTCTGCCGGAACAACACGTCTTAGTCCGTAAACGCACATTTCAAAAATTTCTTCTATTGCCATCATCGGGAGGATGATAGGCTTTTTCATAAAGTTTTTGTTGATTGAACCGATACCGAAAACCACAAGCCATAGCATATCGGTCCAGGCATCCTCAAGAATCCACAGAGTTTTTGTGGCAAAGCGTCTTCTTAAAGGCTCAACAAAGCTGTAGCTGATGAATTTAATTGGAAATGCGGGTATGCCAACAATGGTTTTCCACGTAACAGACCCCAAAACATCAATATAGAAGTTTGTTCTGCTTTTTCCGATGCTGAAGCCTGAAAGAAATGAAGACAACAGGTAAATCAGCATAGGTTTGTTGTGGATTACTGCCCTCAGACAATGCTTGATTGAGGGCTGCTTTATGGATTGCGAAACACGCTCTTTCGAGTTTGTGATAAAGTACAGAGCGAATGCTGCGGATAATGCTGCACAGACTATTCCGAAAATGGAGAAAAGCTTCTGCAGCGGGAAATTCAATTTTTTGTTTGCGATAAGGTCAAAGATAATACCGAAAGCCTGTTTAGGCAAATCTTCAACCAGATGGGAGGAAACGTTGGCAAGGGCAATCAGCCTGGAACGTTCCAGTGGTTCGGGGGTTATGGTTGAAAGGAAGCCTGTTTTTGCAATAGAGGTAAATGTACCT
>JAZRPC010000053.1:0-7486 GCA_045649005.1 Acutalibacteraceae bacterium
AGAATTGCCTCCTGTGCTTCATTAACGATAAGCTGAGTCCAGGTTGAAAGCTCAGTGTTTGGATGTTTCCAAGCAAAAATGCTTGCATCTGAATTGAATTTAAGTACTTCGGCAATTGCCATTTTCAGCACTCCTTTAATAAAATTATACAGGTAGAATTATAGTTGATTTGTCAATATTTGTCAACGATAGAATTATCTTGTAAAATGTTGTTATTTATTATTAATTTTGTTGAAAACTGTTGAAAAAATAATTCTTTTGTAGTAAAATCAATTAAAATATAAATAAAGGAGTTTTTGATATGAGTAACTTGTGTCCTCAGTGCGGTGCACCTGCAAACGTTGGTGCTACAAAGTGTGAATATTGCGGTGCTGCAATAGCTGCCCCTGCTCAGCAGGCACAGCCCCAGCAGGTTGTTTATGTTCAGCAACAAGTTGTTAGCGAAAAAGCAAACTGGCCAGTAAAGAGCAAAATTGCTGCGGCTCTTCTTGCATTTTTCCTTGGCGGTATCGGTGCACACAAATTCTATCTTGGTCAGATTGGTATGGGTATTGTTTATTTGCTTTTATGCTGGACATTTATTCCCGGCATTATTGCGTTTATTGAATTTATCATCCTTATTACAATGAATGATGAAAAATTCGAAAACAAATACAGATGCAGAGTAAAATAAGTTTTTAAAACTTAACGGAGCGAAGGTTTCTTCGCTCCGTTTTTTCTTATAGATTATTAAGAATTTTCAATACACATTCAAGCTCTTCGGGTTTAACCTTTTCAACGGGCTTGTTGTTTGCTACGCAATCTGCGAAATAATTGATTTCGTTAGCATAAGCGTCGCTCTTTGGCAAGTTGATTGCACCCGTGTCGCCCTCTGCCTGCTGTGAAAGGTCGATTTTTTCATCGTCCTTGAGGTAAATCATCATTTTGCCGTTTTCATTGGCAACAACAGCATCTTCAAACTGAAAGCGGAACTCTGCGGTGAAGGGGTAGCAGGTTGCATACCATGATGCTTCGGAGTTAATCTGAAAATCGCCGAAATCATAGGTGAGGCTGATGAAATCCTGGTTGGGGAGCTTTGAACGGAACTGGTGAGCAACCTTTGGCATACCGAAAGCGTAAACCATAAAGTCAAGGTCATGGATATGCAAATCAAAGGGTACAAGACCGCTTCGTTTTTCATCCATCATCCAACCGTCCCAGCTCCATCTGGGGTAGCAGCCGAGCCTTGTCATTGTGCCGGAAAGAAGTTTGCCGTATTTTTTTGTTTCGTAAATCTCCTTGAGAAGCTCGTATTCGGGCCAGAAGCGAAGAACCTGTGCAACCATAAATTTAACGTTGTTCTTTTCTGCTGTTTTATAAACCCTTTCAACATCCTCTTCTTTCAGGGAGATGGGCTTTTCGGTAATAACGTTTATGCCCTTTTCCATTGCCATAACGGCATAGTCAGCGTGAAGATATGTAGGCAGGCAGATGTCGAGGATATCCAATTCCTCATTAGCGAGCATTTCTTCAAAGCTTGTGTAAAGGTGTTTTTTGCCCTCGAATCTTTCCATTCTTTCGGGGCGGATATCGCAAAGAGCAACAAGCTCAGCATTTTCCATTGCTTCCCAAGCGGGGATGTGAGCGCCGCTGATTCCGCCAACGCCGACAAGACCAATTTTTAACATAAGATTACCTCCAAAGGAAAAGTATGTATATATTTTATCATATCATTAAAAAATTACAACCACAAAAACACTTTTTGTTTGATTTTTAATAGATGTGTGGTAAAATATCCAAAGAATGTGGCGGAGGTATTGTTTTGAAGGTTATAATCGCTTGTCTTAATTCAAAATATATTCACGCATCCCTTGCCCCTTGGTGCTTGCTTTCGGGGGTCAGGGAGTTTTGTGCCTTTTCTGTTGATGCTAAGGTTATGGAAAGTACAATTAACAGCGATACAACTGTCTTCGCCGAACAGATAATAAACGAAAAGCCTGACGTTGTTTCTTTTTCTTCGTATATCTGGAATATTGAGAAAACCCTTGAAATCGCAAAGCTTATAAAAGAGAAAACCGATTGCACAATTATCCTTGGCGGGCCCGAGGTGTCTTACAGAGCGAAAAATGTTTTAGAAAGCTATTCGTTTGTGGATTTTGTTCTTTCGGGTGAGGGCGAAAAAAGCTTTCCTCAGTTTCTTGATACATATAACAGTAATGGTGATTTTAAAAATATTTGCGGACTTTCTTATAGGGAAAATGGAATTGCAGTTTCAATTCCGGAGGCTGAATGCAAAGATACACCGCCGTCACCGTATAAAGGTGAGTTTTTTGATAATTTAAAAGGTAGAATTTCATATATTGAAACAAGCCGTGGTTGCCCGTATAGATGTGCCTTCTGTCTGTCCGGCAGGTGTTCATCCCTAAGATTTTTTGATATTGAACAAGTGAAGAATGATATTTTAAAGCTTGCTGTAAGCGGCACAAAAACAATCAAATTTGTTGACCGCACCTTTAACGCAAAAGCTGACAGGGCAAACGACATTCTGGAATTTATTCTTTCAAATTACGGCACTGAAATTCCAGAGGGTACTTGCTTCCACTTTGAAATAGCGGGCGATATTTTAAAAGAAAGCACAATGAAAATTCTCTCAAAAGCCCCCAAAGGCGTTTTTCAGCTTGAAATCGGGATGCAGTCATTTAACGAAGAAACGCTCAAAGTAATAAACCGAAAAACTGATACTAAAAAGCTCATTGAAAACATTAAAAAGCTGATATCATTCGGTAATATGCATATACATATTGATTTGATAGCAGGCCTTACAGGTGAGGATATTAACAGCTTTGAACGCAGCTTTGATATCGGCTACAGCCTTAAAGGCAATATGCTTCAGATGGGCTTTTTAAAGCTTCTTTACGGTGCGGAAATGCGAGAAAACAGAGAGAAATACCCCTGTGAATTCAGCGAAAGCCCGCCCTATGAGGTAACCTCAACACCCTGGCTTTCCAATGAAGAAATAGTAATGCTCAAAAAATGCGAGGATGCACTTGAGAGAATGTACAACAGCGGGCGTTTCCTTTTTACGCTTGATTATTTGTTGGAAGAATGCGGTTTTACACCGTTCAGCTTGTTTATGAATTTCGGTAACGAAATCGACGGCAGCAAAATGAATCTGTCTGATTATGCCGTGCATATCTACTATTATTTCAAAGAATTTGCAGACTCGGAAAGGCTTCGTGAAGCTCTTGTCTGCGACTTGCTTTCATGCTCGTCTGCCTTGCAGATTCCCGAAATATTTAAAAGAAAAGACCCTCTTTACAAGAAAGTGAAAAAACATTTCACAACGGATAAGGATGCCCTCAATAAGGTCGCAATCCTTTATAAAACAGGGCGGGTTTTTGTTGTTAACCAAAGAAGTCAAAAGGATTTCAGCGGAAGATATGAAGGCAGATTTTATGACTTAAAGGATTTTTTGGAGTAAAATATGGGTTCACATTGAGACGTTTTCAATGTGAACCCATTAAGTTTTTATTTAGAAGCGGGAACGTTGATTTCTAGATCTGTTAAGGGGAATGAACAGCAGGGGTGAATGCAGTTGAATTTGTAGTCTGCAAGCCTGCGGTATTCAAGGTGCTTCGGCACGTAAACCTTGCCCGAAATAAGGTGAGAATGGCAGAAGCCACATTCACCGCTTCGGCAACGTGTGGGGGCGGCGATGCCGTTCTTTTCAAGAATCTGCACGACAGAGTCGGTGGATTTGCCCTCAACCGTATAAGTTTGGTCTTGAATTGTAACCTTGATTTTTACGGTTTCGGGAATACCTGCGGGGTAGTCGGGCTGAGTCTGGGGGTTGTGGAATTCGCCGAACATTTCATGGCGAACATATTTTTTAGGAAGGTTTAATTTCTCCAATTCCTTGTCAACAAACTCATACATCTGCTGAGGACCGCAAAGGAATACTGAGTAAGCCTCGTTTTCGGGGGCGTATTTTTTGATGAGCTCTGCGGTGATAAAGCCTTTTTCTGTGCCATCAATTGCGCTGCTGTCGTCACTAAGAACGTGAACGACCTTGATTTTATCGCTTTTTTTCTGAAGCTCATCTAACTCTTCACGGAAAAGAATATTATCATAATTTCTGCTGCCGTAAAGAAGTGTCATCTCGAAGTCTTCGTCGCCATCGCATATAGCATTGGCCATTGAAATGAAAGGTGTAATTCCGCTACCACCTGCAAGGCAGATAACTTTATTTGCATCTCTGAGGGGCTGATATTCGAAGTTGCCTGAGGGTGCAGACACCTCAACCGAAGAGCCAACCTCCCAATTATCAAAAATGTATTGTGACATCAAGCCACCCTCGACGAGCTTGATTGTGAGAACGTATTTACCCTCAAGTGAATCCTTGGGTGAGGATGATATTGAATAGCCTCTTGTGACGGGCATTCCCTCAATTGTTTCAAAAACCGTAAGATATTTACCGGCACCAAACCATGCAAGCGCAGTTGTGCCCTTGTCTGTGTCGGGAACAAGTGTAAAGCTTTTGCAATCTGCACCACGTTCTTTTATTTCGGCAATTTTAAGATATTGTCTTTTAGGGTGCAGAGATTTTGCGATTACGGTTGCTTGGTCGGAGACGGGCTTGAGGTCTGCCTTTGCATTTTCAAATCTCTCTTGACGAGCGGAGAGCATAGGGAAGAATTTTTTTGCACTTAATTTTTTGAGTTTGCTTGCCATCTTATTTGCCCTCCTTTTTTAATGCTTTGATAACAATTCCGCCGGCTTTTTCACCTGTGTAATAAGCGCAGCCGTAGCCGTCGCCACGCTCCTGTGAAGCACCACAGAAATAGAAGTTGTCAAAGGGTTGGTCGTTAAGATATTGAACTGTTCGGGGAATCATACTATCCCATTTTTCCAGCATATAGCCGTAGGGTGTTCCTTCAGGTGTGTTAAGGTAACGGCAGAATGTCGGGGGAAGAGCTATTTCAATTTCTTCAATATAAGGCATAATGGAAATATTGAGAGCCTTCTCGCAGGTTTCAATCATATCCTTCGCAACCTTGGTTTTGAATTTCTTGTAATCCTGTGGCTTAACGTCCTTCATAACATCGCCAAAGGTCATTGTTGTAAGGAAAAGTTGACTTGTTCCTTCGGGAGTACAGTCGGGAATGATTTCATTAAGGCAGTTGATAATACAATAGCCGCTGAAAAAGTCCTGAACTGCATCGTATTGTTTGTCGGAATCAGAATCGGGAGCAATAAATACAGAATAGTCCTTGATGCCCAATTCTTCTTTAGTTTTGTTCATACCAAGGTAAACTGTTGTAAGAGCGCACGCAGTTTTTCTTGCATTGAGCATTTTAAGCTGCTTTTCGGGAACATCTTTAATTTCAAAAAGGTCATTCCACACCTTATTGGGTGAGGAGTTGCAAATGAAGTATTTGCCGTAAACCTCTTTATTGCCGTTGATAACAACGCCGGCAGGCTTGCCGTCTTTCATAATAACCTTTGTTACCTCGGAGTTGTACCAGATATCTCCACCATTTTTACGGATTACTTCATCAAGAGCAAGGCTCATTTCGTGGCTGCGGAGCTCAGGCACACCTGTTCCGAATTCAACATAACTGTGAAGAACAGTCATATAGTAAAGAAAGTCAAACTGTGAGGCAGGGGAGCCCATGTAGCACCAATATGTATTGAAAATATCCTGAGCTTTTTTGGGCATACCAAGTGCGTCAAGACCTTCTTTCATTGTGTGAGAAACCATTCTCAAAATGTCGGGGATATCCTTGAAGCTTCCCGGTAATTTTTTAGGGTCATCAAGGGCATTGAATGCTACAAACAGTCTTTCGCTGAGTCTGAACGCTTCCATACAGCTTTCATATGAGCCGGGAACAAGCTCGTCAAGCTTCTCTGCAAATTCCTTTAAGCCAACGGGCATACGAGCATCAACAGTTACCCACTTACCATCTTCGTTAAGAAAAGCCCCTTCATCGCCCTCGTTTGCAGGGACTACAAGACGGAATGTTGAATCATGGGTGTACCATTTAACGTTACCACCCATGCGTTTGAACATATCTTCAACCTGTCCTTTTTTATCTGGAGCACCAACACCACAAAGCTCGTGAAGTGATGGCTCAAATTCAAAGCGACCTCTTACGAATGAAGAGGCAGAACCACCGGGGATGTTGTGTCTTTCAAGTAAAAGGGTTGAAAGACCCTCTCGTGCACAGGTTGCGGCAGCTGCAAGACCGCCGTTTCCGGCACCGATAACGATTACGTCATAAGTTTTCATTTATTTAACCAACCTTTCGGGTGTTTCGTTAGCTGTTTTTATGTTTATTTCTGTCTGATAGAAATAAACATACATTGTTAGTTCCATTTTAGCATATATGTCGGCGGTGTGCAACAAAAATTAAATACCGAATATTGCGTAATCATCCGTTGTTCTGGATTTTGCCAGATAATCACTTTTCGCTAAGCCTGTTTTGTTGTTTTTATATGCTTTGAGTATTTCTTTGCTCATATTTGTTAAGTCATTACGCTCGAGTGCTTCATCTAAGCTTAAAAGAAGAATCTCGCTATTTTCATATCCATCAGATGCAGGTGTGCCGGATTTATATTCCATTGTAAAAACAGCACACCATTGCTCGCTTTTAAATTGCATTGAAAACAATTCTTTTGCCTTACAAACAACACCTGTTTCTTCAAATATCTCTCTTTCAGCAGTAATTGTGGGGAGTTCATTTTCTTTCACATAACCGCCGGGTAAAAGAATCCTGTCTTTAGCAACACCATAAGTGTGTCTTACAAGCAGAATTTTGCTATCAATTTCAACTATGCCGCAAACGGCAAAGTGTGGAATATTATTGGCTTCTTTTTTCTTGAATATGCTCATTTGCGTTCTCCTTGCAATGTCTATTACAATATTATTGTACCATAAGCTAATCGGCTATGCAATTGGTTTGCCACGCAAACAACCGATTGTGTTCGGCTTCGCCGAGGGAGTTCGAACCTCTTTGAAATCGAAATTGGACTTTCACAAAATAATTCAGCAAAGCAGATACCTTTACTTTTTCACTATTCACTCTTACTTCTTCACTGAAATTCCGTACACGCAAATTGTTTTAGTGAAAAGTGAATAGTTAATAGTGAATAAGTGAAAATTCCGCACACTTGCGTGTACGGAATTTTCTGGCAGGGATGGCGAGGTTCGAACGCACGAATGACGGAGGCAAAGTCCGTTGCCTTACCGCTTGGCTACATCCCTAGATATAAAAAAATGGGGTGGATGATCGGAATCGAACCGACGACCTCCAGGGCCACAACCTGGCACTCTAACCAACTGAGCTACAGCCACCATTTGGAAACTGCGGCTTTGAAAGCCGCAGTTATGGCGCGCTTGAAGGGACTCGAACCCCTGACCCACTGCTTAGAAGGCAGTTGCTCTATCCAGCTGAGCTACAAGCGCATAATGGAGCGGGTGATGGGAATCGAACCCACACGACCAGCT
>JAZRPC010000054.1:0-5898 GCA_045649005.1 Acutalibacteraceae bacterium
GATACAAAGGATGGTAAGGCAGAGGTTATGGGCTTCAGCTTCGGCAAGGTAAACAAAAGTATGCTCCAGTCTCTCCTTGGTATGGTAAAGGGCTTCACAATCAAGCGTACATTTATGATGACAGGCAATAAGTTCTCTAAAGAGCAGATTCTTCAGATAAATGCTATGCTTAATAAG
The DNA here is from genome assembly GCA_045649005.1 of Acutalibacteraceae bacterium. Lineage (GTDB taxonomy): Bacteria > Bacillota > Clostridia > Oscillospirales > Acutalibacteraceae > DTU089. Next base: position 178 of record JAZRPC010000054.1, read on the forward strand.
ATTAAAAAGAAATAAAAAGAAAAAACTGGGGCTGTAAAAAAACTTTCGTTTTTTACAGCCCCGTTTTAGGGGATAGAAAAAAAATGATACAGAACGGACAAACCGAGCAAAAACAAGGCTTCAGACTTGTTTTTGTTTGCCCGAAGGCGTACAAAGGTACGTCGAGTGGCGAGGTTTGTTCGTAGCACAAAACTCAAGAATTTCGATTTTTATTAAAAAATAGGACTTTTATAGGATTTAAACCTATAAAAGTCCCTTTATTTATATAGTTCTGTGCGGTCTGCGCTTTTTTTACAGCCCCTTCTTTTATTATTTATCGGAAATAAGCTTTGCTTTTTCAAGAATCATTATAAGTACGGGAATAATAATTATCTGTGAAATAATTCCGGGTATTGCGTTTACAACTGCCCCCGCCCAGAAAGTCGTAAAGCCGAAGCTTGCTGTATTAAAGCCCATAACACAGAACATCACAGCACCCCACACAATTCTGCCTGCAACCATTGCACCTAAGAGAGAAGCGTAAATTAACGGCTTCTTTTTAGGAAGATATTTATACAAAATCCCTGCCGTTAAGCCATACACCGCAAGCTCAAACGCCATTGCAGTTGCCGTAGGGAAAAGAGGCGGCATACCAAGAGTTACCGAGCGAAGAAGCGGGGCTACAAGCCCAACTGCCAAGCCATATGGTGCACCGCAAACAAATCCGCAAAGCAAAACCGGAATGTGCATCGGGCAAAGCATGGAGCCGATTTCTGGTATCTGCCCCGTAAGGAACGGCAGCACGTAACTCAAAGCCAGAAACAAGCCTGAAAAGGCAAGGTTTAATAATTGTTTTCTTGATTTCATAAATTTTCCTACTCTATGATTTAATGATTGAATTATACACCTTTAAAACCGTGTTGTATATACTTTTCTAAAGATTATTCTATAGTTCCTAATATCATTATATTGCAAAGTTACTTGTTAATTGATATAATGTGGACATATTAATTAAACGTGGTGATTAACTTGACAGAATTAATTAACAAAATCGTTTTGTTGGTAAAGGATTGCGGAAAAGTTATCCTTAACGCCGACAGAGAAAAAATGGCTATTGATATTAAATCCGGTGTTGCGGATTTAGTTACTGAATATGATAAAAATATTCAGGAGCAGCTAAAAAAAGGCTTAAAAAACATTTTGCCCGAGGCAAAATTCATTGGCGAAGAGGGCTCGTCGGACGAGCTTTCCGACAACGGCTTTGCATTTGTTGTTGACCCCATTGACGGAACAACAAACTTCGTAAAGGATTTTCACATAAGTGCAATATCTGTTGCTCTTCTCAAGGGCAAAGAAGTCGTAGCAGGCATTGTTTACAACCCTTATCTTGATGAAATGTTCTCCGCAATAAAGGGGCAGGGTGCTTTTTGCAACGGCAAAAAAATAACCGTATCCTCACAGCCCTTGAGTAACGCTCTTGTGCTTTTCGGTTCTTCCCCCTATGATAAAGCACTTGCAAAAAAGACCTTTGAACTTGTTTTTGAATATTTCAACAAAGCGCTGGATATAAGACGATGCGGTTCTGCCGCTCTTGACCTGTGCTCGGTAGCAGCGGGCAGAGCAGAGCTTTATTTCGAATTGCAGGTTTCCCCTTGGGATTTTGCCGCAGGTAAACTGATTGTTGAAGAAGCCGGCGGTGTTGTAACCTCACTTGAGGGCGCCCCCCTTACCTTTGACGGCAAAACGTCAATCATTGCAAAAAACAACGTAATATAAAAGCAGTCGTTCAGTAAATAAAATACTGAACGACTGTTTTTTTAGTTTGCCATCTGCAAATATTTTTGCTCAAGCTCTTCATAGTGAGTGTAATTTTCGGCTTGTTCAATGAGATTTTTCGCATCGGTATATGGTTTTGTTACAGAAGTGTATATTGAAACAGCTTTAGCATATGCATTTAGCTCTCTTTTTATTTTCATGCTCTCAAAAAAGTTCTTTGCGTCTCTGTTCACAATTTCCTCTTTAACGGCTTCATCGGGAGCTTTTATGTTTTCTATACCGTATTTTCTTATGAGTGCAGAAGACCTCTTTTTGACTCTTGCATTCTTAATGGCGTCAGAGCGGATTTCTTTTTCCTCGTTTGATTTCTTTGGCAATGCTCTTGCCTTCTTCAATTCGCTGCGAGCATCTTCATAGAAATACACAGAACCCTTGCCAAAATCAATTTTTGCTTGGTTGAGTCTGATTTTTCCTGCCTCGGTTGAAAATTTGTTAAGGTCGTCAACTATTATTGCGGCTCGCTCAATTGCAAGATTTCGTTCCTTGATTTCTTTTTTCGCCTGTTTACTGAGATTTTTGACAATGCTTGTTTTTGCCTGACCCGAAAGCTCTTTAGCTTCAACAATAACTTCCATTGCATCCTGGAGCTCTTTATCCTCCAACACGCCCAGAGAATGGTTTTCAAACATTGCACGTATTTTAAGAACACCCACATACGCCTTATGCTTGTTTTCTGTTAAATCATAGAAGCAGAACGGAATCAGGTTGAGAAGTGCACCCACTGCAGAACACAAAATCAACACCTCGAACAGATTGTTTCGCATATTGTCGTCATAAAGAACGTTGTAGTCATCAAGCAACCCCATTTTTTCATAAATTGAGGGGTAAACCATACCTGTGAAAAAGCCGATAACGGTACCAATCATCCCCAAAGGCCCGAAAAGACCATCAACACGAACACCCGTTTTCCATTGATGATAATCTCGCATATCTGCGCTGATATTGTGCTGAACAATATTCCAGAAGGTGTTTATGAATGTGTTGATATACCAAAGCACACAAATCATAATAAGGTTCTTATATGTAAAATAAAGCACAAGAAGGATACCTATATTAATTGAGTTTGCTGTTATAAGCAGGTTTCTTTTGCCCATCTTTTTGATTGCAAGCGGGCAAAGAAGCATGGACCATAATGCGGCGTTACCGATAACGGTATTTGCAAGCCCCAGCATTTCCTGGTATTCACCGCCGTGACCGTAAACAAACGACCAACCAAGCACAACACCATAACCCGATTCCAAGAACACAATCCAAGCTGCCGCCTGTATAATCCAATAATACTTATTTTTCGCAATCTCACGAATCGCATCGAGCATCCTAACAGGCTCGGGCTTTTTCTTTGGTAGAATGAGCCTTTCTTTGACGTTGCGAAAGAAAATCGTTGCGACTACTAAACCGACTATTGTAAAAATGGGGTAGATTACTCTATAAGTCCAGATATTGTTGAGTCCCCACGTAAGACCCGCAATTGTGGGAACTGCAAAGCCCGTTATAGTGGGTGCAAGTGAATATATAACCTGCGAAATGCTCATTACGTTTGCACGTTCTTGAGCATCGGGTGTGATAATTTGCTGAAAATAAGTATAGCTTTCGTTGAAAAAGCACAAGAATATATTTAAAAGCATATACATAAACCACACAACCACGGCTTTTGTAATATACTGCATATTCTCGTACGGAAGCCACACGAAAATTGTTGATATAAGAACAATAGGGAGACCCGTTCTTCTTATAAACGGCAGAAATTTTCCTCCCTCGAGTTTATGGTTATCGTAATACCAGCTACGGAATATACCAATAGGGATGCCGACAAGATTTGCGGCGATAAGCATAATTGATAAATCCATCGGCTTCAATTGAATGCTTGCACCTACGAGAAAGTTTGCAGCATCAAGACCAATTGCAGAAGCGAGAAGTGTGAGCCAATGCACACCAAAACCCGCACCACTAAGACTTGCTATCTCTTTATTTGGTATGTAATTCCCCTTTGCGGGTTCATGCCAATATTCTTTTATTTTAAAAAACAGACCTTTAGCCTTTGAAACAATAGCGTTTACTCCTTGTGTTTTCATTTTTTCTCCTCACAGACTCTGCATAATATACCAATATTATAATATTTTGAAAAGAAACTGTCAACGAATCATTATTAACTAACCTATTTGAAAACATATTGAAATATACTTTGCGGTTGTGGTATAATTGCGCAGTAAAATATTTTTAAAATGAGAGTGAAAATATGTCAACAAAACTTTGGTATAATGAATTTATTAACGATTGGATGCATGCTTTGCCACTTGGCAACGGCAGAGTTGGTGCCATGCTCTACGGTAACCCCGATAAAGAGCAAATCGAAATAAATGAAGAATCCCTCTGGCGAGGCAGACAAATCCGTGAAAAATACCACGCCTCACCCGAGGCTCTTGCCGAAATCAGAAGGCTTATTTCGGAAGAAAAGCTCAAAGAAGCCGCCCAAATGGCACGGGAAACGTTTTTATCCGACCCGCCCGTTGTTCGTTCCTATGAAAGCTTCGGCGAAATTTTTGTTGAGTTTCTTGACAAATCCCCATACACAAACTACCGAAAAGAGCTTGAATTGAGCGAAGCCATTGCCAGAGTATTCTGGACAAAAAGCAAAGCAAACTACAAAAGTGAGTGCTTTGTAAGTCAGGCTTTTGACGGTTTTGTTTACAAGGTTGAAACCGATGGGAAGCCCTTTTCCTGCAACGTTTCAATAGAAAGAAAGCGTGATGCATATTCTGCTTGCACGGGCTCCGATACAATCATTCTGAACGGCAGAGTTATTTGCTGTTCAGACGATATGTGCGGCGAGGGTGGTGAGGATATGGCTTTCGGCGCAAAGCTGAAAATCAAAACCGACGGCGAAATTTCCGCTGACCACAGCACAATAACAATTATTGATGCAACATACTTAACCGTTTTTTCTGCATTTGAAACAAACTATGATGCAAATAAATTCACCATAGATGAAACGATTGATTTCAAAAGCAAATTAAATAAAACAATAGATAATCTTTTTAATACAGATTATGAATTAATAAAAGAAAACCACGTTTCATCTCACAAGAAAATGTTTGAAAACGTGCAATTCACGCTTGAAGAAAGCGAATTCAGCTCACTCCCCACCAACCAAAGACTAAAAGAGCTGAGGTGGGATGAATACGACCCCGATTTATTCGCACTTTATTACAACTTCGGCAGATATCTTCTGCTTGAGAGCTCTGGCAAAAATGCCCGCCTGCCCGCCAACCTGCAGGGTATCTGGTGCCACGATTTCAATCCCCCCTGGGGAAGTGATTTCCACACAAATATCAACCTGCAAATGAACTATTGGCCCGCAGAAAGCGCCAACCTTTCAGAAACAACTGCACCGTTTATTCATTTTATGAAAATGATTAGTTCTTTCGGTTCTGAAACTGCAAAAGAGCTTTTCGGCGCAAGGGGCTGGGTTGTTAACCACACTACCGACGCATTCGGCAGAACAGGTGTGCACGACAGCGTTGATTGCGGATTTTTCCCCATGGCAGGTCCCTGGCTTTGCCTTAATCTGTGGGAGCATTATGAATACACAAACAGCAAGAAATACCTTGAAGAAATATACCCTATTCTCAAAGGCTCCTGTGAATTTATTGAAGATTACCTTACCGAAAATAAAAAAGGTCAGCTTATCACATCACCTTCAAACTCTCCCGAAAACGAATTTTATTTCATTGACTCCCAGGGTAAAAAGCAAGAAAGTATGTTTACCGAGGGTGCAACAATAGATTTTCAAATAATCTATGCCCTTTTCACCCGCACCGCACACGCCTGCAAGGTGCTTGGTGTTGACGAGGATTTTTCCAAAACTCTTTTTGAGGTGCTCGATAAGCTTCCGCCTATAGAAATAAG
>JAZRPC010000055.1:0-33731 GCA_045649005.1 Acutalibacteraceae bacterium
ATTGCAAGCACCGCAGTACAGCAGCGGCGCACAAGCAGACGCACACCCGAAGGTATCTTGAACTCATTCTGTTCGTTGGAAATGATAACTTTAACCTTTCCGCTCATTCCTTCTTCGCTCCTCTTCCTGTTTCTCATATGCTTTTATGATATCCTGAACAAGTCTGTGGCGAACAACATCCTTTTCGTTGAAACGAACCGTTCCGATATCTTCAACATTCTTAAGAATTTTAACGGCTTCTTTGAGTCCCGAGCGTTTTCCGTCGGGCAAGTCTATCTGTGTAACGTCACCCGTAACAACCATTTTTGAATTAAATCCGAGACGGGTGAGAAACATTTTCATCTGTTCTGCGGTGGTATTCTGCGCTTCGTCAAGAATTATGAAACTATCATCAAGAGTACGACCTCTCATATATGCCAGAGGTGCAACCTCAATATTGCCCCTTTCAAGGTATTTGTTGAAGTTTTCTGCACCGAGCATATCAAACAATGCATCATAAAGCGGGCGAAGATAGGGGTCAACCTTGCTCTGAAGGTCACCGGGAAGAAAGCCCAGCTTTTCGCCAGCCTCAACCGCCGGTCTTGTAAGAATTATTCTGTTGACCTCTTTAGCTCTGAATGCGTTGACAGCCATTGCCACAGCAAGGTAAGTTTTACCGGTACCTGCGGGGCCCACACCGATTACAATAGTGTTGTTTTTTATTGATTCAACGTATTTTTTCTGACCGAGAGTTTTAGGTTTAACGGGCTTCCCCTTACTTGTTATGCAAATACAATCACCGGACATTGACGTGATTTTATCCTCGTTACCATCGTCAACAAGGGATATAACGTATCTTACGTTTTGCTCATTCAGGCTTTCACCCTTGTTGAGAAGCATCAAAAGCCCGTTTATTGCTTTAACAGCCTTTGACACGTTTTCTGCCTCACCGTTCACTTTTATATCAGAGCCACGGCTGATTACATCAACACCAAAGGCTTTTTCTATCAGCAGAATGTTCTCATCAAAGCTACCAAAAAGACTGACTGCTTGTTCCATTCTGTCGACGTTAATGATTTGTTCCAATATACTACCCTCTTATATAATTTTTCACTATATAGTATAACATATTTTCTGTAAATGTCCACTAAAATTTTTTGAATTTTTTGTGAAAAAACATCAGTTTTGTTCGATATTTTCCATGATATCAAACTCTTTTTCAACGGCAATGTCTTCAATGCATTTAACAGTACATTTCAGAGAAAAGATATTCTCCTGTTTTTCGGGGCTCCAATCTATGCTTTCAAACTTTACGTTTTCAAACTCCCTGCGTTTATCTTTTGTGATTTCAAGCAGAGTTAAAAGCTCCATTTCCGCTTCACTCAAAGTATTATTTCGAGATAATATCGAAAAACTCTCAGTTTTCTTTAACCCTACAGGAAGACTGTCGTTACCACTTTTCAAAAAAATCATAGTTTCTGTTTTTTCGTTTTCAGCTTTTATAAAACCCATTGGTATTTCCAACCCGAAAAAGCAGAAATATAGCTTGCTTTCCCACTCACCTGTGACAGATATGTTTTTGCTTGTGTCCGAAGAAGAGATAAAGTCGGTTACGGTTCTCGCAAGAACCTCACCCTTTGCGTGAAAGCTGTGCTCACTACCGTCAGAATATGCACTTATACCGGAAATCAGCAGGCTTCCCTTCGCAACAAAATCCCCTTCCTTTACCACATTCTGACCGTAATAGCCTTTAACAAGAATAACCTCGCCGTTTTTGGATGCAACAATATTACAGGCTTTTGAATGGTCTAATTTTTCTTTTTCGACCTCAGCTTCACGCAGTTGAACCTGAACCTTGCCACCGAAAATGTTAACCGAAACCCACGAAATGTTTTTGTAGTCGGATTTTATCTTTTTTTCAACCTCGATAATGTTGATATCACTCTTTTTTACGCCCGTTTTTATACCATAATCCCGTAATTCTTCTGTAAAGTCTTTTACCATTACATCGTTCACACCAACAACTTCAACCTCCCACACAAAGCCGGATGCAAACCAAAAAGACAACAAAAAAACACCGATTCCCACAAAAACTCCAAATCGCCACTTATGTTTATTTACAAGGGTTTTTACGCCTTTTTCTTGTATAACATCCAAGCTCATACCCGAATTTATTGCAACATCCTCCAAAGCTTTTAAACAATTGGGATTTGTAAAGGCTAACACCTTAACACCATCATTTTTTACATCCCAGAGTGTAATATCATTCAGCTTGCAGAGGTTTATAAATCTTTCGGGAAAGCCCCCCTCCGCACAAAAGTAAATATACCCGTTTATAAAGCGAAAAAACCTTAGCATACCCCACCTCAGACTCTTTCAAAATAAACATTGAGAATTTCGCCCTCAATACAAGTTTCGCCATAAACAAACGACGACAAAACAAGCTCCCTGCCGATTATTTTAACGTTCAGCTCGCCGATATTCAAAGCTATACATTCCTCGGAATAATCTGCCACGTAACGGCAATCGGTAATCACCATTTTTTTGTTAGAAAACATCTCAATAGATGCATTTTTTACGTCATCCATAATCTTTCTCAAAGAGTTCTTTCCCATAATTATCAGCTCCCGATTATATCTTATGCGTGCTTCACATAAAATATCTTGGGATGTGGTATTATGAAATCTTTTAAAGCAAAGCCAATTAAAAACTACATATTTTTTATTGGCGTTTTTCTTATCGGAATACTTCTCGTAACAGAGGGAAGAGTGCTCGGGAGCGGCATAAAATCGGGATTCGACGTTATCTTCAACGACCTTATACCCGCATTGTTTCCTTTTATGATTTTTTCTTCATTTATTTCAAATCGTGGCTTAACTCTTAAAAGCGGGGGTATTGCCGAAAAATTCACTTTCTTGCTTTTCAGATGCAATAAATATGCGCTCTTTCCGTTCATTTTGGGTCTATTGGGCGGCTATCCGGTTGGTGCCACAATAATCAACGACTTTAAAAACAAAAAAATACTGTCAAGCAAAGATGCCGAATGTCTTTTTTATTGGTGCATAAACCCCTCACCCGCTTTCGTTATAACAGCCGTGGGCACGTTTATGCTAAAAAACACATTATCTGGGGTAATCATCTATATTTCGTGTGTGTTATCTTCTCTTACGATTGGATTTTTTTGTCGTTTCCTAAATGAAGATAAATGCCGTTCATCTGAAACTGCTTCCCCGAAAATTTCCAACTCACAAAATCTTATACACGCCGTTTCTCAGGCAAGCAATGCTCTTTTGGGGTTGTGTGGCTGGGTTCTTCTTTTTTCCGGCGTATGTGCCGCAGCAGACTACTTAATAAATAATGATGCGTGCAGACTGTTTCTCAAAACAATTCTCGAGGTAACGTCCGGTTGCAGAACCGCCGCAGCTACAAGGCTACCCTTGCCCTTGACAGCAGCAATAATCTCTTTCGGCGGGTTAGCCGTAATATGCCAGATAAGCACTTATGCGACACAATGCGGTGTACAATTAAAAAGGCTTTTTTGCTCACGGCTCATCGGTGCTGCCATATCATCTCTGTATTGCAGTGCAATAACAAAAATGCTCCCGCAAAGCGTTAATTCAAGCGTAACGCTGACAATCGGCAGCACCTCTTTTTCACTTTACCACAGCTATCTCGCAACAATTCTGCTGCTTCTTACGTTCATAGTTTTGATTTTAGAGGTTGATAACCGTAAAAAAATGTGTTAAAATCTAAACATCAATCATGTTTAGGTGTTAAAATATGGCTCTTAAAATTTTCAAAAAAGATATTGAACCGCAATGCGCTCTGTGTGAATACGGCTCCGTTACACAATCGGGTGACAGTGTTGTGTGTCGAAAAGTCGGCGGAATAATGCAACCCTATTCAAAATGCAAAAAATTCAGATACGACCCTTTGAAAAGGGAGCCTAAAATTCTCTCTTTTAATAACGATTTTTCAAAGGAAGACTTTGAACTTTAAATTGTAACGAGTCCTGTTATCCTTTTAGGTGACAGGTCTCGTTTTTTGTAATATCTTACAAAATGTGAATGATAAAACAAGATAAATTTTAAGTTATAATTTGTCGTTTTGACTTGAAAAGAACAAGAATAATTAGTACAATGTATTTATAATATTTTTTCGGAGGTTTTGGTAATGGCAGATGCATTCGGTATACCCAACACAATCCCGGTAGGTCCTTTAGGAATCATAGCTACACCCGGTTGCGAAGAGCTCGCAAAAAAAATTAACGACTATCTCACATCATGGAGAGATGAAAGAGAAAGCGAACACAAAGACACTATCGCTTTCTACGGCTACCAGAGAAACACATTCATCGTTGATGCTGATTTCACAAGATTCGGCTCAGGTGAAGGCAAATGCGTTCTTCACGAAACTGTCAGAGGCTATGATATTTTTATCATCTGCGATTGCTTCAACCACGGTCTGACATACAATATGTATGGTTACGAAAACCACTACTCACCGGACGAGCACTATGCAAACCTCAAGAGAGCTATCTCTGCTGTTGAAGGCAAAGCAAGAAGAATCAACGTTATTATGCCCATGCTTTATGAGGGCAGACAGCACAAGCGCTCAAGACGTGAATCCCTTGACTGTGCAATTGCACTTCAGGAGTTGTGCCTTGATATGGGTGTTGAAAACGTTATCACATTCGACGCTCACGACCCCAGAGTACAAAATGCAATTCCCCTCAAAGGCTTTGAAAACGTTGCACCTACATACCAGATGATCAAAGCACTCACCAAAAACTTCAAAGACCTCAAAATCGACCACGATCACCTTATGGTTATCTCCCCCGATGAAGGTGGTATGAGCCGTTGTATCTATTATTCAACAGTTCTCGGAATTGATTTGGGTATGTTCTACAAGCGCCGTGACTATTCAGTTGTTGTCAACGGCAGAAACCCCATTCTCGCTCACGAATTTCTTGGCGACAACGTTGAGGGTAAGGATTGCCTTATCATCGACGATATGATTTCTTCAGGCGATTCTATGATAGAGGTTGCCACAAAGCTCAAAGAGCTCAAGGCTAACCGCATTTTCGTCTGCACAAGCTTCGGTCTTTTCTGCAACGGTCTTCAGGAGTTTGACAAGGCATACGCCGCAGGCAACATCGACGGTGTATTCACCACTAACCTTGTTTACAGAACTCCCGAGCTTCTTGAAAAGCCCTGGTATTTCGAGGTTGATATGAGTAAATATTGCTCACTTATCATCGACACACTTAACCACGACTGCTCTGTCAGCAGCCTTCTTAACCCCGCTGACAAAATCAAAGCTCGTATCCAGAAATACAAAGAAGAGCAGAAAAGAGACGAGCTTTCTCTCTACAACGAATAAAAAAGTTTCATAATCAATCTTCACAAAAGGTTATTGACATTCTTGTTTTATTATAGTATTATTGACTATAAGGTAAATAAGTTTCCCTTAAAGGTAGCTTTGTGTTACCACTATAATTTTTGGAGGCATTTCTTATGATTAAAAAAAGAAAAATCGGCTTGTATATTTTCCTTAGCATCATCACATTTGGTATTTACGATATCGTCTTCTGGTACAAATGGACAGAAGACCTCAACAAAATCTGTGATGGCGACGACAAAGACAGTGGTAACTACCTTCTCGTTTTGCTTCTTGACATTTTCAGCCTTTTCATCTACGTTTTCGTTTGGAACTATCAGATGGTTGAAAGAATGTATCAGAAAGCCGCTGACTACAACGTTCAGCTCAAACACGGCGGTATGTTCGTTATCTTGTGGCGTGCACTTCCCCTTGTTAGCAGCATTTACAAAATCAAATACTTCAACAGACTTGCAGAGGCTTACAATGCAACTGTTGCAGCAGAAGCTCCCGAAGCAGAAGTTGTTGCTGAATAATTAATACTAAAAACCGTTCGTTGTCAGCAACGGACGGTTTTATAATTTTTACAGGTGATTTTTATGAATAAAGAATTGAAATTCAACAACGGTAAATTCACCATAATGACATTAGGTGATATACACGAGTGTCTTCACGTGGATACACGTGAAAAAAGAAAGAAAAGAGAAGATATGCACAATCTTGTGAAAATGGGCATTCTTGCATTCAAGCCCGATTTGATTGTTCTTCTCGGCGACACACTCAGTGAACGTGACGATTCAGAAAACTTTGAAGATTATAAAAATGCTCTTCGTGATATTCTGAAGCCTGTTATCGATTCCGGCATCCCCTTCTGCTACGTTCTCGGCAACCACGAGCACGACCAAGGGCAGGAAGATAAAATAGTTGAAGCCTATAAAGAAATAGAAACCTGTATCGGTGTTAACGACGAAACAGCTCCCCGTGGCAACTTTAACTGCAATCTTCTTGTTAAAAACAGCGAAGGAACAGACGATATTTTCAATCTTTGGTTTATTGACTCCAATAATTGCTGTGAAGACCCCGAAATTTCAAAATACGATTGGGTTCACGAAGACCAGATTGAATGGTACGAAAACAAAGCGGCAAAAATAAAAGAGGACCACGACGGAAAAACGCTTCCCGCAATATTGTTTCAGCACATCCCCGTTTGCGAAGAATATGAGCTTCTCAGAGAAGCAAAATTTTACGAACGCCCCTTTGTTGCAGAAGACAGCTTTAATTTCACAAACAACAAAAAATACGTATTAAAGGATGGCGTTGAGGGTTATCTCGGTGAGGTCCCCTGTGCTCCACAGGTCAACCACGGTCAGTTTGCAAGCTGGAAAAAGACAGGCGATGTAATAGCCGCCTTCTTTGGTCACGACCATCTCAACGATTTCACAGGCTACGTTGACGGCATTATGCTCGGTCAAAACAAAACAAGCGGTTTTTGCTGCTACACAGACGGTTGCCGCTCTTGCGTAAGAATAACTACCGTTAAAGAAGATAACCCTTGGGAAGTAAAATCCAAGGTGTATCATTTCAAAGAGCTTGGGCTTAAATGCACTTCTCTTGGCCCCATCGAAAGCAGAATTTCAGACCGTCAGAGTATGGCGCTTCACAAAATTCTTCCCGCTGCGGCAGGTGTTGCAGGCTTAGCAGGCGTTGCTACACTTATTAAAAAGCTCAAGAAATAAGGTGACTTTATGAACAAGAAAAAAATAGTGTCCCGAGCACTTGGCGTAGGTGCAGGCATAGTCATCGGCAAAAAAATAAAACAGAAAAGCATCTGCCCCGCCTGTGCTTTTAAAAAAGCCTTTGCCGGCACTCAGGTTCACGTAACCGAAAAGGAACAATATAACAACGGTGTTGCCCTCACTCCCCCCATGGGATGGAGCAGCTGGAACACCTTCAGAAACACTATCGACGAAAGCCTTATAAAAGATACCGCATCTGCTATGAAAAAGACGGGTCTTCTTGACGCAGGCTACAAATACATTAATCTTGACGATTGTTGGCAAAGCTCAATGCGAACATCCGACGGCAAGCTTCAGGGGGACTTAACACGCTTCCCACGTGGTATGAAGCCTCTTATTGAGGAAATCAACGACCTTGGCTTCAAGGTTGGTCTTTACACCTCCAACGGCACGCTCACCTGCGAAGACCTCCCCGCAAGCCTTTATAACGAGGCTATCGATGCAGACACTTTGGCGGAGTGGGGCGTTGAATATTTCAAATATGATTTCTGCCACAACGAGGCTATTCCCACCGTTGCACCGTCGCTTATTAAAATATATCTGGGCAAGCCCGGTGAAAGCGATTTCATCGAAATGTTTGCAAGCCACGGAAACCTCGGCAAAGGCGCAAAGGTTATTGAAGATGAACGTGTTGAAGGCGGTTACGTTGTAGGTAATCTCTGTGGTGGATTGGGCGAGCTTGTTTTTGATACAATTGAAGTCCCCGAGGATGGCGATTACAGTCTCACAATTGTTTTCAGAAAAGGTGGAAATATGAGAAAATTCCTTGTCTGCCTTGTAAACGGTGAGAAAGAATATGACTGTTGCTTCCCCTCTTCAAAGGGCTTCACCGCCGACGGCAGACTTCAGATTGTTATTTCTCTTAAAAAGGGAGTAAACACCCTAAAGTTCTATAACCCCGTTGCTTCACGTATGGATTCCGCACAGCGTCAATACATCAATATGGGTAAAGAATTAAAGCGTGCCACAAAAGAATTTGCTGATAGAAACAACACGCCCGAAAAACCAATTTGCTATTCAATTTGCGAATGGGGAATGAACCAACCTTGGAAATGGGGCGCAAAAGCCGGTAACCTCTGGCGAACAACCCACGATATCAAGCCCTTCTGGGCATCAATGCTCCTCATTTATGAGTTCAACGTGCGTCTTTATAAGCATGCCGCCCCCGGCAGCTGGAACGACCCCGATATGCTCGAGGTGGGCGTGGGCAAATTGACCATGGAAGAAAACAAAACTCATTTTTCTCTGTGGTGTATGATGGCGGCTCCTTTAATTCTCGGAAACGATGTCAGAAAATTCATCAATGAAGACGGGACAGTTGACCAAGATAACAAGGTTCTTAACATCCTTAAAAACAAGAATCTTATTGCTGTTGACCAGGACAAACGTGGAAAGCAGGCAAAACGCATACAGAGTGACATTGTAACGGATATCCTTGCAAAGCCTCTTGAAAACCGTGAGCTTGCTATTTGCTTTTTCAATAAATCCACTTCGGCCAAAAGCATTACTCTTGATATTCAGAAAATCCACAACGACCCTTATTGTGACCTCCCCTTTGCAGAAAGCTACGAGGTTACCGAACTTTGGGATAATACTACAGAAATAATAAAGACCAAAATCACCGGCACTGTCCCCGCCCACGGAGTTAAGGTTTACAAAGTTAAAGCAATATAAAAAATGTTCTCTCAACCAAGGTTGAGAGAACATTTTTTTACGCATCATAAAGTCCGAGAATTACTATACCGACTACCGCTATAAGAATCATAGCGTAGTGTTTTATTGACAACTTTTCTTTAAGGAAAATTCTTCCCCAAACAACAGATGCCACACAATATGCAGAAATAATGGGTGCCGCCATTGCAACGTGTGCAGAGTCCGCAAGGGCATATATGTAAGCAAACTGACCTGCTGTTTCAAATATTGCACCGGCATATTTCGGAGCCTCTTTCTTAGGCAGAAATTTCTGTTTCTTGATAAATTTAGTGTATATAAAGCAAACAACACCGCAAACGAGGAATGTGAGCTCATAGGCAACGTTTGCAACATCCTCATCAAGAGTTTCAAGAACAAGGCTGTCTGCGAAGGTTCCCAAAGCATCGAGGAGGCAATACATAAGCGGCAAAATAATTGCCAATGCACTTTTTGAATATTTATAGTTTGCTTTTTTCTGTCTTTCAATTCTCAAGGATTCATCTTCTCTTGCTTCAACAAAGCCGAGACCGATAACACCAAGGCAAACAAGAGCAACCGCAATATACTGTGGTGTTGCCAATTTGTCGCCCATTATAATGCAAAGCACGGCAACGATAGCACCCGAAGAGTTGCATATAGGTGATGAAACAGAAAGCTCAATATAACGAAGACCAACGTAACCGAGAGCCATTGAAAGAATATAAAGAGCTGATACAGGCAGATATTTCAACAAAGAAGGAACGTCTATAGGTACGCCGGAAACAAAAATCTCATACAAAGCGTGAATACCCATCACTACGCCAACGGCGGTGACCATCTTCAGATGACTGTATTTGTCTGCTTTATCTGCGCAACCGATTTTTGAAAACAAATCAGAGCCGCTCCAGCAAACAAGGGCAATAATTGCGAACCAGAACCACATAATTTTTCCTTCTTTCTTTTCGACAAAACTGTCTTTTAGTTCTTTGTTTTTCGTCACGAAAAACGAAAGAATTATAATATTTTACCATAAATATTTCAATACTTTTTCAGAAAAAATCCGAAAATATAATGACTATTTTTGTAAAAGATAGTATAATAAACACTGTTTTTGGGAGGTGGCTTTGTGAACAAACGTGGTATTCTTGATATGACAACCGGACCATTCTTTAAAAAAATACTCATTTTTTCAATTCCACTTATGCTTACCGGTGTTTTGCAATTAATTTACAATGCCGCCGATGTTATGGTTGTTGGTCGTTTTGCCGGTAGCGAATCTTTAGCTGCCGTTGGTTCAACAAGCTCACTTGTTAACCTTATAATTAATCTTTTTGTGGGGCTTTCAACCGGTGCAGGTGTTGTGACCTCTCGCCATATTGGTGCAAACGCCACCGAAAGAATCAACAAGAGCGTGCACACCGCTATGGCGATAAGCATAATTTCAGGCTTTGCTGTGGGTGTTTTCGGATTTTTCCTTTCAGGAAAATTTCTTGTTCTTATGGGCACACCAAAAAACATCCTGCCACTTGCAACACTTTATTTGAAAATTTATTTTCTAGGCGCCCCGGGCTCTCTTGTATACAATTTCGGAGCTTCCATTGTTCGTTCAACCGGCGACACGAAACGTCCCCTTATTATTCTCGGTTTCACGGGAATAATAAATGTTGTTCTTAACATTGTTCTTGTTGTAGGCTTTCATTTCAATGTTGCGGGCGTTGCTATTGCCACAATAGTGGCTCAATATATTTCTGCAACACTCATTGTCATAAGATTAAAAAGCATTGATAATGCTTGCCGACTCAACTTCAAAAAAATAAAAATCCACAAAAAGGAATTAAAAGAAATAATTAAAATCGGTCTCCCTGCCGGTTTTCAAAGCAGCCTCTTTTCATTCTCAAATGTACTCATTCAGTCCACTATAAATTCGTTTGGTTCTGTTGCTATGGCAGGAAACACCGCAGCGCAAAATGCAGATGCAATAATCTACACCTGCACAAATGCGGTAGCCCAGACTACAATGACGTTTACTTCACAGAATATGGGTGCAAAAAAATATGAAAACATAAGAAAAATTTATTTTATGTGTATGGGCTTCGCCTTGGTAATCAGTATTTGCTTTGGTGCTATTGGTCTTATTTTCCCTGAGCAAATTATTGGAATTTTCACCACAGAGGCAGAAGTTATAGAAATAGGCAAGCATCGTCTTTTTGTAATGATGACAACCTATTTTATATGCAGCTTGATGGATGTTTCGGGTTGTCAGATTCGTGGTATGGGTAAATCCATAGAACCCATGATAATCACACTTTTAGGCGCTTGCGGCATAAGAGTTTTATGGCTTTACACAGGCTTTCCTTTGAAGAAAGAGCTTTGGAATTTGTATCTTTCCTACCCTATTTCTTGGCTGATAACATTTATTGCCTTGTTTATATGCTTCTTTGTATTTGAAAAACGCATAAAAAAACATTCTGCCTCGTAGGAAGCAGAATGTTTTTGTTATTTAATATCAATTCCACCGAAAACGGCAAAGGATCTCACAAAAACTGTTGGTGCGTTTTCAATATGAGCTATCGGTCTTTTGTTTTCTGTTCCCCCAAAAATTGCAGTTGATTCAATTTCCAGATTAACATTATCCGGCAAAAAAATATCAACTCCACCAAAAGCCGCTATTACCTCTATGTGACAATCATTTTTTATTATTGCCCCTCGCAAATCGCAGTCCACACCGCCAAAAACAGCAGTCAGTTCTGCGCCGAAAAATTCTTTACCTGTGTAGTTAGTTTCGCACCCACTGAATATTGCTCTGTGAATGGTTACATTATTCATCCAGAACACCCCTTTTATTCCTCAACCTGGTATGTAACATCTTCAAACTGCATTGTAGCATCTTCTCGAGTAAAGCCTTCAATGTCATATCTGTCAGAATAATAATTGTATTTATCAATCGTAAACGTTGAGTCGGGTTTGCAGGTAATCATAGTACAGCCTCTTTGCGAGCCCTCTTTTGCAATACCTATATATGCAAGGTAGTCTATGCTGTAACCGTAGCTGAATGTAATTCCCTTATATTCAGCAGTCAGATTATTGTAATGGTCATGACCGTTATACATCGCCTTAGTTGAACCGAGTTCAAGCATCTTTTCGAAAAGACTGTCTTCACCAAAGCCACAAAATACTCTTCTGCCACCCTCGCCGATTATACCATCAATATATTTAAAATCTTCGGTATCTTTAAAATCATTTTCCTGAAATTCTTTCCATGCATCGTTCAATTCAACCAACGGAATATGGAAGAATGCCTGTGTTTTTACCATATCAGCCTTTTTGTCGATTTTTTTATTTTCGGCATCCATTCTACGAATTTCAGATTCGTACCATTCAACCTGATTATCGTGAATGTTGTCGTAAGTACCTTTAAGGCTTGTTATAATGCTATCATCAACATAAGCCTGTGAATCAATCAAAACCATAGCCTGAGTAATTATACCCTTAGAATTTTTAACCTCAACAATATGATTTCCGTAACCGTCAACATCCTCAGGACCTGCCTGATATAAGCAATATTTGTAATCTTCATCTGAATAAAATCCCGAAACTGATTCTCTGTCGAAATATGAATATGGTTCGGAATCGTGATTACCGAAGGTAACGGTCCAATAAACGCCAAGACTTTCCATAAGGTTTGCAAACACCTTGGCGCCGCTATAGTTATTCATTGTTCCTGCCTGGAAAAGTACAGGATAAGCAATATCACCCGATGCGATAACCAAATCAGGCTTTTCTTTTGTAATCATAGTTGCAACAGCATTGAGTGCCTTTTTATCTTTTCCGTAACACATCCAGCCACCGCCGATATGAATATCTGTAAGATGCATCACCTTAAACTCCCCGTCGGTGGTGAAATACCAATACCCGTTTTCATCCTTTTGGGGAACAAGCTGATTTTCAAATTCAACTTTATTATATGCGTTGCCTATTTTTAAAAGATTTTGAGTCAAAAAGTAATTCACAGTTGCAATTACCGCTGCAACAGCAACAGCTACACAAACAAAAGAAATTAAAATCTTTTTAAGTATTTTGCCTTTTTTGCCTTTATTTTTAACCATAAATCAACCCAACCTTTCAAATTATATCTTTAGAATAGCATAATTTTATCGTTTTTTCAACAAATTCTCATATTGTTAAAGTTGCATTTACGTTTTATTTAATATATACTTCAATTATAACCTCTACAAAAAGGGTGATAAAATGAAAAAAGAAAATACAACATTAAAAAACGCTTTGCAGATTTTATTAGGTGCACTTCTTATGGGCCTTTTGTGGCGTGTTCGTGGTGAACACGGCTGGGGCTCATCCTGGGGGCTTCTTAACGCAGGCTTGGTTTTTACACTTTTTATTGTCATAATAAAAGGTACTCGCCAAAAGCTTGATATTGGCTGGCTTTCACTCACCGCTCTCACCTTTATGCTGACAACACCCGGTTGGGGCACTCTTTTGAGCCAGATAACCGGCATAATATATGATGCCGAGGATTGGTTCAACGGCGGCAATGACGTTTACACCTCTGTTGGCTCCGCTGTTTTTCTTATGCTTTGCCTGGGCTTTGGTCTTGCTTCACTTTTCGGTATTATGCTCGGCAGAGGCTTCAGCGAAAAACAATGGAAAATCAAAGATATTGTTATACTTCTTGCTGTATTCTACATAACAGATTTAATAGCAAGCGCAGTTGTTTCTCCCTTTATTCTCAACATTGTTCAGCCCGAAGCCGCCGAGCTTTTCGAAAAGGGCTTGGAAATCCAGAATATAGACGGCTCCGCATATCAGGTGTACATGGAGCATTTCAAGGATGTTTCCTGGGCAAAGAAAATCGACGGTGGAAGAAACTATTTCCAATCTGTCGAGGTTATCACCTCCACCATTAAAGCAACAACCTCCCTTTTAGCGGTTCGTTTTATCATTAAAGACAAAATTTCCGCAAAAACAGGTGCGGTTGTTTGCTCCGCCTTTGCAATTGGCATAACGGTTGCCGACCTATTCTTCTATTTTGGCAACGGCGGTTATCACCAGCTCAATGACAGCTATCTTCCCGAGTTTTTCTATGCATGGGGCTGTTGGGAATATTTCACGGGCTTTATCGCCGGCGGAATAATCACCGCTTTTATCTTAAAGCTTAAGCCCGAAAAAGACGTACCCGAATTGGCTTTCGCTAAAATTAAAGAGAAGCCGAAATCAATTCTCACCTTTATTCTCGGAACAGTGTTTATGATAGGTGTAAACGTTGTAAGACCCGTGCTCGTAAGATACGAGGAATCAAAGCTTATGATTCCTGCAACCATTGTCGCTGTTTTATTTGCAATTGGATTTGTTATTCTTCTTACTAAACGCTACGGCTTCAATGCAACAAAAATACCCACAAAGAATTATTACTCTTTCTTGTTGTTCTTTTTTGTTGCATATATAAATATTGTATATCTTCTTGTTGGCACACCCGATTGCCTCCATTTTTTCGGCAACCACGGGTTCCAGCATTCAATGGCGCTTCTTTCCGCATCAACAATCATGATGTGGTTAGCATTCAATAAAGAAATACATATAAAAAGCTCAGGTGAATAAAATGGAATTTAAAGAATTCTTAAAAAATGCGGCTCACGTTAAACCAACAGAAAATCAACTAAGGCATTTACGAGAAACGCCCTTTTATGCCTTTGTGCATTTCAGCCCAAACACTTATACAGACCTCGAATGGGGTGACGGCACAGAAGCCCCCGCCATATTCAACCCCACCGAGCTTGACTGCGAGCAATGGGCAAAAGCTATCAAGGATGCGGGTATGACGGGAATGGTGCTGACTGCAAAGCATCACGATGGCTTCTGCCTTTGGCAAACACAATACACCGAGCATTCAATGAAAAATAGCCCCTATAAAAATGGTAAAGGCGATATAGTCAAGGAAGCCTCCGAAGCCTGTAAAAAATATGGATTAAAATTTGGTTTTTATCTTTCCCCCTGGGACAGAAACTCAAAATATTACGGCACAGACGAATACAACACTTATTATAAAAACCAGTTAACAGAGCTTTTAACAAACTACGGTGAGATTTTTTACGTGTGGTTTGACGGCGCTTGCGGTGAAGGGCCCAACGGCAAAAAGCAGGTATATGATTTTGAGGGCTACATCGAGCTCATTAAAAAACATCAACCCCAAGCCAACATTTTTCACGATGGCGGAACAATTCGTTGGTGCGGTAACGAAGCGGGTATTGCACCATTTGCCCAATGGGCAGTTGTACCAATGGAGCTTTGCCCCATGAATACACCCCAAACTAACGGGGCTTTGGTTGACGGCAGCCTTGAATTTATATATAACACCAACAACACTATCGGTTCCTTGCAACAGATTATGTATTCAAAAGGTCTTGTATTCGCCCCATCCGAAACAGATATGTCCATAAGGCCCGGTTGGTTTTACCACGAAAACGAGGAGCCCCATTCTTTGGAAAGACTTTTCAACACCTATCTGCGCTCAGTGGGAAACAACGGTGTTTTCAACCTTAATATTCCACCTATGCCCAACGGAAAATTCAACGAAAAAGATGTTCTGCGTCTTCACGAATTGGGTGAAATGCTGAGGGAAGAATTCAAAACAAATCTTGCCCATGGTATTGGATTTGAAGCTCTACCCGGTTTCGGCGAAACTCAGCCTGAATACGTTTTGAAGCTTGACAAAAAAGAAACTGTCAATTATATTGAAATCGCCGAAAAAATCAGCGAAGGTCAACGAATTGAAAGCTTCACGGTTTTCGTTAAAGACTCCGACAACCTGTGGTCTGAGTTAACTCAAGGCACAACAATCGGAAACAGAAAAACAATTAAAATCGAGCCTTATGAAACCCAAGAAATAAAAATCAGGGTCACCTCAAGCCGAGATGTCCCTGAAATTGAATGGATAAAGGTTTTTTAATTTGATTCGAAAAGAGCTGTGCCGTCCTTATACATAACAAGGCGGAACACGTCACCATTTTCAATGGTACTGCCTTTTTGGGGGTTCTGATATATCACCGTCAGCTTTCGTGGACACCTTTTTGCAGATTCTTTTAACTTTTCTGCAAAAAGACCAACGATTTCCGGCGGGAATGGATTATACATATAAATATAGTTATAATCATCAAGCTTTTCAAACTCGAGAGCGTTTTCACGGTATATGTGAAAACGTTCTTTTTCGTTGGGGAAAAGCTTTGAAAGATTATCCTCTGCAATATCCGCAAGCCTTTCGCTCAATTCCACACCGTGGATTTCAGAAAACCGAAAACCGCTGAAAAGGTACATAGCGTAGCCCTTACCGCAGCCGACGTCAAGAAGCTTGTCCCCCTCATTAACATTGAGATACTCGAAAATTTCTGGCATATCATAGGATGGCTCGTAGCCATTGCATTGACCCTCTAAAAGACCCAATTCATTAACATCGGGAATATAGCCACCGAAATCCACGTTATATTGCGCCTCAATCATTCGAATTGCCTGCATTTTTTCTTCACGGGCTATTCTTTTTGCTTCGTTGATTTCGTTTCGTTCCTTTAGCTTTGATGGCATATCCTTTAAGGATGTGTTTTTAGCAAACTTCAGCGCTCTTTTAATAAAGCTCATAATAATCACCCATCAAATTATACAATACTAACCATCTAAAATCAACATAATAAATATTGACATAATCTTCCTTGCAAAGTAAAATATAGTTATCTAGTTATATAAGGATGGTACATTATGATTAATATCCCACAGGTTAAACTCGGAATCGTTGCAGTATCCCGTGATTGCTTCCCAATGACTCTTTCTGAAGGCAGACGCACCGCTATCGTGAAGGAATATGCAAAATACGGCGAAATCTATGAGTGCCCCGTTTGCATCGAAAACGAAAATGATATGCTCAAAGCCGCAGAAGACGTAAAAAACGTAGGCTGTAATGCCCTTGTTATTTACCTCGGCAACTTCGGCCCTGAATCCGCAGAAACCCTTCTGGCAAGACATTTCGGCGGCCCCGTTATGTATTGTGCCGCAGCTGAAGAAAGCGAGAATGACCTTCTTGACGGCAGAGGCGACGCATATTGCGGTGTTCTCAACCTCAGCTACAACCTCAAGCTCAGAAATATTAAAGCCTACATACCTGAATACCCCGTAGGTGATGCTTCAGATTGCGCTAAAATGATAAGCGAATTTGTTCCCATTGCAAGAACAATCCTCGCTCTCAAAAACCTTAAAATCATTTCTTTCGGTCCCCGCCCGCAGGATTTCCTTGCTTGTAATGCTCCAATCAAATGTCTTCACGATTTAGGCGTTGAAATTGAAGAAAACAGCGAGCTTGACCTCTTCGCTTCCTTCAATGCACACGCAGGCGACGAAAGAATCCCCGAGGTTGTCAAGGATATGGAAAATGAGCTTGGTGCAGGCAACAAAAAGCCCGAAATTCTCGAAAAGCTTGCTCAGTATGAGCTCACTCTTCTTGATTGGGTTGAGGCTCATAAGGGTTCAAGAGAATTTGTTGCTATTGCAGGCAAATGCTGGCCCGCATTCCAGACAGAGTTCAAATTTGTTCCCTGCTACGTTAACAGCAGACTTGCTGCCCGTGGCATCCCCGTTTCTTGCGAGGTTGATATTTACGGCGTGCTTTCCGAATACATCGGCACTTGCATCAGCAACGACGCCGTTACACTTCTTGACATCAACAACTCTGTTCCCGGGGATATGTACGATAAAGAAATTGCAGGCAAAACTCCCTACAGTTTCACAGACACGTTTATGGGCTTCCATTGCGGTAACACACCCGCTTGCAAGCTTTCATTCTGTGAAATGAAATACCAGAAGATTATGGCAAGAGCTCTTCCCAAAGAGTTCACCAACGGAACACTTGAGGGCGACATTGCTCCAGGTGATATCACCTTCTTCCGTTTACAGTCAACTGCCGACAGCAAGCTTCGAGCTTATGTTGCACAGGGTGAAGTTCTTCCCGTTGCAACCCGTTCCTTTGGTGGTATCGGTGTGTTCGCAATCCCCGAAATGGGCAGATTCTATCGTCACGTGCTTATTGAAGGTAACTTCCCCCACCACGGTGCCGTTGCTTTTGGCCACTACGGCAAAGCAATATTTGAAGTCTTCAAATACCTTGGAGTTACAGATATCGGTTACAACCAGCCGAAATCACTCCCCTACAAAACAGAAAGCCCATTTGCATAAAACAAAAATTAAATGCCTTGAGACAAAAGTCTCAAGGCATTTTCTTTTTATTCAACATATTCCTGACCGGGTTCGTCAAGTATAGTTATTTTTGCATCTCTGATAGCAGAGGCACTGTTGTTGGTGTCAACGCTGACTACACCCGTAACGCTGACCCATGTGCCGTTTTCGGGAACTTCAACATCGTCAGCAAAAATCACCTCGATGGGCAACATCTCGCCGATGTTGAACTCTTCATCGCCCTCATGGTTGTGGTCGTGACCGTCATCGCCAACGTGATTGTGATTTCTATACACCCAATAATACGTAATGTGAGACAATTCACGGGTATAGAACATACCCTCAAGGTGAATTTCAGCACCACCGAACTGACCGTATATTTCATCATCATAGCTTGCGTTGTATGATGCCTCAAGGTCGTTAAACCAATAAGTGTAGTTATCATCGTTAACTTCTATTTTAACAACACGCTTATCCTCAAAGGAGCCGCCCTTTTCTTCAATCTCTTTGAGCTGTGCAATAACGCTGTCACGCTGTTCAATATAACTGTCTTCAATTCGCTTGTTATTGTACCAACCAACGAAAATAACCACTAAAATACCTATAAGAAACGCTGAAACAATGCAGGCATTGATTATTGTTACCTTTTTTCTAAAGGCCTTGTCTGCATAGTCTTTTTTGCTCATTCCCTCGGGGATTATTTCTTTAGTTTCTTTTTTAGCCTTTTTAGCCATAATAAAGCTCCTTATTTGTTAAAGAATTGAGGAAGGAATGCTTTGTGTGCTTCTTTCATTTCTTCGTAGCAGGATTTCGCCTGTGCAAAGTCACCGCAAAGAGGGTGAAGCATAAGAGCATTCATAGCATCCTCATCAGAGCCCTTCATAGCCGCATCAACAGTATATTTCTCGTAGGATTTAACTGTTCTCATAAGGCTGATGATATGGCGGTTGTCGAATTCGCCGACAGGAACAGGCTTTGCACCGTCTGCACCGATAACAGCAGCAATTTCAACAATATCGTCATCATCCATAAATTTAAGCGTACCGTTGTTTTTGATGTTAACAACGTGAACGTCGTTTTTATCGTTTGCTATTGAATCAATAAGAGAAACGGCTGCAAGTGAATATTTATAACCGCCACGCTGTTCAAGAAGAGCGGGCTTGATAACAAGCTCGTTGTCGCTGTACATTTCAAGAAGCTGTTCTTCAATTTCCATACAAACCTGCGCACGGCTCTTTGAACCCTGCTTGAGGTGAGCAAGCTTTGCGGCACGGCTGTAATAATACTGAAGGTATGATGAGGGGAAGCCCTTGCAAGCCGCAAGACACTCCATATCAAAACCGTCATCGTGAATGTTTTTCATAACTGTGGGAGCAAAGTTTTCATCAAAAATTGAATCAAACTTTTCTTCGCCGTTAACCTTAACAGATGTAATCCAGCTAAGGTGGTTAAGACCGAGATATGTAATATCAGCATCCTCACCCACTGCAGCTTTAACGTCATCAATCATAGCAATGGGGACGTTGCAAAGACCCATTGTTTTTACGTTTGTGTGATTGATAAGGAATTCTGAAATGATACCTGAGGGATTGGTGAAGTTGATGAGCCATGCATCGGGGCAGATTGCTTCGATTCTTTCGGCTATATTTTTCATTACGGGGATTGTACGAAGAGCCTTGAAGAAACCGCCAATACCTGTTGTTTCCTGTCCGATAAGGTCATGTTTAAGCGGAATTGACTCATCAATATGGCGGCAAGGAAGCTTGCCGACACGAATCTGTGTAACAACGAAATCCGCACCCTGTAAAGCAAGGTCAAGGTCATCTGTCATAACAACTTCACAATCTATGCCTGCGCTTTTAAGCATACGAACACAAAGACCGCCGACAATAGTGCGCTTTCTTTCATCAATATCCATAAAAGCAACTCTTTTGAGTTTAAGGGAATCCTTTGCTTCAATAAATCCGTAGATAAGCTCGGGGCAATATGTGCTACCTGAACCGATAACGGTCAAATTAATCTCTTTCATTATGTCAAATCCTTTCAACAAGAATATTTTGTCTTAATCTTCAAGAAGCCAGTTGATACAACCTGTAACCGGTGCACAGTTGAGTTTAATAAAGTTAAACTTTCTGCCTGTCCTCTGTGCTACAAGCTCTGCCATTCTGTCTGTGTATTTCTGAGAAGGGAGCTTTGTGTGAATTGAGCCTGAAAGAACGACGTTGATTTCATCGCCAAAGCTCATTTTATTCACGTGACCGCAAATGAAATCTGCACCTCTCTGTGCCATTTCTTCAATTACCTTGAGTGCCTCTTCGTCATTGTTGTTTGCCGCTTCAAAGAATGAAACAATAATCATTCTGAGGAATTCTTCACCTTTTTCTTCATCCTCAAGAATTGCAAGTGAACCGAGCAAGGTTTCCCTGTCTTTAATACCTGCTTTTTCACCCATTAAAGCGGTAATCTGTGATTTACCTTTACCGAGGCAAATCTCGTCATACATAATTCTGAAGGCCTGTGCACCAACCCAATGGCCGTTGCCCTTATCGCCTGAAAGAACGTCAAATCCGCCAATCTGAAGCATATTGCCGTCGTTGTCAAGACAGTTACAGCAAGTACCTGTACCGCAGTTGTAGCCGATGCCTGCACCTGCGCCAACGCCCGCTTTTATAACGATAAAACCGTCGTTATAAATTCTTGCGCCTGTGATACCGAGTTTGCCGAGCTCAACCTGCATTTCATCGTGCTGATAAGGGTGGTCGATGCCTGCAAGACCCATAAGAATTCCGCTGATGTCGTCGAATTTAAGATTTGCTTTTTCAAGAAGACCATTGATGCCACCGGCAATAATACCTGCCGCCTGAGGAATTGCACCCTCAAGATTTTCGTGGTTTGAGCCCTCTGTTTCGTTCTGAGCAACAACGTTTTTGTTTTCGTCGAAAAGTGCGAATGCGGTTTTTGTTCCGCCACCGTCAACACCTATGTAATATTTCATAAAATTACTCCTCTACTTTCTCAAAGCATTCTTCGCAAACCTCTTCGAGGCAATACATACCTCTGCGGAAATCTTCTCTGTCTATCCATCTGCCGTTTGTGAAATCGGGAACGGGAACGGGTGCTCCGCCCATAGCAACAGATTGCTCTGAAAGGCAGGTAATTGCCATCCATGCGGCTGTATCATAAACGTCTATGGGAGGCTGACCGCCTTCATAAACAGCGTCAACGTATGCCGAAAGAACAAGATAGTCCATTCCGCCGTGACCCGCTTTGATTCCGCCTTTTTCATAAGCAACCCAAAGGGGATGCTCATATTTTTTTCTCCAGGGCTCAAAGTCATCCCACTCGTGTGTCCAGCTTTGATGCTCCTTGTGAGTTCCGTCGATATAAATTCTGCCCTTGCCGTCTTCGGGCTCTGAGTAAATACCCTTTGTACCCTGCACCTCATAGTCACGTGTATAGGGACGGGGAAGTGTGCAGTCATGAGTTAACTTGATAGTTTCGCCGCCTGCACATTTTATGATTGTTGTAACAATATCACCGCATTTAAAATCGTAACCGCAAAGGTCATAATCCTCACCCTTGTTGTCTTTTATCCACTGGTTGAGACCCCTTGCCTTGCTTGCAACAGAGTTAACAGTAAGGAAACGGTTACCACGGTTAATGCGGAGTGCTTTAGAAATCGGACCAAGCTGATGTGTGGGGTAAAGCTCGCCGTTTCTATTCATAAAATTAAAAAGTCTGCCGTGAATATTCTCTCTGCCGAGAGCAATTTCATCACGCAAGTCGTGGCGATAGCCACCCTCCATGTGAACGATTTCGCCGAAAAGACCTTTTCTAATCATATTGAAAACAGCCATTTCGTTACGGCAATAGCAACAGTTTTCAAGGAGCATACAAATTTTGCCTGTTTCCTCGCTTGTTCTAACCATCTGCCAGCATTCTTCGATTGAAGCGGCTCCGCCAACCTCAGTTGCAACGTGAAGACCCGCCTTCATTGCATCAACCGCAATTCTTGCGTGTGAAATCCAGGTTGTTGCAATAACAACAGCGTCCAGATCTTCTTTTTCAAACATTTCTTTATAGTCAAGGTATGCGTGAACAGGGTACTCTTTGTTGTTGTGTTCTTCAACAATTTCAATACCTTTCTCTGCTCTTTCAGGTATAAGATCACAAACTGCAGGAACAGTTACACCTTCAACCTGAAGAAGAAGGCCCAACATACCCGAGCCTCTGCCGCTAACACCGATAAAACCAAATCTTGCACTATTTTTTCTCATTCAAATCACGTCCTGTGAAAATAATTATATAATCTTTTATATTGTATCACAGTAAATTAACATTTTCAATAAAAACAACCCAAAAACCCTTAATATTTTAAAGGTTTTTCTTCTTTTTTTGCACAAAAAATCTCTGCAAAAATTTTGCAGAGATTTTCATCATTTATTCTGTTCTCAAAGCCTCTACGGGGTCTTTCTTTGCGGCAATTCTTGATGGGATAAGACCCGCAATAAGTGTGAGTGAAACGCTTATTGCAACAAGCACCACAGCCGCAACAAAGGGCAACGATGCCGCCGCAGGAATATGAGCCACATATTTCAGCAACAGGTTGATTGGTATTTCAAGGAGCAACGTTGAAACGATACCTATTATACCCGCACCGAAACCAATAACAGCAGTTTCGGCATTGAACACTCTCGCAATATCCTTCTTCGAAGCACCTATACTTCTGAGAATACCGATTTCTTTTGTTCTTTCAAGAACGGAAATATAGGTAATGATACCAATCATAACCGAAGAAACCACAAGTGAAATCGCAATAAAGCAAACAAGCACATAAGTAACAACGTCGATAATTGTTGTCAGGCTACCCATAAGCATACCAATATAGTCGGAAACCTTAATCTGAGCCTCCTCATGACCCTCAGCAGCTACCTGCTCATTGTAATAATCAATAAGCTGGTTTAATTTTTCTTTATCCTCAAAGCTCTTCGGATAGAAGCAGATGGTGCTTGGAGTTTCAAAGGTTGAATAGCCGATTTTATTTAATGTCCCTGAAAGAGAGCTTTTAGCAGCCATCGTATCAACATAAGCCTGCTTAATAGCAAGAACCTGCTCTTCTGTAAGGAAGCCCTCCATAAGCTTTTTCTGAAGCTCTGTCATATCATCAAAGCCGAACATTGCGCCCATATCCGCAAAGTTCACCTCTGACATATCCATACCCTCTGCCATAGACATAAAGGGTGTGTAATCAAGATAGTTGAAATCAATGAGCCCTAAATCAACGTCTTTAAGGTCGAAATCGTTTACGGTAAGATTTGAAAACTCCAAACCCGTAAGAACATCCTTTGTGGTATCGGCAAGCTGTTCTTTAACAATCTGACGGGTAGCGGTTTCATCAATAGCATAATCCATAAGCTCACGTGTGTAACCGATACCGCCGGTGCCGAGAGAAAGCGTATTGTTTTCATCGGGCTTGAGAATACCGACTATTTCAATTTCCGTGCCTTCATCAACAAGCTTTTTAACAAAATAATCGTTAGCACTGTTATCTGTCCAAAGGCCTGTCTTTTTATCCTTGACGAAATAATCTGCACTCAGAACAAGCTTGAATTTCATATCAAGAATTTCATCATAAGAATATTCGGTAATATCCTCTTCCGCCAAGGACTCACCGCTTGCAAGAGCCTGCATGATATTCTTTGTAAACTCCTCCTGGTCTTTAAGACCAAGAGCATAAACGACAAGCTCGTTAATCATATTGTTACCGTCAACAATAAGAACAACCTCGTTGAATTTTTCGGGCATTTTACCCGCAATAATATCGTATTGAGCATCCATCAGAGTGTCATCACCGATAAGCTCAATCCAGGCATTAACAGGCATCATACTCGTCATGGAGGATGCCATATCACCCATACCCTCCATCATGGGCATATTTTCCATCATAGTGCTGGGATTGACTTTAACAACCCCGTTTTCGGTATCGGCCCTATATATGTTAAGATCTGTGCTGTATTTATACTGAACGTCGTTACAGACCTTGTCAAATTCAGCCTGATTATCTTCAATGTATTTTTTAAAATTATCAAGATTATTTGACGTTGATTCAGAAATAAAAGCGTTTACCATCTGCATAAGGGATTGGTTGACATAAACCTTTCCCTCTTCCGAATCGTCCTTACCCTCAACCATTTCCGTTGTGATACCCGTAAAAGAGGTCATAATGCTCTCAAGATCAAAGGTCTGCCTTTCAACGGTCATGGGGTAAGAAAGTAGCATATCCTCCTGAATTCTGTCAATATAAACCTGAATACCGTTCGAAAGAGCAAGAACAAGAGCGATACCTATGATACCGATACTACCCGCAAAGGCAGTTAAAAACGTTCTTGCACTCTTTGTTCTGAGGTTATTGATGCTCAACGAAAAGGCAGATGCAAAGGACATTGACTTTTTGCCCTTTTCTTTTGTCTTATCAAGCTTTATCTTTTCATTTTCTTTGTCAGCTTCATCGGGCTCAAAGGGGTTTGAGTCGCTCATAACCTTACCGTCAAGGCACCTGATAATGCGGTTTGAATAAGTTTCTGCAAGCTCAGGGTTATGGGTAACCATAATAATCAGCTTATCCTTGGATATCTCCTTGAGAAGCTCCATAATCTGCACGCTTGTTTCACTGTCAAGGGCACCTGTAGGCTCGTCGGCAAGAAGAATATCAGGGTCGTTTATAAGAGCACGTGCAATAGCAACACGCTGCATCTGACCACCTGACATCTGATTTGGCTTTTTGTGAATCTGATTTTCAAGACCGACCTTTTTCAATGCTTCAACAGCCCTTTTGCGGCGTTCCTTTTTCGAAACGCCCGAAAGGGTCAACGCAAGCTCAACGTTAGACAAAACAGTCTGGTGCTGAATAAGGTTATAACTCTGAAAAACGAAACCGATTGAATGGTTACGGTAGGTATCCCAATCGGAATCCGTGAAATTTTTTGTTGATTTACCGTTGATGCACAAGTCACCGCTGGTGTATCTGTCAAGTCCGCCGATAATGTTGAGCATTGTGGTTTTACCGCAACCCGAAGGGCCGAGAATGGCAACAAACTCGTTCTCTCTGAACGTTACGTTTATGCCGTCAAGCGCTCTTACGGTAGTGTCGCCCGAAACATAATCTTTAACTATATTTTTCAGAACTAACATAGAACTGCCTCCGTAGGGTGAAAGGAATTATCCGAACCCTGTTTTCTACAGGTAGATTTCCGTTCATCAGTTGTAAAAATATTCGCAAAGCCAAAAGCATTGGCTGCGTTTTATATAGCTTAATAGAAAATCTTTTTACGATTGAAGTAAAGTATTGCACCAACGGCAACAGCAAGAAATGCAAAAGCTCCAACAACGTAAAGTGCGATGTAGTTTGGCTCCTTTTCTTTGAATATAATCGTGGGCACATAATTGTCATCTACAACAATTTCAACCTGTGCCCTCTCTTTAAACAAAAGATTATAAAGCCATTCTATCAATTCATCCTCCGTCATTGTTGCAAACTGCTCACCAATCGAAGATGAATAGGTTTCAAAAGCCGCATTTCCGCCACCCATTGAACCTGTAAGAAGATTTTCGTTACCGGGCATTTTTATGGTCTTTGCAAGAACTCTGAGAAGAGTCATAAGAACACCTGTGCGATCAGCCTCAACATAGGAATATTTAACATTTTTGCCGTCAAGAGTTCTTTTACTTATTTTCTCTGTCAGGGTACCAATATTGCTCAGAGTTTTCAAATCAAACTCTGCGATTTTCATACCCGAATTTTCAAGCAAAGAGCCAAGAAGACCGTTCAGGTCAAATTCACTCAATGATGATGTGTCAAGGTTAAGCTCAATAACACCTGACAAATTCTCGGTAAACGCTGTCAATGGAATCAGCAGATTATTTATGGTTTTTTCAAATGAGCCGCTATCCATAAAATAAACAATATTGGGAAGAACACGTGTCAACGTGCTGACAGGTGTTTTAAACAAATCGTCAAGCAAATCAAAAACAGGGGTTGTGATTGCTCTGAGAACGCCGTCAGAATCGGCGGTTTTAATATATTCTGAATAAGTTTTAATTGAAGAAGCTTTGCAACCCAACGCCTCCAATAACGGAATAATTGCTGTGTTGTAGCCGTCGGCACCCTTGAGAGTTATGCTGTTCATAAGGGTAAGGTCTTTATCTGCAAGAAGAACACGAAGTACGGGGTAAACAGGTCTCATAACCGCAACAAGTGCGTTTTCAAAGCCGACCCTTGAGCCGTCTGAAAAGCCCCAATAAAGGTTATCTGATACGTCAGCCCACTTACCGGCTTTTCTGAGTGCATTTGCGGCTGTGGAATAATTACTTTCGCTCAAATACGACGCAATACCTTTGGGGGTTATGTCGATACCCATCATAACAAGTATATCGGCTATACCCTCCTTTTCGAAGGAGCCGTAAACACCCTTTAAAAGAGCGGTTATATTTTTTCCGCTGTAAATCGCCGAAGCAAGAAGCGACTCAACACTTTTATAGCTTCCGCCATCTTTAATAAATTCATCGAGAAGGGGATCAATTTCATTAAGAACCCTTTCATAATCCTTTGCTGTCAGATTCGGTGTGTACTGAATCTGAGCGGGGGTAATTGCGGGGTACTCAAACCCCTGTGCCGCACCAGGCTCAACAGGATTAAACAAAAGTATAATTGTTTTAACGATAACCTCGGTGTCTTTATCCATCATTCCCGAAAGCATATCAGGAGAAAGCTTCATACCTGTGCCTTCACCCTTCATAAGGTCGGGTAAGGTATCTTTATTGAGCTTTAACGAGTCAACAAGCCAACGTAACACCTCAACGTAAGCTCTGCCTTTATCGGAAACGAACTGACCGTCCGCATAATTTCCGCAAGCGGCAAGCCTTGCAAAATCCAAGGGAGCCATTTTAAAGGAACCGTCCCCCGTGCTTTGCATCAATGCATTTATATCAAACTCTAAAGATTCTAAGTCAAAAATCTTTAAAAATGATGCTATCTGGAAAAGCGGGTTGCTTGTTATTGGTGAAAGAAGCTTATCCATACAAGCATCCATTTCGCCGCTTTCAACAAAATATGCAAATGACGGCAAAACGTCGGTAAAGGTATCCGCAGGAGTATTGAAGCCATCTTCTAGAACTGTGAGCACAGGTAAAAGAATGTTTTTTACCATATTGCTTTTATCTTTATCTGCCTGAGCTTTAAAATCTGCGGAGCTCATCAGGTTTTTGCATTTAAGAGACTGAAGCAAGGGAACAATGGCGTTTGTGTAACCGTCGTCGCCTTTGATGTTTATAATGCCCGACAAGCTGTATGAGCCCGAGCACAGAAGTGTATAAAGCAAATCGTTGAAGGGCGAAAAAGCCTTACCTACCGCCGTTGCAAAACCGTTTTTATCGCTCACTCCCCACTTTGCTCCTGTCAAATCAACCGTTGACCAATCGTCCGCCTTTGAAATGGCTTCGCTGACAGACGGGTAATCTGCCAAGGCAGCCGCAACGTCAGTTGTGGAAACCGAAATACCAACAACCTCTAACGCAGAAGCATCCTCGCCAAAAGAAGAATAAATTGACATAACAAGACCCGAGAGAGCTTCGTCTGTATAAATCATATTTTTAACAGCGGAAGACAAGCTCGCCCCCGTGAGCATCGGCACCATAACCTTGAGAAGATTATCCGTTTTCTTTACGGCATCGGCTGCCTGCTGGGCGGTTACACCATCGGGATAGTCACCCGCACCAAACGCAACAACACCCAATGATGAAAACGCCACCATCAGGCACAATGCAACGCACATTAATTTTTTGAATATATTTTTCATATCATCACTCTGTATTTTTTTATAATGTTTGCCATATATTATAGTACCCCAAGGTACTTATAGTAATTATACAACATCTATTGAATAAATTGTTACGTAATTGTAAACAAATGAGGTATTCAAATGAAAAAAACATTGTCAAATTTGGTTATTTTTACCATCATTTTACTACTTTTCAGCGGATGCACAGTAAATGAAACAGGTGAAACAATTTCAGCGTTTTTCAACAGACTCAATGCAATAAACGAAGCCTATGAATTTTCACCCGATAACTTGATTTTTGATAAAAAAACAAACAGTTATTCACGCTTTGTAAAATTCAACAACAAGGACGAAATATTATTGAATTTTGAGACGGATAAAAGGAACAATCTGGCAACACTCAACATAGTCACAGGAAAAAATGCTACCGAAAATGAATCTGCTTATTCGTTTATTGTTGATGCGATAAGCGCCTTTTGTTCAGATGAAGCTACCGCCAATAAGATTATAGAAAAAACGGACCTAAAAAATTCATTGAAAGCAACGTTTTTTGACACTAAAACTGCCGAGTG
Organism: Acutalibacteraceae bacterium; assembly: GCA_045649005.1. GTDB lineage: Bacteria > Bacillota > Clostridia > Oscillospirales > Acutalibacteraceae > DTU089. The sequence continues at coordinate 28,462 of JAZRPC010000055.1, forward strand.
CGACGGCATCAAAATTGAAATTGACACCGCCGAACCCGGCACTGTAATAAGTCTTCACAAGGACATATAATCTTTTAACTTTTCAGATATAATTCTCAATGCATTTCCACGGTGACTGATAGCATCTTTTTCTTCGTCGGTGAGCTCAGCCATACTTTTTTCGCCAATCATAAAAATAGGGTCATAGCCAAAGCCTCTGTCACCTTTGCCCTCGAAGCCGATGTAGCCCTCGCACTCACCTCTTGCAGTGATAATATCACCGTTAGGGAACACGCAGCAAACAACCGAAACGAAGCGTGCTGTTCTTTCTTCAACGGGCACGTCTCTGAGAAGCTTCAGCAGCTTTTCGTTATTTTTCTCGTCGTTACCGTGTTCACCCGAAAAGCGTGCAGAATATACACCCGGAGCCCCCGCAAGATAATCAACGGCAAGACCCGAATCATCTGCTACACAGGGCATTCCGCTTTCAAGACAACCGCTTTTTGCTTTCAGAAGAGCATTTTCGTAAAAGGTTTCACCCGTTTCATCAACGTCTGTTATTTCAACACCTGCCTGCTCGGCGGTTTTGACGTCAATACCCAAAGGTGAAAGTATGCGATAAAGCTCGTTGCGTTTTTTCATATTGTGGGTTGCGATTAAAAAAACCTTTTCCATTAACCGAACAACCTCCCGAACAAGCCTTTTTTCTTTTTGGGCTCTTCAGCCTCTTTTTCGGGCTCTGTAACCATTTCTTCAGGAGCTTCTTCAAACTCTTCAACGGTTTCTTCAGCCTGTTCTTCTGCGATATTCTCGCATTCGGGCTCTGAAGACTCCTCTGTATAAGTTCCGGTAATTTCTTCTTCAATCACAGCTTCTTCTGTTACAGTTTCTTCTGCAGCCTCTTCATTGATTTCTGCCATAGCCTCGAATATCTCGCCGACAGCCTTTGCAAGCTCGGTCCTTTCATCCTCGGCACTAGCGTCCTCTGTAACAATATCCTCCCTTATTTTTGAAAGGTCGATATCATCTTCCTCATAATCCTCGGGCAAATCGTCGAACAAGCCCTCGGCGAAAGCCATGGGGTTGAAGGGCTGTAAATCATCAATACCCTCGCCAACACCGATAAATTTAACAGGAACCTTCAAATCATTTTTTATCGAAAGAACAACACCGCCACGTGCAGTACCATCAAGCTTTGTGAGAATAATGCCTGTAATCTCGGCAATTTTTGCAAATTCTCTTGCTTGATTCACCGCATTCTGACCTGTTGTTGCATCAAGTACAAGAAGCACCTCACGGTCTGAATAAGGCAACTCCCTGTCAATTACACGGTAGATTTTGCCAAGCTCCTCCATAAGATTTTTCTTGTTATGAAGTCTGCCCGCAGTGTCGCAAATAATTATTTCCGTGCCTCTTGCTTTTGCGGCAGAAATAGTGTCGAAAATAACAGCGGCGGGGTCTGCACCCTCTTTGTGTTTTATAATATCAACGCCTGCACGCTCTGCCCACACATCAAGCTGGTCAATAGCCGCCGCACGGAACGTATCAGCCGCCGCAAGAATTACGCTCTTGCCTTCCGCCTTATACCTTGCGGCAAGCTTACCGATTGTTGTTGTTTTACCAACGCCGTTAACACCGATAACAAGAATAACTGACGGGATTGTGATAAGACCCATATCCTCGCCGCCCTCAAGCATTTCGGCAACAATCTCTTTAATTTCCGCTTTGACGTCAGCGGGATTTTTTATGCCTTTTTTTCTTACAACGTCGTTAAGGCGCAACGTGATTTCTGATGCGGTTGTAACGCCGACGTCGCCCATAACAAGTGCTTCCTCAAGCTCATCGAAAAGCTCTTCATCAATAGAAGTGTAGCTGTCAAGAACGTTATCAATAGCACCCGAAACGTTGTTTCTTGTTTTTCTTAAACCAAAGTTTATTTTCTTAAAAATACCCATTAGAAAAACTCCATTTGAATTAATCTTAAAATTATTTTACGGTAAAACTAACCTAACCTGAGATTGTGCGAAGAACGCCGTTTTAGTGAAGGAAGCTGCACAAAGGTACTGCGACTGAGCTAAAACAAGTTATTCGTGCAATCTCACGTTAAATCAAATTTATTTGCCATTTCTGCTGTCTTTAACTCAAGCAGTTTTGATACACCCTTCTCCTGCATTGTGACACCGTAAAGCATATCTGCCTCCTCCATTGTGCCACGGCGGTGAGTGATGAGAATAAACTGTGTATTCTGAGTCATCCTACGCACGTATGAAGCGTATCTTGCAACGTTAACGTCATCAAGTGCCGCCTCAACCTCGTCGAAAATACAGAACGGACAAGGGTTGATTTTGAGAATTGAGAACAACAGCGCAATGGCAGAAAGTCCTTTTTCACCACCCGAAAGAAGTGAAATATTCTGAACGTTTTTACCGGGCGGTTGAACCTTGATATCGATGTCGCATTCAAGGACATCGTTTTCATCGGTGAGAACGAGTGATGCCTTGCCGCCACCGAAAAGCTCGGCAAAGGTCTGACCGAAGCTGAAGTTGATTTTATCGAACTGCTCCTTGAACTGAACGCCCATTTTACCGGTCAGCTCGTTGATGAGCTTTATGAGCTCGGCTTTTGATTTTTCAACGTCGCTTACCTGTGAATGCATAAAACTGTAACGCTCTGAAACCTCTTTATACTCTTCAATAGCGCTGACGTTAACGTTACCCAAGCCCCTTATTTTGCTTTTGAGCTCGTTAAGGCGTTTCTTTGCTTCGGGAACGTTTTCGATAACTATATCAAGCTCCTCAGCCTCTCTGCGGGTGAGCTCGTATTCATCAAAGAGCTTTGTTGAAATATCTTCAAACTCTTTTTCCATTGTTTCCTTGCGCTCGCTGAGTCTTGCCTTTTCGGTACCGAGTTTTTCTCTGTCCTCTGTTTTTTCTCTTTCGAGAAGTCTGAGCTTTGAGCTTTCCTGCTCATACTGCTCACGCTTGCCGATTTCAACACCCACCTGCTCCTTTGAGCCTGTACTGCGTGTTCTTAACCCCTCGGCTTCGCCGTTGAGAACAGCTATTCGTTCACGTATATCTTCATTCTTCTTTTTAAGCTCTTCAATTTCTTCATCGAGCTGTGTGAGCTTATCCTTGTGGCTTGTGCTTCTGCCCACAAGACGCTGAATTTCATCCTCTTTGGCTTCAATCTCTTTCTGAGCTGTTGCAACGGCAAGGTTTATTTCTGCCGCATCAGCAGTCAGCTTTTCACGTTTTTCACGCAGGCTTTCTCTGCCCCCTGTGAGGGTAGAAAGCTCATTTTCAACACCTTCAAGTGATTTCTGCAGTTCTTCAAGCTTCTTCTGTGAATCGGCGGCACCCTCTTTAATGCTGACAATTCTCTCCTGAAGCTTTGATTTTTCATCATCATCCTGTTTCTGAATAAATAAGGTGTTGTCGTAGTTGCCTTTTCTGAGGGCAAGCACACCTTCAACCCTTATTTTATCTTCACCCAGGGATGCTATTTCTGCTCTGCATCCGTCAAGCTCTGCGGTAGCCGCCGCACAGCTTTCCTGCTGAAGCTCGAGGTCTTTTGTGAAAAGAGTAAGCTTTTCTTCAAGCTCTGCACACTCTTCTTTTAATTTTTCAAGCTCGTTACCACGGCTAAGAATACCGGCATTCTGAAGCTTTGCACCACCGGTCATAGAGCCGCCTGCATTGACAACCTGACCGTCGAGAGTAACAATTTTGAACTTATAGTTATATTTTTTTGCTATTGTAATGGCAGAATCCAGATCCTCACAAACAACTGTGCGACCAAGAAGGGATTTGATAATTTCATCGTATTTTTTATCATACTCAACAAGATTGCTTGCAAGGTTAACGTAGCCGTAGCAATCATCAAGACCCTTTTCGTCAAGAACCCTGCCCTTTATCGCTGTGAGCGGAAGGAACGTTGCCCTGCCCGCTTTGCTTTCTTTAAGGAAACCGATTGCTTTTTTAGCATCATTTTCGGTGTCGGTAACAATATTCTGAATCTGTGCACCCAAAGCGGTTTCAATGGCTAGAGAATATTTATCCTTTGCCGAGATAATCTGTGATACGGGAGCGTGAACACCTCTGAGAACACCACGGTGAACCTCTCTCATAACGGCTTTTACGCTACCCTGGTAGCCTTCCATATTCTTTTCCAGATCGCTGAGCATAGCAATTCTGGATTTTTTGATATGTATTTCGTTTTTCAGCTCTGTTTCCTGCTCTTTTAATTTTTCGAGCTTTTCAAGACGTTTTTTTGCAAGAAGCTCTATTCCCGAAAGAGCATTGTTAAGCTCGGTTCCTCTTTCTGAAATTTTCTCCAGCTCTGCTTCTGTTTCCTTGCACTGTAAAAGAAGCGTTTCAAGAACAGGCTTTCTGCTGTCACTTGAAGCATCTATTGCAGAAATTCTGTTGTTGATTTCTTCAATGGATGAATCAGCGGTTGAAACAACAACTCTGCAATCGGCAATTTCAAAAGAAAGCTTTGAAACCATTGTGCTGAGCTCTGCACTACGCTGAGCAGTTTTGCTGTTTTCGTCACTGAGAACCTCCAGCTCGCCGGAGAATGCCTCCAGCTCTGCTTTTTTGGAAGCAATAATCTCATTAAGCTTATCTATTGCGTTTTTTGCTTCGTTGATTTGCTCGGAAATTTCCGAATCCGTATCGTTTTCTTCTGTTTTTTCTCTTTCGATACGCTCGATTGTTTCGTTATTGTGCTTTATATTGTTTTCTTCAACAGCTATCTGGCTTTCGAGTAATGCCGCCTGCTCTTCAAGAAGGTTTGCTGCACGGCGCATTTCGTCAACAGAAACAGTTATTCTTCTTATTTCTTCGCTTGATTTTTCTATTTTCTCTGCGATTTCATTCAAGGTATTGCAGGTTTCATCATACTGTGAATTAACAACAGTTATCTTTTTCTCCTGCTCACGCAAATCGTCCTTGAGCTTTTTGATTGTGTAAAGCCATATACCGATTTCAAGGTCTTTTTTCTCCCCGGCGTATTCAAGGAACTTCTGTGCCTTTTCGCTCTGGGTTTTGAGGGGGCCAACACGTGACTCAAGCTCTGTTAAAATGTCACGAAGACGAAGAAGGTTTTCTTCCGCCTGATTGAGCCTTCGCATAGCATCTGCACGGCGATATCTGTAATGCGAAATACCCGCCGCTTCTTCAAGCATATCACGCCTGTCTTCGGATTTACCTGAGATAAGTGTTTCAACCTTACCCTGGCTAATCATTGAATAACCATCTCTGCCAAGACCTGTATCCATAAACAGC
>JAZRPC010000056.1:0-16751 GCA_045649005.1 Acutalibacteraceae bacterium
GGTCGATATCTATGATATTATCAAGATTTTCCAGACCCTCAATTCGGTCAAACTTGCCCGGTTTTTTGTGGCTTCTGTTCAATTTGTTTGAAAGGTGCTTGAAAACAATTTCGTTTATCAGGCTTGATTTGCCCGAGCCCGAAACACCCGTTACGGCAACAAATTTTCCGAGAGGAATTTTAACGTCAATATTTTTCAGGTTATTCTGCTGCGCCCCGATTATTTCAAGATATTTTCCGCTACCCTCTCTGCGCTTTTCGGGCACGGCTATTTTACGCTTGCCGCTGAGAAACTGACCCGTAAGAGATTTCTCACATTTTTTAATTTCATCAACAGTTCCCGAAAAGACGATTTCACCGCCATGGACACCTGCACCGGGACCAACGTCAACGATATAATCCGCCGCATTCATTGTGTCCTCATCGTGTTCAACAACAATAAGGGTGTTGCCCAAATCACGAAGATTTTTCAGAGATTTGAGGAGCTTTTCGTTGTCACGCTGGTGAAGACCTATGCTGGGCTCGTCGAGGATATACAAAACCCCCATAAGAGATGAGCCGATTTGTGTTGCAAGGCGTATTCGCTGACTTTCACCGCCCGAAAGAGTGCCCGATGAACGTGAAAGTGTGAGGTAATCAAGACCAACGTTACAAAGAAAGCTGAGCCTTGAACGTATTTCTTTGATTATCTGCTTGCCGATTATCTGTTCTTTTTCATTAAGCTCAAGGGACTCTATAAACGTGAGCTCGTCACGTATTGACATCTCCGTAAGCTCCTGAATATTTTTACCGCCCACGGTTACAGCCAAGGAAGCGGGCTTCAGCCTTGCGCCCTTACAGTCGGGGCAAGGGCAAGCAGTCATATACTGTTCAATATCATTTCTTGACCAATCGCTTGTTGTTTCACGGTAACGGCGTTCAAGGTTATTGATTACACCCTCAAACTCTGTCATATAGGTGCCGCTTCCGTATTCGTTTTCACGCACCATTTTTATGCGCTCGCCGTTTGTTCCGTAGAAAATGGCATTTTGACCCTCTTTTGAAATTTTATTAAAGGGTGTATCAAGCGTAAAGTTATATTTTTCTGCAAGGGCATTGTAATACATACCTGTTATTGTGCCGGAGTCTGTTTTACCCCAACCGCTACCCTTTATTGCACCTTCGTTTATTGACAGCTTTCTGTTAGGAACAAGCAAATCCTCAGAAACACGCATAAACACGCTGAGCCCCGAGCAGGTGGGACAAGCGCCGAAGGGATTATTGAACGAGAACATTCTTGGCTCAAGCTCGTCCATACAGGAGCCGTGCTCAGGACAAGCGAAATTCTGCGAAAAGAGAATTTCCTCACCGCCGATGACATCAACAATAACGTTACCCTGTGTAAGGGCGAAAGCGGATTCCAAAGAATCCGTAAGACGTGAGCCGATGCCATCCTTCATAATAAGGCGGTCAACGATAACCTCAATGTTGTGCTTTATATTTTTTTCGAGCTTGATTTTTTCAGAAAGGTCATAGACTATACCGTCAACACGCACCCTTGAAAAGCCCGATTTCGCAACGTTTTCAAATTCCTTCTGAAACTCACCCTTCTTACCCTTGGCAATGGGGGCAAGAATCTGAAACTTAGTGCCCTCGGGCAGAAGAAGAACCTTGTCAACCACCTGGTCAATTGACTGCTTTGCAATCTCCTTGCCGCAGACGGGACAATGGGGCACACCTATTCTTGCATAAAGCAAGCGGAGATAGTCATATATTTCGGTAACTGTGCCCACGGTGGAGCGTGGGTTTTTTGAGGTTGTTTTCTGGTCGATGGATATGGCAGGTGAAAGCCCATCTATGCTGTCAACATCGGGCTTTTCCATAATACCGAGGAACTGGCGGGCATAGGAGGAAAGACTCTCCATATAGCGCCTCTGCCCCTCGGCGTAGATGGTGTCAAAGGCAAGGGATGATTTGCCCGAGCCCGAAAGACCGGTGAACACCACCAATTTATCACGAGGGATTTCAACGCTGACATTTTTCAGATTATGCTCCCTTGCACCTTTTACAATCAGATTTTTTTCCATAAACGATTATTTTTCGCCTTTCAGTTTTTGAATTTCATCTCTTAAATATGCCGCATGCTCAAACTCAAGAAGCTTTGCGGCAACTCGCATTTCTTTTGTGAGCTTTTCAATAAGCTCGTTTTTCTCTTTCGCAGAAAGTCTGCGTTTTGCAATTTTCTCCTGAACGTTGTCCTTGGAGCTTATTTCGAGGATTTCACGCACGTCTTTTCTGATGGTTTCGGGAACAATGCCGTTAGCCTCGTTATATTTCATTTGCTTTTCACGTCTGCGGTAGGTTTCGGTTATTGCCCTTTCCATTGAGCCTGTGACCTCGTCGGCGTACATAATAACCTGGCCACCGGAGTTTCGGGCAGCTCTGCCGATTGTCTGTATAAGCGAGGTTTCACTTCTGAGAAAGCCCTCTTTATCGGCGTCGAGAATTGCAACAAGAGAGACCTCGGGAATATCAAGACCCTCTCTTAAAAGGTTGATTCCCACAAGCACGTCATATTCGCCAAGACGCAAATCACGGATAAGCTCCATTCGCTCAATGGTATCAACATCGAAATGCATATACCTGACCTTTATGCCGAATTTGTTGAGGTAATCGGTTAAATCCTCTGCCATTTTACGGGTGAGGGTTGTGACGAGAACTCTTTCTTTTTTCTCAACACGCTTGTTGATTTCAGAAATAAGGTCATCTATCTGCCCGTCTGTGGGGCGCACGCTGACCTCAGGGTCAAGAAGACCTGTGGGGCGTATAACCTGCTCGGCAATTTGTGCGCTTTTTTCTTTTTCAAGGTCGCCCGGTGTTGCGCTGACAAATATTTTCTGATGGGTTTTATCGTAGAATTCGTTGAATTTCAACGGTCTGTTATCAAACGCAGACGGAAGTCTGAAGCCGAATTCCACAAGATTTTCTTTTCGTGAACGGTCGCCGCCGTACATACCCCTCACTTGCGGTAGTGTTACGTGGGATTCATCCACAAAAAGAACAAAATCATCGGGGAAATAATCAAGCAGGGTAAAGGGTGCTGTGCCCGACTCACGACCCGACATAACACGTGAATAGTTTTCAATGCCCTTGCAGAAGCCCGTTTCACGAAGCATTTCAATATCGTAAAGCGTTCTTTGCTGAATCCTCTGTGCTTCGAGAAGCTTGCCCTGTGAGGTAAACTCCTCTACCCTGTTCTCCATTTCAGTGTAGATATTTTCAAGAGCTTTTTCCATTTTGTCGTGCTCAACAACGTAATGGGATGCGGGGTAAATCGCCACGTGGGAGCGGGTGCATTTCACCTCACCCGTGAGGGGGTGTATTTCTGAAATACGGTCTATTTCGTCACCAAAAAACTCGATTCTGTATGCGGTTTCGGAAGAATAAACAGGGAAAATTTCAACTGTGTCACCCTTTACTCTGAACTTATTTCGGGTGAAGCTGACGTCGTTTCGCTCGTATTGAATTTCAACAAGCTTTTTTATGAGCTCGTCTCTGTCCTTTTGCATACCCGTACGAAGGGAGATAACCATACTGCGGTAATCAATAGGGTCGCCCAGAGTGTAGATACAGGAAACGCTGGCGACAATAATTACGTCACGCCTTTCAGAAAGGGCGGATGTCGCAGAGTGGCGCAGCTTATCAATTTCGTCATTAACTGCGCTATCTTTTTCTATATAGGTGTCGGTGGTGGGAATATATGCCTCGGGTTGATAATAGTCGTAGTAGGAAACGAAATACTCAACTGCATTTTCAGGGAAGAACTCCTTAAACTCGGAGCAAAGCTGTGCGGCAAGAGTTTTATTGTGAGCGAGAACGAGTGTTGGTCGGTTAAGCCTTTCGATAACGTTTGCCATTGTAAAGGTTTTGCCCGAGCCCGTTACGCCGAGAAGGGTCTGCTCCATGTAGCCCTTGTTGACGCCGTCAACAAGCCTTTCGATTGCCTCGGGCTGGTCGCCCATAGGCTTGTAATCCGAATGAAGAATAAACCTGTCTGCCATAATAACACTCCTTTCGCCGAGGCTGTCGTAAACAATAGACTGATATTATATTATACCACAAAAGATTTTATAAGTAAACAAATATAAGACTTGTTTTGAAGTTTTTGAATCCAAGTAAAAGCATCAAAAACAGACGCACTATTCATTTCGGCAAATTATATTGCTTTTCGGGAAAATTCGTGGTATTATTTGTTCACCAAAATATGAAATGAGGTATTCTTTATGTTCAATAACATCGGTAAAAAGCTTCAGACCTTTGCTCTCATAATCTTTTGGTTGGGCACAATCGCCAGCGTTATATCTTTCGGTTGGCTGTTCATAGACTGGAGCGACGTTATTTTCCTTCTCGGCATTCCTGTAGGTGTTTTCGCTTCATGGCTCACAACCTGCGGTCTTTACGCTTTCGGCAGATTGGTTGAAAACAGCGACAAGTTGGTTGAAATTGCTTCACGTCAGAACAACATTGCACCCATTGCGGTTCCTGTTGCTCCCCAGCCTGCTGTTAACTACGCACCTGCTGCACCCATCCAGGCTGCTCCTGTTGCTCCCGTTCAGGCTGCTCCCGCAGGTAAGGTTTGCCCCAACTGCAGCAACGTTGGTGAAGGCTCCTTCTGCTTATATTGCGGCACAGCATTGAAGTAAACCTAAATTTTCCTATGAAAACCCACCGATGGTTACACATCGGTGGATTTTTTGTTATTTTCCACCGAATTTATACCATATTTTTTTACACCTTCAATACCCAAATACCGCACAAAACTATTGTCCAACACTTATAGATTATGGTATCATAGGGGTATATTGGAAATTTCAGGAGTTGATACTATGAAAACACCTAAGCAAGGCGTTTTATTCGATATGCTCAAGCAATTGAATAAATACTGCATCAAAGAAAAAATTGATATGCCCGTGTGGGAAACCTACGATGGCGACTATCTCGGCGAGGGTCAGCACAAATTCTACCCCGAAACAAAAGAAACATTGAAGCTTGGCGACCATTGGTTTGCCCGCTACGACTGTGCAAGAATTTTCAGAACGCAGGTTACGCTCCCCGAAAGCTTCAAGGGTGAAAAGGTTTACCTGAACCTTGATTTCGGTGGTGAAATTCTTGTGAGAATCAACGGCAGAATCGCAAACTCAGTTTCTTCAAGAGAAAAGAGCGGTTGGGTCGGCAGAGAAACCGTTAACATCACAGAGAATTTTCTCGTTTTCGGCGAGCCGATGGATATTGAATTGGAGGCTTGTGTTGACTCGGCAGGCTTCTGTGATATGGGTATGGAGGGCATCAAGGAGTGTGAATACACCCTTAAATTCGCAAACTTTGCCACAGTTGACGAAATCTGCGAAAAATTCTATCTCAACTGCGTTACGGCGTGGGATGCACTCCCCTGCATCAAGGATGAATTTATAAAAGAAAGCGTTTACAAGGTGCTTGACGATTCACTCCACCTTGTTGACTTCGACTTCCCTGAGGAAGAAACGAGAAAATCCATCGCTGTAGCTTGTGAGCATTTCGACAGAAAGCTTGCGGAAATTGAATACACCGCACCGTCAGAGGTTATTTTTGACGGTCACTCCCATATAGACATTGCGTGGCTGTGGAGAATTCAGGAAACAGAGCGAAAAAGCGCAAGAACCTTTGCAAACAACCTTGCACTTATGGATGTTTACCCCGAATTCACCTTCACACAGAGTCAGGCTATTGCCTACGATATGATTAAAAAGAACTACCCCGAGATTTATGAACGAATTAAAGAAAAGGTTAAAAACGGTCAATGGAACATCGTTGGCAACACTTGGGTTGAGTGCGACACAAATATCGCATCGGGCGAAAGTATGATTCGTCAGCTTCTTTACGGAAGAGAATTTTTCCTTAAAGAATTCGGCGTTTCATCGGATACATACTGGCTCCCCGACTGCTTCGGCTTCTCCTACGCTTTGCCGCAGATTATCAAAAAGAGCGGTATGAAATATTTCATTACCACAAAGCTTCTTAACCAGGATACAAACCGTTTCCCCCACACGGTTTTCAAATGGAAGGGTGCAGACGGTTCTGAAATTCTTGCACTTAACCAACGTTCACATTACCAGGGTGACTATGACCCCAAGCAGGTTTGTGACGCCTCCTTTAACAACGACCTGAAGCACGTTCTGAAAACAGGCTTCGGTATGTTCGGCTACGGTGACGGCGGTGGCGGAAGCACATACAGAATGCTTGAAAACGCAAAAAGGCTGAAAAACTTCCCCGGTCTTCCCAAAACACGAATGGGCCACCCATCGGAATTCTTTGCGGAGGCTGAGAAAATCCGTGAAGAGCTGCCCACATATTGCGACGAGCTTTATTATGAAAACCACCGTGGCACCTACACAAGCCAGGGCTTTATTAAAAAAGGCAACCGCAAAAATGAATTTCTTCTCAGCCGTTGCGAGATGGCAGGGGTTTTCGGCGGCGGTTACGATACCCCAAAGCTGCAGAAGCTTTGGCTGTTGTTCCTTAAAAATCAGTTCCACGACATTCTCCCCGGCACTTCAATCCACGAGGCTATGGAGGATTGCCGCCCCGACTTTGCAAAGCTCGAAAAAGACGGCACGGAAATCTTCTGCTCTGCACTTGAAGGTATAACCGCAAATATCACCGCCGAAAAAGACGGTGTTGTGGTGTGGAATATGATTTCAACCGAGGTTACCGCACCCGTTACGGTTAAGGGCAAAAGAAAAATCGGCGCACTTTCAAGAGTGTTCACAAAAGACGGCGAGGAATACACCGAGTTTATTGCAGACAACGTTCCGCCTATGGGCTACAAATTCTTTGCTTTTGAGGAAAAAGAGGCAAAGGAAGCCGTTAAAATCGGCAACGGTATTATCGAAAACGAAATTCTCAGAGTTTCTTACGATGAAAACGGTATTCTCACATCAATATTTGATAAAGAAAACAACCGTGAAACTCTTGACGGCAAGGGTAACGTTATATCTGTTTTCATCGACAAATGCATCCACGAAACAGCGTGGAATCTTGAGCAGAACTACGAAAAGAAAAAATGGGTTCTCGAAAAGGCTGAAAGCGTTGAAATTACAGAATGCTCCCCTGTAAGAGCTGTTCTTAAAGTTGTTAGAAAATTCAACAAATCAACAATTTCACAGAACATTATCCTCTATGCGGGTAGCAGACAGCTTATGTTTGAAACAGAGGTTGACTGGCAGGAGCGTGACAAGGTTATGAAGGCAGCTTTTGACGTTAACGTTCTTAACACCGAGGCAACCTTTGAGGCGGCACACGGCGCAATCAAGCGCCCCACCCACCGCAACTCTTCATTTGATGCGGCACGCTTTGAACAATGTGCCCACAAATGGGCAGACCTTTCCGAGGGCGACTATGGTGTGAGCATTCTCAACGATTGCAAATACGGCTACGATATTCTCAACAGCAGAATGAGAATCACACTTCTTCGTGCGCCCACAACACCCGACAGATACGGTGATTTGGGTCACCACAGCTTTACCTATTCCTATTACCCCCATGCAGGCACCTGGCAGACAGGCGGCACAGTTCAAGAGGCATTCAAGCTCAACTTCGCACTCAAGGGTATTGCCGTTTGCGCAAAGAAAGGCACCTTGCCCGAAAGCTTTAGTTATATTAACTGCGACAATGACGACATTGTTATTGATGCAGTAAAGCAGGCACAGGACGGCAACGGCGTTATTGTGCGTGTATATCAGAGCAGACGTGTACGTGGCGAAAGAACACTCACAATCAACCTGCCCTTTACAAAGGCTTATGAATGTAATCTTATGGAGGTTGATGAAAAAGAAATCGACTTTAAAGATAACAAAATCACGTTCAACGTCACACCCTTTGAGGTTAAGACATTCAGACTTGTTTAATTCTATTTCTAAGGTGATATAAAATGGCTAATTTTACAAATCCTTATTCAGCGGGCACGGGCAACAGCAAGCTGTTCCGAATCCCCTCAATACTCACCCTTAAAAACGGCAGAGTTATTGCAGGTGGTGACATTCGCTACGGCAACGGCACAGACGACCCCGCAAATATCGAAACAGTTATCCGCTATTCTGACGACAACTGCAAAACATGGTCGGATATTGTGTGGGTAAACCACTTCAACGATATGGAGGATGCTGACCACAACAAAGCAATCCCCACCTCCGCCTCATTTTGCGATGCAGCAATATGCCAGGATAAAAACGGCGTTGTTTACCACGCCTGTGACGCTTGCCCCGCATATATGGGGCTCTGGAGTGCGGGCACATACGGCAAGGGTAGCGGCTTTATTGACGGCAGGCTGGTTCTTTGCGACAAAACAAGCCACGAAAAAGCAGAAAGCACCACCCTCGACAAAGCACATTACCCCTACTACGTTGGTGATTTTAACGACGATGGTTATGCACCCGTTCTGAAATTTGATGACGACGCAGGCTACAAAAACTATTTTGTGGATAGATTCTATAACATCTATCAGAAAAACGGCGACGAGCTTTCACCTGTTCTTATAAAGCAAATGAACAAGGACGGCACGTTGAACGATAACGACATTATCGCAAATGCTTTCTATGCCTATGCACCCATTAAAATTTACCCCACCTATTACCTTTGGGTAAGAAAAAGCTATGACAATGGCGAAACCTGGGCAGACGGAAAAATCCTTAACACCCAGATTGGTTCAAGGGGTTTCACGGGCTTCTCACCCGGTGTTGGCATCTGCATTGAAAAGAACGACAAGCAGAGAGTTCTTTTCTCAATTTACGACAACAACGGCGGCAGAGAATACACAAGCGTTATTTACACCGAGGACGGCGAAAACTGGCACCGTTCCGAAAAGGCAAATCAGGTTGGTATGGCGGGCAAAAGCTCCGAAAGCCAATTCGTGCTTCTCAACAACGGCGTTCTTCGTATGTACTCGAGAAATATTGCCGGCTTTATCAGCTACACCGACTCAACAGACGGCGGCGAAACCTGGGGTAAATACACAGTTGACAAAGCGCTCGCCTATTGCTCGAACTGTATGTTCTCTGTTATAAACTACAGCCAAAAAATCGACGGAAAGAATGCAATAATCCTTGCCTGCCCCGAAAAGAAAACCAGAAAGCTGGGCGTTATCAGAATCGGTCTTTATGGCGAAGACAACGTTGTTGACTGGAAATACGTAAAGAAGGTAACCGACAGTCTTAACCCATTCTCTTACGTGTATTCCTGCATAACAGAGCTTTCTGACGGCAGCGTTGTTGACCTTTACGAAAGCGACAAAGCAGAGTTCGCCCTCAAGGGCTACGCTATTGACGAATTAAAGGTTTGTGAAAACACAAGGCTTTCGCTTGTTGATTCAATTAAATCAAAGATTTATAATAAGACGAGAAAATAATCTGTTTATAAACAACGGGACAGTTCAAGTGAACTGTCCCGTTGTTCTATGCGAGTTTTGTTCCGCCTTTTCGCACTAAAATTGTGTCGTCGCCGATTACGACGATGTCTTTCCAGCAAATCACTATTTCTTCGCCACGTCCGCAGAAGCCAAGGACACCTCTGCCGCAAAAAACAGTTATGCTCACAAGGCAACCTGTGCAGGTATCAAACTCAACATCAGTCACGCAACCCAGACGGCAGCCATTATCAACGTTTATAACCTCTTTTGCCCTTAAATCTGTTATTGTACATTTCATATTAAATCTCCCCCCTTTATAAAATTACCCGAGCGAAAAACGGTGCTATGGGCAACCCGAAGCATAATAAAAATTGTTCAGAGTGCCGTTTTGAAGCGAGTGGTGCTGTATATAGATACCGCCCCGAGCGAAAAACGGTGCTATGGACAATTTTTAAAAGCCAAAATCGTTATCTATGAATGAACAGCGTGTTATTGTGCCCAGTCCGTATTTATGACGAATGTTATCCTTGGCACATTCAAGACGGTGTTCTTTTTCTCGTTTTATGTGGTAATCAAGGTCCATCAGGGAAATCTGCTCGCAGACCTCGTCACCGTTTAAAAGCTTCATACCTGTCACCGTCAAAGAACGAATTGGCTCTTGTTCAACGTCAATATTAGATTCAATAAGCGAAAGTGCCGCATTTCTCAAATCGTAGGATAAATCAGTTGGCGACGGTAGCTGTGACGAACGTTGAATTGTTTTAAAGTGTGTATCCTTTATGCCCACCTGCAGAGCGGAGCATTCGTAGTTGTGCTTTCGTAGCCTTGCGGCAACCTTGTCGCAAAGAAAGAAAACACAGGTTCGCACGTCGTGTGAATCCACTAAATCCCTTTTAAAGGTTGCTCCGTTGCCGATTGATTTATAAGCCTCACGGTAATCGAAGCGCAAAACCGGTGAATAGTCGTAGCCGTTGGCATATTGCCACAGAGTTCTGCCGTTTTCACCGAGCAGACCATAGAGCAGGTGCTCCTCCATTTGTGCCGCATCGCCGATTCGCTTTATGCCGATGCTACGTAGCCTTTCGGCGGTTTTTCTGCCCACCATAAACAAATCACCTATGGGCAAAGGGTACAAAAGCTCTTTGAAATTTTCCGGGGTTATTTCGGTTGTGGCATCGGGCTTTTTGTAGTCGCTCCCCATTTTTGCAAAAATCTTATTGAACGAAACGCCCACAGAAATTGTTACGCCGATTTCGTTTTTTATGACCGCTCGCAATTCATCGGCAATCTCTCTGCCGCTACCGAAAAGGTGCACACTACCGGTAACATCAAGCCAACATTCGTCTATACCAAAAGGCTCCACCAAATCTGTATAGCGACAATAAATGTCAAAAATCCTTTTAGAAAAATCCTTATATTCTTTGTAATGGGGCGCAACAGTTACGAGCTTGGGGCATTTACTTTTTGCCTGCCAGATTGCTTCACCCGTCTGCACACCGTATTTTTTCGCCCTTTCGTTTTTTGCAAGAACTATGCCGTGGCGAAACTCGGGGTCACCGCAAACGGCAAAGGCGTAGTTATTAAGCTCCGGATTCAATGCCGCTTCAACAGACGCAAAAAAACAGTTGCAGTCACAATGCAGAATTACTCTTTCCATTTCTCTCTTCCTTCACAAAAATAGAACATTTGTTCGTGTTTTGTATTATAGCAGAACATTTGTTCTTTGTAAAGAGGAAAATTTAAAAATATACCTATACACAAATATCGTAGGGGACGGTCTTGACCGTCCCGCCAAAAAATCGTTATCTTGCGGTCGGGTCAAGACCCGCCCCTACGTTGTCTATCCATTACAACACACCAATACAATCGGCACGAAGTGCCCCGAAACCTGCAACTTGCCACTCTCAACTTGCAACTTAAACCATCATTCCCACAACCATCATACCTTCAAGCGTTTCGTAAATTTTGTCCATATCCTCAAGGGGCAACGGGTTTTTGCCTTTGCCTATTTCTATTGTAAATGCAGGTCTGCCGAACTCCTCAATAAACCAATCCTTCAAGCCGCCGCTTGAGGCAAGTCCGTCGTTTTTAACAAGGGTATACCCGCTGAGGGCAGAAAAAATCTTTGCAAGAGTCCGACTTTTTTCGGGTGTGTTTTTGCCGTATTCATAATAAATTTCTTCACCTTGAGAGTGAAAGGTTAAAAGTGATGAAACCTCCACATTGCGACAGAGCTTCACGATAGCTGCCGTTTCGGGCTCGCTTTCGGGGTAAAGCCCACCGTATTTCCCAACAGCAGGTGCGTTAATGCCCGCCTTTTTCTCTGCCTCACGCAGGGTGTACCAATCGGCATTGAAGTTGTGATTGATGTCAACGCCCCTTGCATTTGCGCTCCAACGGCTGAAATCGCCCTTTGATATTTCAAAATCCATCTCTTTATATTTACCGCAGGCAGAGGCACCCCGCAAGGCTATTTCGATGCCGTCGGGGTTCAGCTCGGGTATAATAATCAGCTTCACTCTTTCCAATAAATCCGCAACCTCAAAGCCTTTTATTGTTTTTTCACATAACAGCTTTTCGGTGAATTTCAGCAATAAAAGTGACGTGAGCCATTCAACACCGTGGGTACCACCCACAAAGACAATATTTCTGTCGCCCTTGCCGAGAACAAGCGAAAAAATATCCCGCCCCAAAAGAGTTTTGCCGCAGGATGCCACCTGCAAGCCGTCGTATGAGTGATAAAGTCGGTTGACGTAATCCGTCAACAATGAATATGTAAGATTTTTGTTTTCAATAATATTATTCATAATCCATCCTCGCTTTTTCTAACAGTATATGCGGGAAATATTTACAAATAACCCTTTTTGTGGTTTAATGTAAATATATTAAAATCAAGGAGTTTTTTATGATAATTCTATTGATAACAGCGCTGATTTTATTCTCGGCGGTATCTGTTTTTGTTTATAAAAAATCAAAGAAAGAGCCAAGGAGCGACAAAGCATTTGTAATTGCCGCCGTAGCCTTTCTGATTTTTGCATTGGGACTTGAGGTGAGCATTTTTAATGTCAACTTCTACACCTCTTATTCAGAAGAAGAGAAGTCCCTTTCGCATTATATGGAGCTTTACAAGGCTGAGGACGGCACCTACACTCTCCCGTCTGAATGCACGGTTGAATTTCCCGAGCTCGGTGAAGAAATAAACAATATAAAAATTGACCTGAGCAATTATAACGTGGGCACAGTAAAGGCTGAAATATATCTCACGGACGAGGCTAACAAAAATTATTTCATTGCGGGTGAGCGTGACGTTTACACCGCTGTGGAAAAAAGCCGTTATATGAACGTTCACACGGCGGGCAAAACGGAGCACCTTGCCATAAGCCTCGACTCTGAGTATGAAGAAATTAAAATTGACGATGTTTCAATAAACGCAAACAGACCCTTTGAATTTTCACTTCTGCGTGTTGTTTTTGTCTGGGGCATATTATGTATTTTCTACATTTTCAAGCCCTCGTCGGTGCTTTACAAAAGAAAGCTTTGTGAGGTAAAAGACTTAAAATCATCGCTGACTATGGGATTTTTCTGCCTGCAATGTGCAATTATAATTGTTCTTGGCTCAATTAACCCCACCTTTATGGGTATTGCCGCAAAGGGCTACAACACCCACAAATGGGATGGCGACGGTATTGATTTTGTTGAGCTTAGCATGGAGCACCACAATCAATATGACGAATTGGCGCAGGCAATTTTAAAGGGCAAGGTTTATATCGACAACGACGACGTTCCCGAATCGCTGAAAAGCATGGAGAATCCTTACGACACGGCGTTACGTTCAAAAACCGCACAGCTCACAGGCGACACATACCGCTGGGACGTTGCGTATTTTGACGGTCACTACTACGTTTATTTCGGCATCGTTCCGCTTCTTGTGATGTATCTGCCGTTCAGGGCGATAACAGGCTCCCCATTTCCGTCCGCTGTGGGAATTATGATTTTTGCCGCAATTTTCGCCTTGGGGGTATTCAAGCTTCTTGATTTTATATGTCAGAAGAAATTCAAAAGCATATCCGTGGGAACGTTTCTTATCACGGCTCTTACCTTTGTGAACTGCTGTGGAGCAATGTTCCTTGTGAAGCGACCCGATTTTTATTCTGTTCCCATAATGACATCTATGGCATTTGTGGTGTGGGGCATTTATTTTTGGTTAACGGGTCTTGAAAATGAAAAGGGCAAGCTCACTTCATTTTTCCTCGGCTCGCTCTTTTTGGCGCTTTCGGTTGGTTGCCGTCCTCAAGCCGTTCTTATATGCGCCGTTGCACTCCCCTTATTCCTCGGCTATTTTTTCAAGGACAAATTCATTTTCAAAAAAGACGGCATAAAACAGCTTGTGACATTGGCTGTTCCCTTTGTTGTTGTGGCATCGGGAATAATGTATTACAACTTCATTCGTTTCGGCTCGCCCTTTGATTTCGGCTCTGCCTACAACCTGACAACAAATGATGTGACACGCCGTGGCTTTGAAGTTTCAAGAACCTTCACGGGGCTGTTCACCTATCTTTTCCAACCGCCGCAGTTTACGGGAGTTTTCCCATATATACGCCCGGTTGAAATAGAGACAAACTACCTGGGCAAAACAATTTCCGAATATTGCTTTGGCGGCATAATAACAAGTGTTCCGATGTTATGGTTCATTTTCGGCTTAAACAGAGCAAAAGCAGCTCTCAAAGAAAAGAAGCTTTTCGGTATAACTCTTACACTTGTTTTAGTGGGTATTGCCCTTGTTATTGCAGACACACAGGCAGGTGGCTTGCTGCAACGCTATTTCAGCGATTTCGGCTATATTTTCTTTATGGCAGTAAGTTTTGTGATTTTCGCACTCTATGAACAGAAAAATATGGAAAATAATGCAAATTCACTAAATAAAGCAATAATTTTTTCTTCTGTTTTAAGCATTTTTTACTCATTTGCTCTTGCATTTTCTGTGTCAGATGTTACAATAGATACACAGAATCCAACCTTATTCGGCACAATTTTACATCTTGTGCAGTTCTGGATTTAATAAACACAAAGGACAGAAAAAATGAAACATCTCAAAAACTCAAAAATCACAAAAACACTTTCTCTTGTTCTTGCCCTCGTTTTTATAATCGGCAGCTTTGCGGGTTGTGGCGGCGAAAAGGAAGAACCAACAACCACAGCTCCCCCCACAACAAAGGCGCCCGCAACAGAACCCCCCGTTACGGTTATTAAAAATCCTCTTACGGGTGAAGGCCCTTATGATGAAGCCCTTTTAGGTAACAGACCCGTTCTTATCTCTGTTGAAAACCACAAGGACGCAAGACCCCAATGGGGACTTACCTCCTCCGACATCGTTTGGGAGATGGAGGCTGAGGGTGGCATCACAAGAATGCTTCTTATGTATGCCGACGCTTCAAGAATCCCCGCAAAGGTCGGTCCCGTCAGAAGTGCAAGACACTATTTCGTTGACATTGCAGAGGGCTTCGACGCCATCTTTGTTCACTTCGGCTTCAGCCCCCAGGCAAAGAACCAGATTGCAAACCACGGTGTTAACAACATCAACGGCTTGTATGACAACTATTTCTACCGTGACAAATCAAGAAACGTTGACTCAGAGCACACAGCCTACACAACAGACGAAGCTATTGCAAAGGCAATAGCAAACAAAAAATACAGAACAACTCTTGAAGAGGACTACAAAAACCCCTTTAACTTCAACGACAAGGCTGTTAAGCTCGCAGATGGTGAATGCACCGCTGTAACGGTTTATTTCTCAAACTACTGCCCCTACAGCTACACCTACGACGAAGCAAAGAACGTTTACCTGAGCAATCTCAATGGTAAGCCTTTCGTAGACAGCGAGGGTACACAGCAGAATTTTGAAAATATCATTATGTGCTTTGCAGACGTTTCCCGTATCGCAGGCGACGACAAAAGCAGAAACAACATCGACCTTTCCGAAGGTGAAGGCACATACATCTCTAACGGAACTTATGAAAAAATCACCTGGGAAAAAGGCGACTCCGCTGATATGATGAAGTTCTACAACGCCAAGGGCGAGGAACTTTCACTCAACCCCGGCAGAACTCACATCGCAATCATCGACGAAAGCAACGAAGACCTTTGCAAAATTTCATAACAAACGAAAGCACCCCGAGGTAACAGAGTTATCTCGGGGATTTTTTAGCTTCTTGTAGGGTGGATTTTAGTTGCAAGTTGCAAGTGGCAGGTGGCAAGTTTCGGGGCGCAAGCGCCGATTTTAAGTGAAAAATGTGGAGTCAGGAGTGATGAGTGTCAGGGCATTGTAATGATATGCTTCTCAAAGGGCTACAAAAGCAAAACCTCTTTGCCGATTAGAGCAAAGAGGTTACTTTGTTTATAAATTATCTTATTCCGTAATTTTCGATTATATAGTCCATATCCTTATCGCCTCTGCCTGAGAGGTTGATGAGGATTGAGCCGTGGTCCATTGTTTTGGCAAGCTTCATACCGTATGCAACGGCGTGTGAGCTTTCGATTGCGGGGATAATACCCTCAAGGCGAGAAAGCTTGAAGAATGCATCGATTGTTTCCTCGTCGTCGATAACGTCGTATTTAACTCTGCCGATTTCCTGAAGGAAGGCGTGCTCTGGACCTGAGGATGGGTAATCAAGACCGCTTGCAACTGAATAAACGGGAGCAGGCTCGCCGTTTTCATCCTTGAGCATAATGCTGTTGAAGCCGTGCATAATACCCTCTGTGCCGTATTTAAGGCTTGCGCCCTGGTCGCCAAGCTTGGGGCCTCTGCCGAGCGGCTCAACGCCGTAAATATCAACGGGGTCATTAAGGAAGCCCGAGAAAAGACCTGCCGCATTTGAGCCGCCGCCCACGCAGGCAACTATCGCTGAGGGAAGATGTCCCGTCATTTCAATGAACTGCTCTCTTGCTTCAATTCCTATAACACTCTGGAAATCTCTTACCATCATGGGGAAGGGATGAGGGCCAAGCACTGAGCCGATACAATAGATTGCAGTTTCATATTCCTTGCAGTAGGCATCGAAAGCGGCATCAACCGCCTCCTTAAGAGTCTGAAGACCGTGTGTAACCTCAATAACGTTTGCACCGAGAATCTTCATTCTTGCAACGTTGGGAGCCTGCTTCTTTATATCAACAGCACCCATATAGATATCGCACTCAAGTCCGAAATAAGCGGCAGCGGTTGCAAGTGCAACACCGTGCTGACCTGCACCCGTCTCAGCAATAACCTTCTTCTTACCCATATACTTTGCAAGAAGTGCCTCACCCATACAATGATTGAGCTTATGTGCACCCGAGTG
>JAZRPC010000057.1:0-7626 GCA_045649005.1 Acutalibacteraceae bacterium
CAGACTAATCCAGTATATCGTCGATGATGAAGATACCTTGCAAGTAAGCAAATTTGAATGTGAATACAGAGCCACCCGTAGAGAGGAAATGACAAAATTACTTACAGAAAACGGATGTAGTAATGTGGTATGGATGTTCCCCGAAGAAACAGGGTTCTACCAACCTATTGTAGTTGCGAAAAAATAACGAATGTGTTAACCAAATTCCAATTTGTTGAACTTCGGTTCTAAAATGAGACGTACTGCCAAAAATAAAGGACTGCGAAAGCAGTCCTTTATTTTTGTGTTTGTGTCCGTAAGGACACAACATCATTCCGCTTGTGCACACAAATTTACTCATCCCTTTTTAGTTTCGCCACACAATTTCGCCGTTTATAATAGTGGCTTTAACCGTGGAGCTTATTTCCAAAGGATTTCCTTCAAAAATAACAATATCTGCATCCTTGCCTTCTTTAAGGCTACCGAGTCTGTGGTCAACCCTGCATATTCTTGCAGCATCAATGGTAATAGCTCGCAGAGCGGCTTTTTCACCCAACCCTTCTTTTGCGGCAATGCCCGCACATAAAGGCAAGTATTGTATTCTTGAAACAGGGTGGTCGGTGGTTATTGCAATTGTAACTCCCGCTTCGTGCAGAATACCTGCGGTTTTAAAGTCCGACAGACTAACCTCGTTTTTGTTGCGTGATGCAAGTGAGGGTCCAACAATAGCAGGGTAGCCGCTTTTTGCAATTTCCTGTGCAATCAGGTGACCCTCTGTGCAGTGGTCAATTGTCAGCTCAAGGTCAAATTCCTTGGCTATTCTTATTGCAGTCAGAATGTCGTCAGTTCGGTGAGCGTGAGCCTTGAGCGGGATTTTCTTTTGAAAAAGCTCCTTGTAGCATTCCAAAGTAAAATCCTTGTTGCCCGATTGGTTTTGTGAAAAATATTGTTTTGCACGAAAAAGCTCTTCCCGTATCAACGAAGCAATTCCCATTCGGCTGGACGGCATATTGCCGTTAAGACCGTAACAATTCATGGGATTTTCACCAAAAGCAATTTTAATTGCGGCAGGGGCAAGAACTACCATATCATCAATGCATCTGCCGTGGGTTTTTATAAATGCGAATTGCCCGCCAACGGCGTTGGCACTTCCGGGTCCCGCCATAACACCTGTAATTCCTGCGGCAATAGCATTGTGAAAGGCGCTGTCCATGGGGTTTATGCCGTCGATTCCTCTTATGGCGGGTGTTATGGGGCTTGTGTTTTCGTTGCTGGTATCGTTTTGTGTTGAAATTCTGTCTTCTGCAATCCCAATATGACTGTGTGCATCAATAAATCCCGGATAAACGTTCAGGCTTTCGGCATCAAAAATTTCTGCTTCCTTCGGCGGAAAAATTTGGTTTTTTATTTCTGTAATTTTGCCTTTATCTATCAGAATATCAGCCCGTAACGGCTCGTCATTTTCCATTGTGTGTAAAAGACCGTTTTTAATTAAAAGCATATTTTTCTCCTTTCAGCCTTTTTCTTATGTGTATAGTATGTCGCAAATGAGGAAAACTATCCTTGCAAAGAATTTAGGAGGTGAAAATATGAACAACAATTATAACAACAATAACAAAAACAACCAGAACAACCAGAATAACCAGAACAACCAGAATAACCAGAATAACAGAAACAACCAGAACAACCAGAACAACAATAACAACAAAAATAATCAGAATAACAAAAACAATCAGAATAAATAATCAGATTTCAATGTTTGTTTATTGAAGGTTTTTGTGTAATTCTGAAAAAACTGAGCCTGCCACAAGCGTGGCAGGCTTTTATGTTTAAAACGTTCGGTTTTGCTTGGGGCTATTGACTTTAATTTTCTTTGTGATAAACTAAAATATAACAAAATGTTTGTTTTTGTGACATTACTTGCGAAAGAGGGTGGGGCTATGATAACAAAAGAAAGAGCGGCGGAAATAATTAACAATACACACGCAATGCTGTGCGACTTTTGTGTGTCTAAATGCGGCTGCACCCCCGATGAAACAGACGAGCTTGTTCAGGAAGCTTTTTGTGTTTTTATTGAAAAGCTTGGTTTGCTTCAAGACCACGGTGACCAAAAAATGTTCCATTGGCTCTGTTCAACGGTAAAAAATAAACGCAAGGAAATGTTCCGTGAAAAGAAACGGCAATATCTCACCTTGCCACTTGACGAGATTGAAAATAACCTTGACGCTGTTCTTATGACAATGGATAACTACTTTTTTGAAACGCCCGAAGAAATTGAGGCTATAAAGGAAAAAATTCTTAATAACCTTACCCCAACTCAGTTTGCGGTTTACAAAAAAGTTTTTGAAGAAGAGAAAACCTACCAGGAAGCTGCCGAGGAGCTTGGCATGACCGAGAAAAACGTTACCGTCACCGTCAGCAGAATCAAAAAAAGAGTAAGATTAATGGGTCTTTTTATGTTTTCTTCTTTCGGAAATTTCATAATAAAAGCACTTTTTTAAAAAAAATTAAAAATTTTTTAAAAATTTTTGAAAAAATTGTAGCAATTTGCCTCCTTTTTACATATATAGGTGAAAGGAGGTTTTTTCTTTCAGGAAGGAGAGGTAAAAAATGAATCTTACAGATCAAGAAAAACTCAGATTAATAGGTGCGTTGGAGCTTGCTTGTGAAGCCGAGGTGGACAAGCCCTTGGGCGAAATGGATGGCAAGCTTGTTGACACCTGTGTCAGAATGCTTCTTGAATTGCAAGGTAAAACAAATTGCTTTTCGCCTGAACATTTAGAGGAGCAAAAAAATATAATTCATGAAAAGCTCCGCAATTCTCAAATCAAGAAAAAGAAAGTTGTAAAACCCAAAAAGATTTTGCTCATTGCCGCATTGGTTTCACTTTTCGCCATTGGCTTGCATGTTGGAACAATGGGTGATATCGGCATAACCTTCCTCGGCGATTTTGATGAAAAATTCAAGGAGGGTGAGTCTATGCCCATAAACGAGCCGTTTTCAATTAACGGCTACGAGGTTATTATTTCTGACAACGTGCGCATATACGAAACAGCAGAAAAGGCGTGCGAAAAAGAAAACCTCAACCTCCTTGTTCCGACAAACCTCCCCGACGATATATGTGTTGAACAGGTTGATGTAGTTGAAGTGATTGACGTTACTCATGTTGATTATATATTCAGCTTGCAGACGTTGGCTTGCCACGTGGATATAGGGCAACCTCTTCCGCAGAAAGATATCGCAAGATGCGAAAAGGCAGAAATTAACGGTTTGGTTTATTATATTGACAGATTAGAAGAGCTTGACTTAGTTCAGGTTTATTTTAGTCACGGTGGCAACTACTATTACTTTGGGTACAGGGATGAGCAAGTTCTGATGGATATAATAGAAAATCTGGAGGAATATAAATGAAAATAAAAAGACTTTTGTCAATAATAATGGCTGTTTCAATGCTTTTCTGCGTTCTTGTTGTGCCCGCAACAGCCGCTGACGGTGGCGAGTGCCACCACCACGAAAAAGAACTTGAAATTATCATTCACGATGAAGTTTCACCCGAGGTTGCTGAGAGAATTATTGACTCTATTGTAAACCCCGAGGCTTATGAGGATGACGGCACCGCAGCCTATGGCTTGACCTGTGATTTGTTCGGCCACAAAACAGAAACTTCAAAGGTTAGCGCAATCAGCCACAAGGAGCGTGCATCAGCCCCACGTTGCGATAAAGTAATCTTTAATAAAACAGTTTGCACAAGATGCGACTACTTAACAACACAATTAATTTCAAGAACTCCCATTTCTTGCTGCTGATTAAATAAAAGCTCCTTGCAGTCGTTTTTCTGACTGCAAGGAGCTTTTTTGTTTATCTTATATTTCCGCCTTTAACAGCGGCGCTTTTAACGGCTTCTGCAATTTCAGAAGCAACGCTTCTGTCAAGTGCAGAGGGGATGATGTTTTCTTCGTTAAGCTCGTTTTCAGGGATGTGGTTTGCCAAAGCGAAGGCGGCGGCAAGCTTCATTTCTTCGGTGATGGCGGTTGCGCCGCAATCAAGGGCACCTCTGAATATTCCGGGGAAAACAAGCACGTTGTTTATCTGGTTGGGGAAATCCGAGCGGCCGGTGCCAACAACCCTTGCGCCCGCATTTTTTGCCTTGTCTGGCATAATTTCGGGGGTGGGGTTTGCCATTGCAAAAACAACAGCGTCACTGTTCATTGATTTTACCATTTCCTCCGTCACGATTCCGGGGGCAGAAACTCCGACGAAAACGTCGGCATTTTTAATTGCAACGTCAAGACCGCCGGTGAGACCTTCGGGGTTGGTGATTTTTGCAAGGGCTTGCCTTTCTTCACCAAGGAGGGCATCGTTTTCATCAACAATTCCGCGCCTGTCAACAAGCACCATGTTTTTTGCACCTGCGGCAATAAGCATTTTTGAAATCGCCGTGCCTGCGGCACCAAGACCGTTGACAACAATTTTAACGTCCTCGATTTTTTTGCCCACAACTCTCAGGGCGTTTATGACACCCGCAAGCACAACAACAGCCGTGCCGTGCTGGTCATCGTGAAAAATGGGTATATCGCAAAGCTCTTTTAATTTCTTTTCAATTTCAAAGCACCTTGGTGCGGCGATATCCTCAAGGTTGATTCCGCCGAAGCTACCCGAAAGAAGGTAGATTGTTCTGACGATTTCGTCAACGTCCTTTGATTTTATGCAAAGGGGAAAGGCGTCAACGTCGGCAAATTTTTTGAAAAGCGCACATTTACCCTCCATAACGGGCATACCCGCCTCGGGGCCAATGTCGCCAAGGCCGAGAACAGCCGTGCCGTCGGTAACAACGGCTACAAGATTGCTTCGCCTTGTCAGCTCAAAGGATTTGTTGACGTCGTCTTTAATAACAAGGCAAGCCTCGGCAACACCGGGGGTGTATGCCAAAGACATATCCTCCCGCGTTTCAACGGGGCAACGGGCAATAACCTCGATTTTGCCGTTCCATTCATAATGCTTTTTTAAGGATTCTTCTCTGATGTCCATAATTATTCTTTATTTGCCTGCATTTTAAGGTATGCGTTAATAAATCCGTCAATGTCGCCATCCATAACGGCGTTGATGTTGCCGTTTTCAAAGCTTGTTCTGTGGTCCTTTGCCAGGGTGTAGGGCATAAAGACGTATGAACGAATCTGACTGCCCCAGGCAATTTCCTTCTGAACACCCTTGATATCGCTGATTTTGTCAAGGTGCTCACGCTCTTTGATTTCAATGAGCTTTGATTTGAGCATACGCATAGCAACCTCACGGTTCTGATGCTGGCTTCTTTCAACCTGGCAAGAGCAGACGATACCTGTGGGGATGTGTGTAAGACGAACGGCGGATGAGGTTTTGTTAACCTTCTGACCGCCCGCACCCGATGAACGGTAAACGTCCATTTTAATGTCTTCGGGGGCAATTTCAACCTCTATGCTGTCGTCAATTTCGGGCATAACCTCAAGAGAAGCAAAGGATGTGTGCCTTCTGCCGGAGGCGTCAAAGGGTGAAACACGAACAAGTCTGTGAATACCGCTTTCGCTCTTCATATAGCCATAGGCATTTTCGCCCTCAATAAGAATAACGGCGGATTTAAGACCCGCCTCGTCACCGTCAAGGTAGTCAAGCGTTGAAACCTTGAAGCCGTGGCGCTCGCCCCAACGGTTATACATACGGAAAAGCATCTGAGCCCAGTCCTGAGCCTCGGTTCCGCCTGCACCTGCGTGGAAGGTGAGGATGGCGTTGTTTTTGTCGTATTCGCCGGTGAGAAGTGTTGAAAGAGTCATTGTGTCAAGTGTTGCAATGAATTCGTCAACACTGCCCCTGCACTCGTCGAAGAGGCTTTCATCCTCTTCTTCGTTTGCAAGCTCGATAAGGGTGAGGGTGTCTTCATAAATACCCTTTAAATCGTCATAAGCCTGAATTTTGTTTTTTAACCCTGCCATGTGCTGAGTGATTTTCTGTGAACGCTGAATATCATCCCAGAAGCCATCCCTTGCACTTTCTTCTTCAAGCTCCTTAACCTCAGCTATCATTTTCTGAAGGCCGAGAGCCTCTGCAAGGTCGGTGAGCTTATCTTCATAAGAGAGAAGCTCAAGTCTTAATTCTTCAAACTGAAGCATATATATTTTCCTTTCGATTGTGGTTTCGTTACATATTTTTACAAATACCCATTATATCCCAAAACATATGATATGTAAAGATTTTGTTTATATTTTTAAAAAATAATAATGTAATAAATATAATTAGAAACAAAACACTTGCAATATTTGTTTTTTCGTGATAATATATGTTCCGTATGAAAAGGCATTGACGGAGACAGTAGCTCTTTTGCTGAAAAAAGCGAGTCGGGGGTGGTGCGAGCCCGATATGAAGCGAAGATGTCGAAAATCACTCCCGAGCTGAAGGCTGAAAAAAGTAAGCCTCTCCGGTTGTTCACCGTTAAAAGAACCACGTATGACGGTACGTAGTAATTATGGGTGGTTGCAAAGCATGGCTTTGTCCTGTATTACAGGGCAAGGCTTTTTTATTTTTATGATTATTTTTAGGAGGTAAATTCAATGTACGATCCTATTTCACCTAACGTAAATTTCGTTGAGCAGGAAAAGAAAATTGAAAAATTCTGGCGAGACGAAAAGATTTTCGAAAAAAGCATTGAAGAAAGAAAAAACGGCACACCATACGTTTTCTATGACGGCCCCCCCACGGCTAACGGCAAGCCGCATATCGGTCACGTGCTTACACGTGTTATCAAGGATATGATTCCCCGTTACCGCACAATGAAGGGCTGCATGGTTCCCAGAAAAGCAGGCTGGGATACCCACGGTCTTCCCGTTGAGCTTGAGGTTGAAAAGCTCCTCGGTCTTGACGGTAAGGAGCAGATTGAGCAATACGGTCTTGAGCCCTTTATTGACCATTGTAAAGAAAGTGTCTGGAAATACAAGGGTATGTGGGAGGATTTCTCATTCACCGTTGGCTTCTGGGCAGATATGGAGAAGCCCTATGTTACATATCACAACGACTTTATCGAGTCCGAGTGGTGGGCATTAAAGCAGATTTACGACAAAAATCTTCTCTATAAGGGCTTTAAAATCGTTCCCTATTGCCCCCGTTGCGGCACACCTCTTTCATCTCACGAGGTTGCACAGGGCTACAAGCTCGTTAAAGAGCGCTCGGCAGTAGTTCGCTTCAAGGTTGTTGGTGAGGATGCATTCTTCCTTGCGTGGACAACAACTCCCTGGACACTTCCCTCAAACGTTGCACTTTGCGTAAACCCCAACGACGTTTATTGCAAGGTTAAAGCAGCAGACGGCTACACCTATTATATGGCAGAGGCACTTCTCGACAAGGTTCTTGGCAAATTGGGCACAGAGGATGTTTCAGCATACGAGGTTCTTGAAAGCTACAAGGGTATCGACCTTGAGGGTAAAGAATACGAGCCCCTTTTCGATTACGTTAAACCTATCTGTGAAAAACAGAATAAAAAAGGCTTCTTCATCACAGCCGATACATACGTTACAATGACAGACGGTACAGGTATCGTTCACATTGCTCCCGCATTCGGTGAGGATGACGCAAAGGTCGGCAGAAGATATGACCTTCCCTTTGTTCAGCTTGTTGACGGCAAGG
>JAZRPC010000058.1:0-33769 GCA_045649005.1 Acutalibacteraceae bacterium
CGCATACCGAAATATTCGGTAAAATCAACGTTGTGGTCAACTCTTAAAAGGTCGAGCTCATATTCTACAATAATTCTTGCAAGCTCATCCTCAGCCCATTTGCTGACCTCGGGGATAGACATATCAAGGAATTTTCCTGACCTTTCACCTAAGGCGTTTACAGTACGCCATTCGGGGTGCTCATTATGTATGTTGCAATATTTCCCTACGCTTTCAATATCAACCCATAAGCCGAATTTCAAGCCTTTAGTGTGGGCATAGTCACGAAGCTCTTTTATGCCGTTGGGGTACCTGTCTTTATCGGGAACGTTTCTGCCGTTATATGCACCCCATTCCATCTGCTCGTCGGGAGGACACTCCCAACCTGCGTCAATGGTGAAAACCTCACCGCCCATAAGTGCAAATTGGTCGATAAACGCTTTGCTGTCCTCCACGTTCATGGTGTGCTCCGCACCCATGCCACAGTTTATAATGGCGGTTTTTCCCTCTGCTTCTGGGAGGTTGAGAACAGATTTTCTTATATGTGAATGCATTTCGTTTATTGCATCGTCAATGTTGCCGTGGACAAGACCCATATACACAACGGGGGAAACAAATCTGCCCTTTGGTGCAATAACGTAAAGAGGCTTGTGCCCTGTGATTTCTGCTTTGAAAGACAGGTGAGTGTTGCATTTGTCGGGGCGGGCGTGGTAATCAACAGCATAGCGATAGCCACCGCTAAAGCCGATTTGTGAAAACCACATTTTTCCCGTGAGGTTGTTTCTTATAAATAAAAGGGGATGACGGAAACGGTCTCTGCCAAAACGACCATCAATAGCTGTGCAACCGGGTCTGAGGTTACTCCACTTAAACAGCCCCTCGTTACCCCATGCATCGTTTTCAAAATAACCGATTGAGTAAACGTCGTTAACGCTCTTTGTGTGGTCTAAAGCGTCATCGTCTAAAGCTTCAACGCCACCGCTCATAACAGAAAGCCTGCTGAGCTTCAGGGGCTCGTCGGAAAGATTTTCGATTTCAAGCCAACGTGAAAGCATCTGCGTTCCATCAATTAATGTAAAAATTTTAATCGTAACGGGGTTTATTTTGCTTTTCAGAGTCAGAACGGATGTTTCGTTTTCTTTAGATTTTTCAGTTTTAAAATCAACCATATCCAAAGAAAAATCAAGACTTTGACCGTCGATTTCAACATTGAACGCAAATGGCTCTGCGAATCTTTGGTGGGAGAGATACGAGGGGCAATTTTTCAAAACGTTGAGGGGGTAACCCGAGGCATTCCAACCACCTGAAAGCAAAGCGCCGTTTGTGAAAACCTCTTCATATACCATATCACCGCTTCTGTAACAGAAACGGTGATTTTTTTCATTATGGTAATAAATATCAAAATAATTGTTGTTCATCACTATCAACTCTTTTGAATTATTTGTCATCATCAAGCTTGAGAATAGCCATAAATGCTTCCTGCGGAACTTCAACTGTACCGAAGGTGCGCATTCTCTTTTTACCCTCTTTTTGCTTTTCAAGAAGCTTTTTCTTACGTGTGATGTCACCGCCGTAGCATTTTGCAAGAACGTCTTTTCGCATAGCCTTAACGGTTTCTCTTGCAATAACCTTGCCGCCGATTGCCATCTGAATTGGAATTTCAAACATCTGTCTTGGAATATTATCTTTAAGCTTTTCTGCAATTCGTCTTGCTCTGCCATATGCTTTGTCAGAGTGAACAATAAACGAAAGGGCGTCAACAATATCGCCGTTGAGAAGCACGTCGAGCTTTACAAGGTTTGAACGCTGGTATTCAGCTATTTCATAGTCGAGCGAAGCATAGCCACGTGTTCTTGATTTGAGCGCATCAAAAAAGTCGTAAATGATTTCGTTGAGCGGCAAATCATATTTTATTTCTACACGGTCACCTGAAATATAATCCATATTTTTAAAGGTGCCTCGTCTTTCCTGGCAAAGCTCCATAACAGAACCTACATATTCGCTGGGCGCAAAAATGTGAGCATCTGCAACAGGCTCCTCACAATAGTCAATTACTGCGGGGTCAGGGTAATGAGTAGGGTTATCAATCTCAACCACGTCACCGTTTGTAAGATGGATTTTATATACAACACTTGGCACAGTGGTAACAAGGTCAAGGTCATATTCTCTTTCGAGTCTTTCCTGAATAATTTCAAGGTGCAAAAGACCAAGAAAGCCGCAACGGAAACCAAATCCAAGGGCACCGGACGTTTCGGGCTCATATGAAAGAGAAGCATCGTTTAACTGCAATTTTTCAAGTGCTTCGTGAAGATTCTCATAGTCTGCGCCGTCGGCGGGGTAAATACCGCAATAAACCATTGGTGTTGCTTTTCTGTAACCCGGGAGTGCTTCCTTAGCGGGATTTGTAGCAAGGGTTACGGTGTCGCCTACAACGGCATCTCTGACGGTTTTAATGGAGCCGGTTATGTAACCAACCTCACCCGAGCAAAGCTTGCCTACGGGTTGCAAGCCCGTTGCTTTCATCGTGCCAACCTCAACAACGTTAAATTCGGCACCCGTTGCCATCATTTTCATTGTGTCGCCAACTTTAATTGTGCCGTCAACAACACGCACATAAACGATAACACCCTTGTAGTTGTCATATACGGAGTCGAAAATCAATGCTCTCAGGGGTGCGTCGTCGTCACCCTCGGGGCAAGGTACGAGCTCAACAATTTGCTCAAGCACCTGCTCAACATTCTGACCTGTTTTGGCAGAAACTCTCGGAGCATCCTGACAGGGCAGACCGATAATGTCTTCAACGTCATTTGCAACTCTGTCAGGGTCGGCAGAGGGGAGGTCAATCTTATTAATAACAGGTACAAGTTCAAGGTTATGATCAAGGGCAAGGTACGTGTTACCAAGGGTTTGTGCCTCGATACCCTGAGAAGCGTCGATTATGAGAATTGCACCCTCACAAGCCGCTAAAGAGCGTGAAACCTCGTAGTTAAAGTCAACGTGACCGGGGGTGTCGATGAGGTTGAGCTGGTATTGCTTGCCGTCATTTGCGGTGTAATCAAGCTTAACGGCATGGGCTTTGATTGTTATGCCTCGCTCCTTTTCAAGATCCATATCGTCAAGAATCTGCGATTCCATGTCACGCTTTGCAACGGAATCTGTTAATTCAAGAAGTCTGTCGGCAAGTGTTGATTTGCCGTGGTCAATATGGGCAATTATAGAGAAGTTTCTTATATGTTCTTTCTTAACAAGGGACATTTTATTATTCCTTTCAAAGAGTTTCTGTCTGATTGTTTTCAACGAAGTGCAGAGTGCTAATTCTGAACAATTCTTTTATTCTTTGTGTTTCGCCGCAAAGGTACAAGTAGCCGTAAAGGGTTTCAAGCCCTGTAGCATATCTGTAATCACCGGCATTTTGATTTTTTGGTGAATGGGAGGAGTGAGCGTTTCTGCCCCTTTTGAAAACTGCTTCTTCGTTTTCGGTGAGATGGGGCAAAAGCTCCTTTGCCATTTGTGCTTGAAAGGCGGCGTTAACGTATTTTATTGAATCCTTGTGGAGCTTTCCTGTGGGTTTATTAGCCTGTAATGAAAGCATATTTCTCACAAGAAGACTGTAAACAGCGTCGCCGAGAAAAGCAAGAGTGAGCGGGCTGTAAAGCCTTGCTTCTTTTTCGGGTATCGGTGTGCAGATTTCGTTTAACAATTCATTATGGCACATAGTCAAACTCCAAATCATAAATGCTTACCGTGTCGCCCTCTGTTATGCCGTGGTCAACAAGGCTTTGAATGATTCCGCTTGTAACAAGAATATTCTGAAAGTATTGAAGAGAGGAATAGTCGTTCAAATCCGTTTTCATAAGTATTTTTGCAAGCCACGGTGCTTCAACAATAAATACGTCGCCCTCAACACGTATTTTGAAATCCTTTTTCGAGGATTTTAAAATCTCTTTCGGTGTTATTTCTTGCTTTTCATAGATTTTAACAGGGGGGAGCTTATGAAGCTCTGCGGCAACAGCGTTGACAAGCTCCTGTGTGCCCTCAGCAATCGGTGCGATAATTTCATAATAATCGTAACCCTTACTGCGGACGTATTCTTCAAATTCCTTGCGTTGCTCATCCGTTGCAAGGTCGATTTTGTTACCCGCAACAATCTGTGGGTATTTTGTCAGCTCTTCGTTATATCTGCCTAACTCGTAATTGATAGCTTCAAAATCCTCGACAGGTTTTCTGCCCTCACTTCCCGCAACGTCAACAACGTGAACAAGAAGTCTGCAACGCTCAATATGGCGAAGAAATTCGTGACCGAGACCAACGCCGTCGCTGGCGCCCTCAATAATTCCGGGAATATCTGCCATAACAAAGCTGCTTTCGGGACCCATACGAACAACACCGGGAACAGGAGTGAGTGTTGTGAAGTGGTAGTTTGCGACAATGGGCTTTGCTTCGCTTACAACTGAGATAAGAGTTGATTTACCAACGTTCGGGAAGCCGATTAAACCAACGTCTGCAAGAAGCTTCAACTCAAGAATAACTTCCCAATCTTCACCGGGGGCACCGTCTTTTGCAAACCTGGGAACCTGTCTTGTAGATGTTGCAAAATGAGCGTTGCCCCAACCGCCTTTACCGCCCTTTGCGGCAATAAAGGTTTCTTCAATGCTCATATCCGCCATAACAAAGCCGGATTCGCTTTCTTTTATAACGGTACCTCTGGGAACCTTGATAATAAGGTCTTCACCCTTTTTACCGCTACAGCGTGAACCCCTGCCGTTGTCACCGTTGGGGGCTTTGTATTTTCTTTTATAACGGAAATCAGAGAGAGTAGAGAGGTTGTCGTCGACCTGAAAAACAATGTTTCCGCCTCTTCCGCCGTCGCCACCATCGGGACCGCCGGCATTAATATATTTCTCTCTGTGGAAAGCAACGGCACCGTTACCGCCCGTGCCTGCTATTATATGGATTTTTGCTTTATCAACAAACATAATTTTAATCCTACCTACATAGATTATTAATAACTTATATATTATACATTATTTATAACAAAAATAAAATACCCAATTTGCGCTATTTCAATATTTTTTGTTCGGTTATATTGTTTTAGGCGAACAAAAGGCAAACATTTTACGCTTTATTCTATTTTAAAATGTTAATTTTTTTACGCAAAAACTCCAGGAAATCGCCAAATACATCACAAAAACGGCGGAAAGTACAAAAAAACGTACTATAAAAAAGAAGAAAAAAGAACATTTGTGTTGACAAATGTAAAAATAGTGATATAATGAAATCACAAAAACAAATGTTCGTTAATGTTCGGAGGTATTTATATGACAACAGCTAATCTTTTCAGTTTTGTATTTCAGGTAATCGTTATTTTCGCTATCAGCGCAGGAATTTGCAATCGTGACGCTGTTATAAGATTTGAGAGAAAAGCGTGGGTTTATATCAAAGCTTTTTTCCTTGCATTGAATGACGTTGTAAAAGAAAAATCATGTAAAAAATCAACTGCTGTTAAATCAAACGTTATTGAGTTCAAGAATTTCGATATTGCCGAATCTGATTTTAATAACGAATATGATTGCGAAGTAAGTGTTGCATAATCTTGAAGTATTGGTATAATTAACTTAATAATTAAACTGAGGTGAGTGCAATGCCTAATAAAACCATTTTATCATTGGCGGATGCAGCGGCGATGTTACCTGTGAGAAATCAAAACGGGCACAAGGGGACATTCGGCAAAGCTATGTTGCTTTGCGGTAGCAAAACAATGGTGGGATGTTGTGTTCTTGCTTGTGAGGGTGCACTCAGAAGCGGAATAGGTATTGGCGTTGTCGCTTTCCCCGAGTGTTTGTATAATACACTTACATCACGGCTTACAGAACCCCTTTTTCTTCCCCTTGCCGATAACATCGATGGCTTTATCTGTAAGGAAAACGCATCGTATATTATCGAAAAAGCAAATGAGTGCGATGTTGTTCTGCTCGGCTGCGGCATCGGCGTTAACGATGATGTTAAAGCGGTTGTTAAAGCGGTAGTTGAAAACGCAAACAAACCGCTGATTATTGACGCCGACGGCTTGAACTGTCTCAGCTTTTTTAAAGATTCTCTTCTAAAGCGTAATGCACAGACCTTACTGACTCCTCATCCCGGTGAAATGGCTCGTCTTTGCGGTTGCGACGTTAAGAATGTTTTGCAGGATAAAGAAAGAATACTTTCTGATTTCTGTCGAAAATATAACGTTAACGTTCTTTTAAAAGGTCACAGAACTCTTATTTGTAATAACGATGGCAGTCAGTTCTATTTAAACGAAACGGGCAATACAGGTCTTTCTAAGGGTGGCTCGGGTGATTTGCTCTCGGGTATTATTACAGGGCTTGCACCTTCTCTTGGCTGTGATTTGTTTAAAACAGCGGCACTTGGTGCTTTTATTCACGGTCTCACAGCAGACCTTTTGATGAATGAATTTTCAGAGTATGTTATGCTCCCGAGTGATTGTGCGAAATATCTCAACAAAACTTTTAAATATTTGGAGGAATACAACTGAAAAGATCGGGTGTAGTGAGTTTACTGTTGATGGTGTTTTTGTTGTCTTCTTCCTGTAGCGTGGTAAACGAAACTTCAGATGTTGATTTTTCAGAGAATAAAAAAATTCAGGTTTCATATAACAGTCTTGTTTTCGATGCTGAAATTAAGTTTTTCGGCGAAACTCTTGTTTTTAAATATCTCAACGCTTCCGATTCCGTTATAAGTGTTGAACTCAACAATGAGAATTATAAAATAGTTTGTAAGGAAATGGTTTTTGATGGTAAAACAAAGAGTTTACCCGATGTTTTT
Organism: Acutalibacteraceae bacterium; assembly: GCA_045649005.1. Lineage (GTDB taxonomy): Bacteria > Bacillota > Clostridia > Oscillospirales > Acutalibacteraceae > DTU089. The sequence continues at coordinate 6,805 of JAZRPC010000058.1, forward strand.
CTGCCTAAAATCATTTTTGCGTTTTTTAATTCACAGGGGAGTATATTGAATTTTTCTGATTTTGATGAAGACAGTAATTGTTACATTTTTTCAGGCGAAGCCTTAAATAAAACTCTTTTGTTTGAAGCATATAAAAACCTTAACGAAGGATATTCATATTCATTAACGATTAATTAAAAAACTCACAGTCACCGGTGACTGTGAGTTTTCTTGTTTGTTCAGAATTAAAGGAGAGAAGCAGCGGCTTCATCAAGGAAGATGATGACGTCGTCGTGCTTCTGGAGGATTGAAGCGGGAACCTGAGGTGTAACTTCACCCTTTACCATGTTGCGGATTGCTTCAGCCTTTTTTGGACCTGTTGCAATAAGAATAATTTTCTTTGCCGCCATAATCTGATTGATGCCCATAGTTAATGCGTAGTGGGGCATGGGGTTTTCATCAAAATAGATTTTGTTTGCTTCAATAGTGCTGTCAGTGAGCTTAACCTTAAATGAACCGTCTGTGAAGCTGTCTGCGGGTTCGTTGAAGCCGATATGAGCATTGTTGCCGATGCCGAGAAGCTGTATGTCAATACCGCCTGTTGCATTGATTTCAGCGTCATATCTTTTGCACTCAGCCTCGCTGTCTTCTGCATTACCGTCAAGGAAATGAACGTTCTCCTCAAGAATGTCAAGACCGTTGAAAAGCTGCTCGTGCATAAATGTGTAGTAGCTGTTTTTGTCATTTTTGGGCAAATCACAGTATTCGTCAAGGTTGTATGTTTTAACGTCTTTGAATGTGATTCCGCCGTTTTCGTAGGCTTGAATGATTTCTTTATAAGTGGGGATAGGGCTTGCACCTGTTGCAAGACCAAGCACGCAAGAGGGGTTATTTTTTACTTCGTCAACAAAAATTGAAGCAACGGCAGAGCCGATTTCCTCAGCGGTTTTAAAAACTTTGATTTCCATGTTGTTTCCACCTTTACTACATTGTTCTCAATTAATTATATCACAATATTCTGAAATTAAAAGTGAATTTTTGGATTTTCTTATTATATATTGAAAAATTTTAAATAAATGGTATAATGTTTGTGATAAAAAGGCGGTGATTTTTTTGATTAAGAATGTTGTTTTTGACATGGGTGGAGTTTTAATTGATTTCAACCTGCTCAAAACGATGAATAAATGCTTTCCCGAAGAATATCACGAGGTTCTCACAGAGAAGGTGTTCGGCGGTCAGTTCTGGCGTGAGCTTGACAGAGGTATTTTGAAATCTGCCGACGTTATCCCCACGATTTTACCCGAAATCCCTGAGGATACCCGTCAGCTTGTAGCTGAGATGATCAGTGATTTTTACCCCTATATGCCTGTATATGAAGAAATGTATGATTTTGTCAAACGTATTAAAGATGCAGGCTACAATGTGTACTTATTATCAAATGCAACCGCCCGTTTCTTTGACAGGTATCTTGATATTCCTGCCATCAGTTTAATGGATGGTATGTTTATATCTTGTGTTTACAAATTGTTGAAGCCCGAGCGTGAGATATACGAGGCTTTTTGCAACAAGTTTTCACTTGTTCCTGAGGAGTGCTTCTTCATAGATGATATGCCCCAGAATATAGAGGGTGCTAAAGCCTACGGAATGAAAGGCTACGTTTACAAGGCACCGAATTACAGCGGTCTCGAAAAAGCTCTCAACGCTGAAGGTGTTGTGTTTTAAATAGGAGGTTTTTTTATGAAAAAAATAATTACATCATGTTCAGTTTTATTGGTTTTATCGCTTGTTTTTGTTTTATTTGCGGGCTGTGGCGGTAACGGTGATGACAGCAATACAACTACAACAAAGAAAAATACTGTATCTATCGACGGTTTAACAGCAGTAATTGAAAATGCATCTGCCACAATAAAAAAAGATGGTGAGGTTTTTCAGAAACTCGAATATCCCGTGAATCCCGACTTTAAATTTAATTTGGAATATGCAAAGAGTCACTATGAGTTCAAGGATATGAACTTTGACGGTGTGCCCGATTTTTATATTGCGGCAGCTAAAGAGGGTGACGTTATATCCTTTATGTGCTGGTTGTTCAACGACACTAGCAAGACCTTTGAGTATTCAATTATTCTTTCTTCTTTAAAAAATATTTCTGTTGATGCTGAAAACCAGAGGATTTATTCCACAGTAAATTACGAAGGTGTTGAGAAGGTAGTTGCTTACAAATGGGTCGATGGCTCCTTGGCTTTCGACAAACAGTACGATAATTCCTCTGATACGATTCCTGAAGAGGTTACAGGCAACGTGCAAAATAACAGCATTGGTGTCAATGCCGAAACTTCCGCAGATGATGAAACAACAACAAAAGCACCCAAGCCCTCAAAAGGTGATAAGGAAGATACAAATAAAAAGCCCGTTACAACAGAAAAAGAAACGGATAAAGAAACCGAGAAACCCACTCAGAATAATAAACCCGACACAGGCAATGGTGAAAACGTTCAGCTTGGAAGCGGCGATATTGATGCCGGTTGGTCTGAATAATGCAGGAGGCTTCTATGACAGATAACATTCAGAACACAGTTGCACAGCAAATACCCGACGAAGGTAAAGCTTCGGGTTTCGGCTTCAAATTCTTTAAAAAATGCTCAACATCATTGAAAAGGCTTTCGGTTGTTGTTTTTATTCTCAATATGTTTTTCTTGATTTCGCTTATCGTTGTCGGCGCAGTATTTTTAGGTGTGTGGTTGGGCTTTGATATGCTTTCATTCCTTGCTTTGCCGTTGATAACGGTTTTTGTAATCGGCGTTGTAATTGCAAGACTTATCTCGGCTTTGATTTACGGCTTTGCCGAAATTGTCGAAAAGAACGAAAATTAATAAAAATACAATGAATTTTAGTTTTTTTGTTGACAAATAAAAAACCGAGGAGTACAATGTTCACATATTTTTCAGGAGAGGTGTTACAGATGATTCGTAATTTCGGATATTTTCGATTTTATTATTTTACACAGGATTGTCTGTTTTCATCTTGTAACTGAAATTTCAGTTTAGTGTGAATAGACAGTCCGCATTCTGCTATGCTTTTAAAAGTGTATCGGTTTGCGGACTTTTTGTTTAGGGTGAAAAGAGTCATCCGAACCTGCCTAAAAGCAAATCTTTTAAGGCTTTTCGGCGTTTCGGTCTTGAAAGGCGTCAGCCTATCTTCGCCCTCAACACCAAAAATTCAATGAAAATCTTTAGCTTTTAGGTCGAAGATTTTATACAGTGCGGATTTTTGGTCAGACAAGGCAAAAACGCAGCTAATCCTTTCGGATTGGCGAGTATTTTAACACAGGATGAACGGAAATCCGCCTGTATAAAACACGGTTCGGATAATTCCTTTCACCCTAAAAAGGAGTATTAAAATGATTTCAGAAAAAATGATGCAATTAGGTAAAAAAAGTTCGATTATCCGTGAGATTTTTGAATACGGCAAGAAAAGAAAAGCAGAAATCGGCGCAGAGAATGTTTTCGATTTCAGCCTTGGTAATCCTAGTGTTCCCGCTCCCAAAAAGGTTACTGACGTTATGAATAAGCTTATTGCACAGACTCCTGCAGAGGTTCTTCACGGCTACACGTCTGCACCCGGTGATTTGAATGTGAGAACAAAAATTGCAGAGTACATAAAAGAAAAATTCGGAGTAAATGCAAACCCTAGTCTTGTTTATATGACCTGTGGCGCAGCAGCATCACTTACAATTACTCTCAATGCTATTGTCGAAGATGGTGACGAGGTTATAGCATTGGCACCGTTTTTCCCCGAATACAGGGTTTTCGCTGAACAGGCGGGGGCAAAGCTGGTGGTTGTGCCTTCTAAAAAAGATGATTTGCAAATCGATTTTAATGCACTTGAAAAGGCAGTAACCCCCAACACCAAAGCAATTATCGTAAATTCACCCAATAATCCCTCGGGCGTTATTATCCCCGAAAGCGATATTGTTAAATTAACCGATTTACTTAAAGAAAAGCAAAAGGAATACAATAAAGAAATATTTATTATTTCCGATGAACCATACAGAGAGCTTGTTTTCACAGGTGAAAAGGTTCCCTATATTCCTTGTTACTATGATAACACTTTTGTTTGTTACTCATACAGCAAAGCTCTTTCGTTGCCCGGTGAGCGTATCGGCTACATTTTAGTTTCACCCGATATGAAGGATGCAAGCGACGTTTATGCGGCAATATGCGGTGCGGGCAGAGCTCTCGGTTATGTTTGTGCACCTGCTCTGATGCAGTACACAATCGCAGAATGTCTCGAAGACACCGCTGATATCTCAATATATGAAAAGAACAGAAAAATTCTTTACGATGCTCTTACAGATATCGGCTACACAGTAATTAAGCCCGATGGTGCATTTTATATGTTTGTTAAATCCCTTGAGGAAGACGCAAACAAATTCTATGAAAGAGCAAAGAAGTTTGAGCTTCTTCTTGTGCCTAGCAATTCATTCGGTTGTGAGGGCTTTGTGAGAATCTCTTATTGTGTGGACACAGAGCTTATTGAACGCTCCATCCCTGCATTTAAAGCACTTTATGAGGATTATAAAAATGACTGATTACGAAAAAAAATTCCATGAAGCCAGAAAAATCATTGGCGAAATTGATGTGGAAATTGCGGCTCTGTTCCAAAAGAGAATGGAGGCGGTCAAGGATGTTGCAGAATATAAAAAGGTTAACGGTATTCCGGTTGAGGATACTGTGAGAGAGGCGGCGCTTCTAGAAAAAAACAGCGCTTTGATTTCTGATGAAGAAATCCGTTCATATTACATAAACTTTCAGAAAAAGACGATGAATCTCTCAAAGGATTTTCAGCACAAAATTCTCGCCGGAACAAGAATTGCTTTTTCCGGCGTGAAGGGGGCATTTGCTGAAATTGCCGTGAAGCGCATTTTCCCCGACGGTAATCCTGTTGCATTCCCTGATTTTAAATCAGCATATAAAGCTGTTGAAAATGGTGAATGTGAGTGTGCGGTTTTACCAATAGAAAACAGCTACGAGGGTGATGTTGCCCGTGTTATGGATCTTACATATTTCGGTTCGCTGTTTATAAACGGTGTTTATGATATGGCAGTTGAACAGCACCTTTTCGGTACGCCGGATTCACACAGAAACACAATAAAAAAGGTTATCAGCCACCCACAGGCTCTGGGTCAATGTGCTGAATATATCTCTGAAAGAGGGTTGCTGACCCAGGAAGCGGTCAATACCGCCGTTGCGGCGCAAACTGTTTCAGAGAATGGTGATAGTTCACTTGGTGTTATATGCAGTCTTGAAGCGGGTCACGAATACGGATTGAAGCTGATTGACAGAAAGATTAATAAAGACAGTAAAAATACCACACGCTTTGCGGTTTTTTCAAGAATACCAAGGGGCGAATCAATGGGGGACGAAAACTTTATCGTTCTTTTCACCGTTCGTGATGAAGCGGGCTCTCTTAGCAAGGCTATTTCTGTTTTCGGTGAATGCGGCTACAATCTCAAGGCTCTGAAAAGCCGCCCGTCAAAGGACGTTATCTGGAATTATTACTTTTTCCTTGAGGGTGAGGGCAAGCTTTCCAAAGAGGATGAGAAAAATATGCTTTCAAAGCTTTCTGAGGTTTGCACCAACGTCCGTCTTGTGGGCAGATACTCTAAAGAACAACAGATATAAGGATATTACTTATGAAATTAACAGTAAAAACATCAATGGGTGATTACAATATAATAATTGAAAGAGGTGCAATTAACACTCTTTCTGAATATTGCGACACAGATAAAAAAGCACTTATTGTTACAGACAGCGGCGTTCCTTCAGAATATGCCGAGGCTGTTTCAAAGCAATTCAAAAACAACGTTATAAAGGTTATTCCCCAAGGGGAACAAAGTAAATCCTTTGAAGCATATAAAGAATTGCTTGAAGTGTTGAATGAAAATGCTTTCACAAGGGCAGATTGTGTTGTTGCTGTGGGCGGCGGCGTTGTTGGTGACCTTTCGGGCTTTACAGCCGCAACATATATGCGTGGTATTGATTTTTACAATATCCCCACAACCTTGCTTTCGCAGGTGGATTCATCAATAGGCGGTAAAACTGCTATTGATTTTGGGGGCTATAAAAATACCGTCGGCGCTTTTTATCAGCCCAAGGCTGTTGTAATTGACCCGGATGTTTTAAAAACACTTTCACATAGACAGTTTAATAACGGTCTTGCAGAGAGTATAAAAATGGCGGCAACAAGCGACAAAGAGCTTTTCGAAATGTTAGAAAATAACGATGCCGAAGATATTATCGATAAAGTAATTGAGCGTTCTTTGAAAATCAAAAAAGCGGTTGTTGAAGAGGATGAAAAAGAAACAGGGCTTCGTAAGGTTCTCAACTTCGGTCATACCGCAGGCCACGCTATCGAAACCGCTGCAGGTCTTTCGGGTTATCTTCACGGTGAATGTGTAGCCATGGGGATGCTTGCTTTTTCATCAGTTGACGTTAAAAAGCGACTGGTGAACGTTTTGAATAAATACAAATTACCAACAAAATTTGATTTTCCTGTAGATGAAATTATTTCTTCACTCCGCCACGACAAAAAGGCGAAGGGTGATGGAATTAACGTTGTTTTTGTTAATGAAATCGGTAGCTTTGAATTCAGATTTTTGACATTCAACGAATTAGAAGTTTTAGTAAAGGAGGCGTACTCAGAGTGAAAAATACTTTTGGCAACAATATCAGCGTAACACTTTTCGGCGAAAGCCACGGCACAGCTATTGGCGCAGTTATTGACGGTTTGCCTGCCGGTGTTAAGGTTAATGAAGAATTTATTGCACATCAGCTTGATCTGAGACGTCCTTTTGGTAAGATTTCCACACCACGACAGGAATCAGACAAATTTAAGATTGTCAGCGGTGTATTCAAGGGCAAAACGACCGGTACACCTGTTTGCATAGTGATACCCAATGAAAACACTCAATCAAAAGATTATTCAAAGGATTACGGCAAAGCAAGACCCGGACACGCAGATTACACAGCCTTTTGTAAGTACAGCGGTTGTGAGGATTACCGTGGCGGCGGTCACTTTAGTGGCAGAATTACTGCGGGGCTTGTTGCGGCGGGTGCAATAGCTGTTGATTTGCTTTCAAAAAAAGGTATAAAAATAGGTACCCACATTTCAAAATGTGCAGGTGTTGAGGATGATGGGTTTTCGGATTATGAAAACGATATCTCCGTTCTTTCTAAAAAACTCTTCCCTGTTTTAAATGAAAAAGCCGGAGAGAAAATAATAAGCAATATTGAAAACGCTGCAAAAGATGGCGACAGCGTCGGCGGAATTCTTGAAACAGCAGTTGTCGGTTTGCCTGTTGGTATTGGTGAGCCATGGTTTGATTCCGTTGAAAGTGTTCTTTCGCATGCGCTTTTTTCAATTCCCGGGGTAAAAGGCGTTGAGTTCGGTGCAGGCTTCTCTTGTGCCGATATGACAGGTAGCGTAATGAACGACAGCTTCTGTTTGTGCAAAGATAAGGTTATAACAAAATCAAATAACAACGGCGGAATAAATGGCGGTATAACAAACGGTATGCCTGTTATTTTCAGATGTGCCGTCAAGCCAACCCCGTCTATTTCCAAAGAACAGGAAACAATAGATTTTTTCAATAAAGTAAATACCATTCTAAGCGTTAAAGGCAGACACGACCCTTGTATTGTTCACAGAGCGAGAGTGGTGGTTGACAGCGTAACGGCACTTGTGTTGTGTGACTTGTTAGCTCAGAAATACGGTACCGATTGGCTTGGTGAGCAATAATGGAATACGGTTGTATTGGTGAAAAGTTGGGTCACAGCTTTTCAAAAGAAATTCACAATGCATTGGCAGATTACGAGTATTCTTTGCTGGAATTAAAAAAAGAAGAGCTTGCTGAGTTTTTCTTGAAAAAAGAATTCAAGGCAATCAACGTCACAATCCCATATAAACGGGATGTAATTGAATTTCTTGATTGGATTTCAGATGAAGCAAAGGCTATTAATGCCGTTAACACCATTGTCAAAAAAAACGGTAAGCTTTACGGTTATAATACGGATTTTTACGGCTTGAAATCACTTATCGAAAGAGCGGGTGTGTCTTTAAAAGGCAAAAAGGTAGCCGTTCTCGGTAGCGGCGGAACCTCCAACACAGCCTTCGCTGTTGCAAACTCGTTGGAATCACGTTTGGTATTAAAGGTTTCAAGAAGTAAAAAAGACGGCTACATTACATACGAAGAGCTTTATGAAAAAGATAGTGATTGTGAAATCGTTATAAACACAACACCTTGCGGAATGTATCCGAAACCAGGTGTCAGCGCCGTTGATTTGGGAAAACTTTCAAAGGTCCAAGCGGTTTTTGATGCAGTTTATAACCCCTTAAAATCACAACTTGTTTTAGACGCACGTGCGAAAAATATAACTGCTGTCGGCGGGTTGTATATGTTGGTTTCGCAGGCGGCTTATGCTGTTGAGAAGTTTATTGAGCAGCCTGTTGACGACAATAAGGTTGAAGAGATTTTCAAGAGCTTATATAAGCAAAAAATGAATATCGCTCTTGTAGGTATGCCTGCAAGCGGAAAAACGTCGGTTGGAAAGCTCCTGTCCCAAATGCTTGGTAAAGTGTTTGTTGACAGCGATGATGAAATAACTAAAACTGAAAACAGAAACATCCCCGAAATATTTGAAAAATTTGGTGAGAGCTATTTCAGAGAAGTTGAACACGGCGTTATAAAAGAAATTGCAAAATTAAATTCACAAATTATTTCAACAGGCGGGGGAGCAGTTATTAACCCCGAAAATATTGAGATTTTAAAAGGGAATGCGAGAATTTATTTTCTTGAAAGACCCCTTGATATGTTGGTTGCCACTTCCGACAGGCCGCTTTCGAGCAACCGCTCAGATTTAGAAAAGCGGTATAATGAAAGATATGAGCTTTATAAATCATCGGCAGACGTAGTTATTGACGGCTCGGGAACGGTGGAAGAGGTTGCGAAAATAATAGAGGAGGATTTTTATGAATATTCTTGTGATTAACGGGCCGAATCTCAATATGCTTGGCATAAGGGAACCCGATATTTACGGCAGAGAAACATATAATTCTCTTGTTGAAAAAATTGAAAAATACGCCAATTATAAAAAAATTGGTGTAAAGTGTTATCAATCCAACCACGAGGGTGATTTGGTCGATATCATTCAGTTTGCCTACGGTCTTTATGACGGGATTGTTATAAACCCCGGCGCATATACCCACACAAGCGTTGCGATATTAGATGCTTTAAAGGCTGTTAATATTCCTGCAGTTGAGGTGCATATTTCAGACGTTGATTCCCGTGAGGATTTCAGAAAGGTGAGCTATGTTAGAAGTGCTTGCTTTGAAACAATCAGCGGAAAAGGCACAGATGGATATCTTCTTGCAGTCGATGCATTAATAAAGAAGGCGAAAAAATGAACGTAACAATAAAGCCCGGTGTGGCGACCGGCAAAATAAAGGCACCGCCCTCAAAGAGCTGTGCTCACCGTTTGCTGATTTGTGCCGCTCTTGCCAAGGGTGAAAGCGTAATTGAAAATATAGGAACAAATGAAGACATTTCAGCTACGGTTTCTTGCCTCAAGGAATTGGGCGCAAAAATAGATATTGTTGACAATAAAGCGATTGTTTGCGGAATTGATACAGATAAAAGAAAAGAAAGCCGTAATCTTTTTTGTAACGAAAGCGGAAGCACGTTGAGATTTTTAATTCCGTTAAGTCTTATTTTTTCTGAACACGTTTCTTTCAGCGGTAGCGAAAGACTGCTAGAACGTCCTCAGAGCGTATATGAGACGATTTTCCCAAAGATGGGTTGTTACATTAGAAAAGAGGGGAACGCTCTTGTAGCGGGCGGTGTGCTGAAATGCGGCGTGTATGAAATGCGTGGTGACGTGAGCAGTCAGTTTTTAACTGGGTTAATGCTCGCTTTACCCTTACTGGAGGGTGACAGTGAAATAATTCTGACAACACCTTTACAAAGTGCTCCATATGTAGATATAACTATTGACGTTTTATCTGTATTTGGTGTCAATATAATAAAAAAGGACAATGGTTTTTACATAAAAGGAAATCAGCATTTTAAAGCTCAAAGTCTTTCTGTTGAAGGTGATTGGTCAAATGCGGCGTTTCTTGAAGCATTTAATCTTGTTGGCGGCAACGTTATTGTTGATGGTATGAATAACGAAAGTTATCAAGGTGATAAAGTTTATAAAGAATATTTTATAGCCTTGAAAAATGGCACACCGACTTTTGATATTACTGATTGTCCGGATTTAGGTCCTGTTCTTATTACTTGTGCCGTTCTTTGCAACGGTGCTGTTCTTAAAGGGACAAAAAGGCTAAAAATTAAAGAAAGTGACCGTGGTGTTGCTATGCAGACGGAGCTTTCAAAATTCGGCGTAGATATTACTGTTAACGACAATGAAATAATTATTCCTAAAACAGAAGTCCAAGCCCCAAAAGAAAGCCTGAACTGTCACAACGACCACAGAATAGCAATGTCGCTTGCGGTTTTGTGCAGTAAAGTGGGCGGAACTTTAGATAACGCCCAATGTGTAAACAAAAGTTACCCCGAGTTCTTTGATGATATCAAAACCCTGGGCATACAAACAGATATCAAAGGAGATAATTAAAATGAGTATGAATTTCAAAAGAAAGCTTCCCATTCCGATGGAGATTAAAGAACAGTTCCCGCTTACTGCCAAAATGGCAGAGCAGAAAGATAAAAATGACATAGAAATTAAAAACGTATTTACGGGTAAATCTGATAAGCTTCTTCTTGTTATCGGGCCTTGCTCCGCTGATTCAAAAGACCCCGTTCTTGATTATATTTCAAGACTTGCCGAGGTCAGAGAAAAGGTTAAGGATAAAATCGTTATCGTTCCCCGAATTTATACAGGTAAACCGAGAACAACCGGTGCAGGATATAAGGGAATGCTCCACCAACCTGACCCTAACGAGAAGCCGGATATGCTTCACGGCATTATTTCTATTCGTGAGCTTCATATGTGTGCGCTTCGTGACTACGGCTTCTCATGTGCGGATGAAATGCTTTACCCCGCAAATTTCCGTTATCTCTCCGATTTGCTCTCATACGTTGCAATCGGTGCCCGTTCGGTTGAAAATCAGGAGCATAGGCTTGCATCCAGCGGTTTTGACATCCCTGTTGGTATGAAAAACCCCACAGGCGGTGATATTTCCGTTATGATGAATGCGATTACCGCCGCTCAGAGCAGTCACACCTTCCTTTACAGAGGGTGGGAGGTTGAAAGCGACGGCAACCCCTATGCACATGCTATTATGCGAGGCTTTGTTGACAGAGACGGTCACAACATCTCTAATTACCACTATGAAGATTTGCTCAATCTTTCGGATGCCTATGAAAAGTCGGGTCTTAAAAATCCCTCTTGCATTGTTGATGCTAACCACGCAAACTCCGGTAAGAAATATCTTGAACAAATCCGCATAACAAAAGATATTCTTTACAGCAGAGCACATAACGATGATATTAAAAAGCTGGTTAAGGGTATTATGATTGAAAGCTACATAGAAGACGGTGCACAAAAAATCGGCGACGGAATTTACGGCAAATCCATTACCGACCCTTGTCTTGGTTGGGGAAAAACCGAAAGACTTATCTACGATATAGCCGAGCAGTTATAAAAATAAAGAACTGATACATTTTCGGATGTATCAGTTCTTTTTGTGTTTTAAAACTCACAAAACCAATTGTTGTTATCAAGAGGTCCGCCTGTCATAAGCTCAGGCGCAGCGTTTTTTATATGAGTCAGCGTTCTTATAAGACCGCCGTTTTTTATATGGAGCTTTTTAACAAGGCGAAGGGGAAAGGCGAGTGCTTGTGTAAAAACTGTGTAATAAGCCGAGCCCTCCTCGTACTTAACTAACGAGCCGTCAAGAATAGAGCGAAAAGCACCGAAAACCATTTCTGTAACTTTCACATCTGCAATTTCTTTTGCGGCTTTCTTATCAATAGCCTTGCCAAAAGAAATAAAATTGAGTATTCTTGCAGCTTTTTTTACAGTTAATTTATCAAGCCATTTGAGGGCGGGGCGGGCAAATTTCCAGATTTTGCTTGCTTTTTCAGCACCTAAGCCGATTGCTTCAACAACTGCCAAAAATTTATCCTTTTCATTAACTGCCGCTGAGTCAATAATGTCGCTGAAAAGTGCAGTAGCATGATTTTTGAGATAATCGTTGGTGTATTCCTTGCCGTTGTGGGTGAACTTTTCAAGATGCTCGGTTTTTATATCAATACCGTCTTCGAAAACATCACAATAGCATATCGGGGCAGGGTAGCCGCTTATAGAACCAACGTTTATTTCGTAAAAGTGGTTGCCCTTTTCGGTTTCAACTCTTCTTATGTGGTGCATGTGGGAGTGACCCGTGAACATAACAGGAAAACCGAAATCAGCAAATCTTGTAACCTGCTCCATTTTGTAGTCAACGGAGCCTTTACCGTTGATGGCACGGTCAAATTCCGTTAAGAAAAGGTGGTGGTGCTGCATACCGAAAACAACGTCACCACGCTTTTTTGCCTCGTTTGTTTGATTTTCAATCCATTGGAAGTGCTCCGGAGAATAGCCCGAGCCACGACCAATTCCGTCCTGGTCGTCATCAAGGCAGAAAACGCTAACACCGTCGCAGGGCCTCACAACGTATGAAACCTTGTCCTGATGGGTGTGAAATTCAGAAATTGCTTCATCGGGACCAAAGTCCTTATAAAACTCATAAAGCTCGTTTACTGCAACCGTTTCAACATCGTGAAGAATATTGTCGCCCTCATACCGTCTGGGATTGCCGTCACAACACCAGTCGTGGGTTGCGGTGATAACGTAAACAGGCATTATTTTTTTGAATTCATAAAGGATTTCTCGCATTTCCTCGTGTGAAACTCTTTCACCGTCGTTTGAAAGGTCACCGGCAATTAGAAGAAATTTTGCATCTGAATTTCTGATGTGCTCAAGAGCGGTGAGAACGGTGCCACGGCTCAACGCCAGCATTTTTTGGTCTGAGCCCGCTCTGCGTTCATATGCTTTACCGCTGTTGCCGAGAGTCTCTGAATAGTAGTGCGGGTCTGCAATAATTGCAAATTTAGTTAACAAATTGCTCATTTAATCACCAATGAATTTTGAAAGTAAGTGATGTTCTTGAATATGTTATGGGGTCAAGGAAAGAATTTCTTACAACCTTTTTAAGACCTGTTTCGAATGCATTCGCCATCTGAATATTGGGGAATTTAAGTGTCATATCCAAATCAATGGACATACTGATACCGGAGTGGAAAACCTTGAAGCCTGTGAGCCACCAGTGCATTTCGGGACCCCTAGAGAAAACGTATTCACCGTTGTTATAGAAGTCAAATGCCATCTCAATAAGCTCGTCATCCTTGGCACAATCGTACTGCATAATCTTGTCTGTTTTATTATACAAACCGATTTCGCCACCGGCTGTGATGCCGTATTGACCCTTCCAGATCTGAACCATCCAATCCTTGTTGTCGTATTCAAAGAAAATTCTTTCTGTAGCATAGTTCATACCTGCTAAGGGTGCAGCCATATCATATATGTAGTTAAAGCCGAACATTCTCTGCCAGGGGTTAATCTGTGAATAGAAAATAGCCTGCTCTTCGTCGTATTCGAAACCGCAGGTTGTAAGGATTTTACCTGCAACGTTGGGGTCTTCCGTTGCAAAAAGAAGATCCATAAGGCCTTCTACTGTTAACTCACCAATCTGTTCTTCGGTTATTTCATCACCTTTGTCAACAGAGGGGGCTGTTGTGCCGCTGTTTTGTGTTGTTGAACCGCTACCGGAGGGCTTGTTTACAGGCTTGTTAGCTGAGCCCGATGTGGGAGCCTGGGTGCCTGCGGGTGCAGTTGAATCTGGTGCGCTTGAGTCGGGCGGGGTAATTACAGCGCTGTCGGTGGGGTTAAGGTTATCGTAATTAATATTGTCGCCCGAGGGAACTGTCTCCAGGTAGTTTGATGTTGTGCCTGTTGTTGAATCTGTGTTATTTTTGCCAAGAACGGTTGCGGCGAAGTTAACCAGCCCACAGCCCGAAAAAGCAAATGTTATTGCAAGAACAAGCGCAATAAACGAGAAAATGCGTGCGTATTTTTTCATAATAGAAATTCTCCTTGAATTTTTTCAATATACAGTAAATATAACATAAAAAAACATAAATGTCACTACTTTTATTAAATTATAGTAATTTCTTTTGCGTTGACAATGATGTTTGTTAGTTATATAATCATCATAGAAAAAAATTAGTGGTGATATTATGTTTGAAAATTTGAAAATTGAAGTTTGCAAGGCTAACAAAGAGCTACACTCATTGGGTCTTGCTCCGTTTACATGGGGTAATGTTTCGGCTGTTGATAGGGCTAATGGAGTGTTTGCAATAAAGCCCTCGGGTGTTCCCTATGATGAATTGACTCCCGAAAGTATGGTAATAATTTCTCTTGAGGACGGTTCTGTTGTTGAGGGTGATTATAATCCCTCGTCAGACACACCCACACACTACGTTTTATATAAAGAGTTTGGAGAGCTTAACGCTGTTGTTCACACGCATTCAGTGAATGCATCGGCATTTGCTCAGGCAAACAGAGATATACCGCCTTATGGCACAACTCATGCCGATTTTTCGTACACGGGTGTTCCCTGCACACGTCCGCTGACAGCAGAAGAGGTTAACGGAAAATATGAATATAATACAGGCGTTGTTATAGCTGAACATTATAAAAGCAACGGTTTGGATGTTGCGTCAACCCCCGCTGTTCTTGTGTCATCACACGCACCCTTCGTTTTCGGTAAATCCGCCCACGACGCCGTTCACAATGCGGCTGTTCTCGAAATCGTGGCTGAAATGGCAATGAAAACCGAGCAGCTTTTTAAAGGTGAGTGCAAAACAATTCCCGGCTATTTATCCGATAAACATTATTTCAGAAAACACGGAAAGGATGCCTACTACGGCCAGAAATAATTATGACTGATTTTGCCCATTTGCATTTGCATACAGAATACAGCCTTCTCGATGGTGCTTGTCGCATCGAGGAGATTGTTTTGCGTGCAAAGGAGTTGGGGCAGAGTCATCTTGCAATTACCGACCACGGCGTTCTTTATGGTGCTGTTGCATTTTATAAAGAGTGTCAGAAACAGGGCGTAAAGCCCATAATCGGTTGCGAGGTTTACGTTGCACCCCGTTCAAGATTTGATAAGGTTCACGGTGTTGACAGTGAGCGTTATCACTTAATTTTGCTTTGCAAAGACGAGGTCGGCTACAAGAATTTAACAAAAATTGTTTCGTCAGCCTGGGTTGACGGCTTTTATACAAAACCCCGAACAGACCGTGAAATGCTTGAGCTTCATCACGAGGGGTTAATTGCCCTTTCTGGCTGTTTGTTCGGTGAGGTTGCAAAGAAAATTACAGAACGCAATTTTGATGATGCATTGGAGACCGCCCGTTGGTACAAAAACACCTTCGGTGAGGGCAACTATTATCTCGAGGTGCAGAATCACGGTATGCTTGAAGAACGTGAGGTTATTGACGGTATCGTTTCAATCAGCAGAGAACTGGGCATACCTATGGTTGCAACTAACGACGTTCATTACACCGTGAAATCCGATTCTGAAATTCAGCGGGTTTTAATTGCCGTGCAGACCAACAAGGTTGTGGGCGAAGAAAATGCATTGGAATTTGAAAACGACGAGTTTTATCTTAAAAGCGGCGATGAAATGGCAGAGGCCTTTGCCGATTACCCCGAAGCGGTTGAAAACACAGTCAGAATTGCAGAAAAGTGCAATTTTAATTTTGAGTTCGGGGTTACAAAGCTTCCTTTATTCGATGCACCTATAAGCGACCACAAGGTCTTTTTACGTAACGAGTGCCTCAGCGGTCTTGAAAAGCTCTTTGAAATTGTTCCCGAGGAATATCTCAAACAGCTTGATTACGAGCTTTCTGTTATCGACACAATGGGCTTCAACGACTATTTCCTCATTGTTGCCGATTTTATAAAATTTGCGAAATCAAAGGGGATACCGGTGGGGCCCGGAAGAGGCTCTGCGGCAGGCTCCCTTGCGGCTTATGCTTTGGGTATAACAGGTATAGACCCCATAAAAAACAAGCTCCTTTTTGAACGCTTTCTTAACCCCGAAAGAGTCAGTATGCCCGATATTGATATTGACTTCTGTTATGAACGTAGGGGGGAGGTAATAGACTATGTCAACCGTAAATATGGCGTCGACAGGGTTGCACAGATTGTTACCTTCGGTACCTTGCAGGCAAAGGCGGCAATTCGTGACGTTGCAAGAGCCCTGGGCTTGCCATACAGCACGGGTGACGTTGTGGCAAAGCAGATAACAAGAGATTTCCCTGATATTAAAATCGCACTTGAGAAAAACCCCGAGCTTAAAAAGCTTTACAATTCAGATGATTCAATAAAAAAACTCATTGACACCGCTATGCGTGTTGAGGGTATGCCCCGCCATGCCTCGACCCACGCCGCAGGTGTGGTTATCACCCGTGATGAGGTTTCTTCCTATGTACCCCTTGCAAAAAACGGTGAACAGATTGTAACACAGTTCACAATGACCGAAATTGAGCAGTTGGGACTTCTCAAAATGGACTTTTTGGGTCTGAGAACACTAACGGTTATTAACGATGCTGTTGAAGAGGTAAAGAAAAAAGAGCCTGAATTTAATATATCGGATATTCCCCTTGATTATCCCGAGGTGTTCTCGGAAATGTCAAAGGGCAATACCTGTGGCATATTCCAATGTGAATCTGCGGGTATGACGAATCTTATTGTCAATATGCGGCCTGAAAGGTTTTCTGATATTGCGGCGGCTATCGCCCTTTACAGACCGGGTCCCATGTTTTTTATTGACTCGTATCTTATAAATCGCAGGTTTCCCGACAGAATTCAGTATAAGTCACCGCTGTTAAAGGATATTCTTGATGAAACAAACGGCTGTATGGTTTATCAGGAGCAGGTTATGCAGGTGTTCCGAACGCTTGCGGGTTATTCATATGGCAGAGCTGACATTGTTCGCCGAGCGATGAGCAAAAAGAAGCGTGACGTTATGGAAAATGAACGCAACATTTTCATTAACGGCTTGCTTGACGATAATGGTAACGTCGTGATTGAGGGCGCCGTGCGTAGGGGAATAGATGCCAAAACAGCCGACGAAATTTTCTCGGATATGACCTCGTTTGCGTCATACGGCTTTAATAAGAGCCACACGGCGGCATATGGTCTTGTAGCATACCAGACAGCCTATCTCAAGGTGAAATATCCACGTGAATTTATGGCGGCGCTTCTCACAAGTGTTATTGGTGACATTTCTAAAACCGTTGTTTATATAGAAGAATGTAAACGCCTTAATATCAGAGTTCTTTCGCCCCACGTCAACAGAAGTGGTGTGAGATTTTCTGTTAAAGGCAGAGATATTGTTTTCCCGCTTCTGAGTATAAAAAACACCGGCAGAGCTTTAATTGAGAAAATTGAAAAAGACAGAGCCGAAAACGGTGAGTTTAAGAGTTTTTGGGATTTCTGTAAACGTATTTACGGAAGCGAGCTTAATCGACGTGCTCTTGAAAGCCTTATTAAAGCGGGCGCTCTTGACGGGTTGGGTCTTAACAGACGTGAAATGATTCTCAATATTGAGCTTGTTATGAATGCGGCACAAAAGGAGCACGACTCATACGCAGGCGATCAGCTTGATATGTTTTCAATGGTGAGTGGTGAGAACGAATCATTTTCATCAGAGCCCAATTTCAGCCATTGTGATGAAATGGTTAAAAACGATATGCTCTATCTCGAAAAAGAGGTTGCAGGTCTGTATTTTTCGGGTCACCCACTTGAAGAGTTCCGTGCTTTTTCAGAGAAAATAAAAGCACCGAAAACCTCGGCGCTTTATGAATATCTTGAAACAGGCAACGAAAATGAGATTGATGAAAAACCGATTAAGTTTTTGGGTATTATAACCTCTGTTAAAAAGAAGGTCACAAAGCGTGATGAAATAATGGCATTTTGCGGTATCGAGGATTTATACGGCAATATTGAAATGATTGCTTTCCCAAAGGTGTTTGCCGTGTATTCAGATGTTATCTCGGTTGGTTCCATTGTTTTGATAGATGGCAGAATATCTGTAAAGGATGAAGAAATAAAGCTTCTTGCCGAAAAAATAACCGTACCAACTCAGTCGGAGATTGATGAAATCAGCGAAACCCCTCAAAGCGTTTCGCCGGAAAAAGCAAAACCTGAAAAGAAAAAGAAAATCGGCATTTTCCTTCGGTTGACAGAAGAAAACGAAAATACTGTTAAAAAAATCAAAAACCTTGTTTCGATTTTCGGTGGAAATATGCCTGTTTATATTTATCATTGCAGTAGCGGTGAGTATGAGTTCCTTGGCGTTGATTTGCTCACACAGGTCAACAAGCCAATGACGGACGAATTAAAATATATCCTTGGTGACGAGAACGTTGCGATAATAGAATAATTTTTTAAAAATAATATAAAACACTTGACAAAAGTGTTTGGATTTAATATAATTCTATTCGTTGCAAAACACGGACCATTAGCTCAGTTGGTTAGAGCAACCGGCTCATAACCGGTTGGTCCGGGGTTCGAGTCCCTGATGGTCCACCAAAGCCGTCGCAACAGCGGCGGCAGATATATAGGGGTATAGCTCAGCTGGTAGAGCAGCGGTCTCCAAAACCGCGTGTCGTGAGTTCGATTCTTACTGCCCCTGCCAAAAAAATGACAAGTTTCAACAGAAACTTGTCATTTTTTACTTCTTCACTCTTCACTATTCACTCTTCACTATTAACTATTAACTATTCGCTTTTTCCGAAATTTGTCGATTGAGTAATAAAATGCTATGCAACCAACTTCAAAAAATTAGCAAAACTCCCGCTCCTCCGAGCGGGGGTTTCCTTATAATTCTTTCACCATCCATATATGAGGCTGGTTTTGCTCATATTCCAATTCACCAAGCTGAGTGTATCCGCATTTTTCATAAAAGCTTTTTGCGTGTAGCTGAGAATGGAGCTTTAGTGATTTTCCGCCCATAGCTTTAACGACGGACTCCGCTTTTCCTAAAATCATACTTCCGAAATTTTTCCCTCTGTGTTCTTTTAAAATGCAAAGCCTGCCTAATATAAACTCATTCGGTTTTTCGCTTTCAAAAACCCGACAGGTACCGATTGCATAATCATCCAAGAATAAAAGCAGATGTGTTGCCACGTTGTCTGTTTCATCTATTTCGTCATAAAAGCCCTGTTCGTCGACAAAAACCTTGATTCTGATATCTATTGCTTCTTGCGGCAATTTTTTGTGAACTTCAATTTTCATTTTATCACCTGAATCATTATACACGAAAATATTTATAAACTCAACGCTGTGTTGAATTTATTTGAGTTGCGTGTTATATTATAAATGGTGATGTTATGAATTTCAACTCGGATATATTTATAAAGGACAGGGCAGACCCGTTTGTTTGTAACGGGGGAGACGGTTTTTATTATTTTACTGCATCTTACCCTATGTATGGCGAAAAAGACGTTAATGGTTATGACAGAATAATCCTCAGACGTTCAAAAACCATTATGGGGCTGAAAACCGCCGAGGAAAAAACAATTTGGCACCAAAAGGATTCAAAAACTGCGTTTCGGTTTATCTGGGCACCAGAGCTTCACAAAATCGGCGGCGTGTGGTACGTGCTTTTTGCCGCAAGCGGTAGCGAAAATAACGTGTGGGATATTGATTGCCACATAATTAAATGCCTTGGTGATGACCCTTATAACGATGAATGGATTGACTTAGGCAAGTTTTTTTCACCCGAGAGCGACAGCTTCTCATTCAAGGGCTTTTCACTTGATATGACGTATTTCGAATGTAACGGCAAGTCATACGTTGCTTGGGCGCAAAACGGCGGTAATTCAAATGTGTATATTGCAACTGTTGACCCAAATGAGCCGTGGAAAACAACAAGTAACGCAATGCTTCTCACGAAGCCCGAATATGATTGGGAAAGGGTGCGCATCCCTGTTAACGAAGGCCCCGCTGTTATGGTTGAAAACGGAAAGGTTTTTCTGGCGTTTTCTGCTTCTGCAACGGGTCCCGAATATTGCATAGGTCTTATGTATGCGGATGAAAATGCCGATTTACTTGATATTGATAGTTGGACCAAATTATCTGAACCTGTTTTAACATCTGCCGATTTACCATTTGAATACGGACCCGGTCACAACTCATTTGTTAAAGATGAAAACGGTGAGTGGCTGATTGTTTACCATTCCCGTGATGAAAAATGCTTTAAAGGTGAATGTGGATATTCTGATGGTGATTCACTTTATGACCCTTGCAGAAGTGCAAGAACAAGGAAAGTTAAATGGGATGAAAAGGGGTTCCCGTTTTTTAACAAATAAAAGAATGCTACTATCTCAATGATAGTAGCATTTTCTTTATTTCAGAATTAAATATCCACATTTATTCAGCGTCAGCGTTCCGTTAATTGCTTTGCCTGTTAAAATGTCTGTGTATTCTTTGTCGAGTGTAACCTGTTTTTCATTGTCGGCAAAGTTCATGACGAAAATAACGTCACCACGTTTTCTTACGCTGATGCCTTTTTCTGTTGCAATGCCGGTGTCGGGAGCGATATTGATTGTTGAAATAAGCTCTTTTGCAAAATCATGGAAGAAATCACCGCTGTTAGCAAAAGCGCAATAATATGCAGTGCCGTCGCCATAGCGATTTTTTGTTACGGCGGGCATATTCTTGTAGAAATCCTCTTTGTATTCTGCCAACGTTTCTGCAGAGTTTGCGTGAAGAATGTCGCAGAAGTTAATTGCATCGTATTCTTTACCGTTAAACTCAACTACGTTTTTCATACCATCGGGTAAAGAGTCTGTTTCTTCAACCCAGATGCCGAAAACATCTTTAAGATTGTCAGCGGGGAAGCCACCAAGGAAGCAGAGGTCATCCTTGTCAACAATGCCTGAGAGGTAGCCTGCAACAAAGCTGCCGCCGTTTTTAACGTAGCTTTCAATTCGCTCTTTTGTGCCATCTTTAAGCATATAAAGGAACGGTGCGATAACCAAATCGTATTTTGAATAATCGTCATCCATAGCGATTATGTCAACAGCAATGCCCTTTTCCCAGAAAGGCGCATACCATTTTGTGCACTCGTGGTAGTAGTCACGCTGAAGATTGTTATAGCCACAGAATGATTTTACAGCCCAACCGTTTTCCCAGTCACATATTATTGCAACCTTGGAATTACAGCCTTCACCAACAACTCCGGAAAGCTTTTCAAGGTTTTTGCCGAGGTTTGAAACCTCCTTGAAAACTCTTGTGTTTTCGTGGCCGCAATGGTCAACAACTGCACCGTGGAATTTTTCGTGACCGCCACGTGATTTTCGCCATTGGAAATATTGAATGCTGTCTGCACCGTGTGCCACAGCCTGCATTGAAGAAAGCTCCTGTCTTCTCGGGTAAGGAAGCTTATTAACGTCGTGCCAGTTAACAAGCGAGGGGGTGCTTTCCATCAAAAAGAAAGGCTTTCCGCCGCCCATTGTTCTGAATGCATCGTGAACAAAGGCTGTGTCAAGTGCTTCGTTTATATTATTACCCTTGTCCCAAGCGGGGTAGTTATCCCACGAAACTAAATCAAGCTTTTTAGCAAAATCCTGATAATTAATGCCGTCATACATCTTCATAAAGTTTGTGGTAATCGGGATATTTGGCGTGATTTCACGAAGCGGCGCAATTTCATTCTCAAAAAACGAAATGTGACTTTCTGAAACAAAACGCCTCCACGCAAGCTTCATTGCACTAACGTGGTTTTCACCTCTGAATTTCGGCGAGTTAATCTGGCTCCAGTCTGTTACCTGATGGCTCCAGAAACCGTTCCACCATTTAAAATTCAGTTCATCAAGGCTGTTGTGGTATTCTTTTTTTAGCCACTCTCTGAACGCTTCCTGGCAAAGCTCACAATGACATTCACCGCAGTATTCATTGGATATGTGCCACATTTTTACAGCGGGGTGATCCTTGTATCTTTGTGCGAGCAAGGTGTTGATGTTTCTGACCTTTTCTCTGTATATGGGTGAGGTCAGACAATGGTTGTGACGAACACCGTATTCGTTACGAATACCGCTTTCTTCAACTCTTAAAACCTCGGGGTATTTCTGTGAAAGCCAGACCGGTCTTGCACCCGATGGGGTGGCAAGAATAACATCCTTGCCGTTCTCGTGTAATTTGTCAAGAAGCTTGTCAAGCCACTCAAAATTATATACACCCTCTTCGGGCTCAAGCATCGACCATGAAAAAATGCCGACAGTTGCACTGTTTACGTGGGCAAGATTCATAAGTCGCATATCTTCATCCAATATTTCGGGGGTGTCAATCCATTGGTCGGGGTTGTAGTCACCGCCGTGGATTATATGGTCAAAAATTGATTTTTTCATATTACCACCATTAGACTAATTTCATAAACATTTCGAGGATTCTCTTAACACAGAGCTCAAGGTCAGCCCTTGTCAATTCGCCTGCGTCATAAGCAGCTTTGAGGTCCTCGGGGTAGCCGCAATGCATTTTAAGATCGTTGCCGGCTTTAACTTCTTTAACAGGGTCATTTTTTACACCCCAGTCGGTAACAACCATACCCTTGAAGCCCCATTCATCACGCAGAATACCCGTGAGAAGCTCGTAGCTTTCGGAGGTGTGAATGCCGTTAATGAGGTTATATGAGCTCATAACCGTCCAGGGGTCACCCTCTTTAACAGCTATTTCAAAGCCCTTGAGATAGATTTCACGAAGTGCCCTTTCAGATAATCTTGAATCACTTGCGAAGCGGTTTGCTTCCTTGTTGTTGCAAGCAAAATGCTTGATTGAAACGGCAACCTTCTGCGACTGAACACCCCTTGTAACTGCAGATGCAAATTTACCTGCAATCAACGGGTCTTCTGAATAATATTCGAAGTTTCTGCCGCAAAGAGGGTCTCTGTGGATGTTAAGTGCGGGGGAGAGCCACACACCGAGATTGTTTTCTCTTATTTCGGCACCGCCGCCAACGCCAACCTCAAATGCAAGGTCGGGGTTCCAGGTGCAGGCAAGAAGTGTTGCACAGGGCCACGCTGTTGTGGGTATGCCCGTTGCTACGTCGAGGCGAAGACCTGCGGGGCCGTCGGCTGTGGGAACATAGGGGATTGAAAGCCTGTCAACTCCGCCGAAGCTGCCGGTGTTGCAAACACCTGTGGGCTTTTGACCACCGACAATGTACATAAGCTCGTCAAGTGTGAACTGAGCTATGAATTCATCCATTGTGATTTCTTCGCCCACCTTGTCAAATGATACGAGTTCTTCGGGTGCCTTTGCGTTTGTGGGCTCATTTATGCCGTAAAGGTAAGTGGGTTCGCCCTGGGGCAAGGCTTCATATGAGCCGTCAGCGAGCATTCTTTTTGCGAGCTTAAAGGGCTTGCACCAATCAGAAAGCTGCTCGGTAACGGTGTCGTTTTCAACATTGTATTCAAAATCAAGCTTCTTCGTATCTCTTATTGACGTTCCGAGATGGAATTTGTAAGCACCTTTTTCAAGAACATATGCTGATTTCTGAATTTTTCCAAGGTCGTCAAAGCTTGACATATCAGTTGCTTTAAAGCTCAAAACGATAGTTTCGCTTTCGCCCGGGGTGAGGAGCTTAGTTTTCTTGAATGCGGCAAGCTCTTTTGCGGACTTGCCCAAAAGTCCCTGAGGTGCGCTGTAATAAAGCTGAACAACCTCTTTACCTGCAACTGAGCCGATGTTTTTAACGTTAACAACGGCGATTATGTTACCGTCACTTTCCATACAAGCGTTGCCGGATAATTCAAACTCGGTGTATGACAAGCCGAAACCGAAGGGATAACGCACGCTGTCCTTTGCACCGGGGATTGTTTCAAAATATCGGTAGCCAACGTAAATATCGTCGGAATAATCAACGTGGTCAAAGCACTCCCAAAAATCCTCTTTACAGGGGTAGCAATCGTAGGATTTTGCGATTGTGTCAACCAATTTACCCGATGGGTTAACGTCGCCGCAAAGCAGGTCAGCGATAGCTGAGCCACCCTCCATACCGCCTTGCCAGCCGAAAAGAATGCCTTGGATTTTATCGTTTTCAGCAAAGTATTCGCAGTCAATCTGTGCACCTGAATTAATAACGATAATAACCTTTTTGAAGTTCTTGGTTACGTTGTCAATGAGCTCTTTTTCAAGGTCAGAGAGGTAGTAGTCGCCACCCTGAGGTCTTCTGTCAACACCCTCTGCCGAAAATCTGCTGAGTGTAACAACAGCGGTATCTGCCCATTTACCCGCATCCTCAATCATATTAACGGGAACTTCAGCTTCTTTAACGTGCATAGCGGCGAAGGTGTCGTATGTCATATCGTCACGCTCGGTGCAGAATTCCATATTATTGACAATATCCCAACGAGCATTAATTTGCTCCTGTGTAAGAACGTTTACGCTTTCTTTTTTGACGTATTCTTTGTAAAAATCAACAAGGGGCATATAAACAGAAACCTTGTCTTTTTTTTCTTTTTGTTCAAAGCCCTCGTAGACGTTGCGGATATATGGGCAGTTAACGTCACCGCTGCCGCCACCGCCTTTTATGTATTCAATTGTGGCTTTGCCGAAAAGAGCAACTCTTGTACCTTTTTTGAGGGGGAGTGCGTTATCTGTGTTCTTGAGAAGCACCATTCCCTCTGTTGCTGCTTTTTTAGAAAGAGCGATGTGCTTTTGTGAAGCGGTAACGCATTTACCGTCTTCGCCAAGAGGTAAACAGGGTTGGTATCTGAATCTTGCAAACTTGTCCATAAAATCATCCTAACTGAAAAAAATATTAATATAAATTATAAACTATTTAAAGCGGTAGTCAAGCATAAAAATGCCCTGCTGATTTTTTTATCAGAAGGGCATTTGTTAATAGGTTTATGAGATTTAATTATCAGCAATCACAATCTGCCTTGCATTTTATAAGACAAGCAGTTGTTGTGAGTGTAAGAGCAACAGAAACAAAGAGCAAGCCTGAAATTATAGCACCGATTACGCTTGTTATAGCAATGTCTATTGTCAGAAGAATTATTGAAAAGAGAATTGTGCCCAATATTCCCGCAAGAAGCACCGAAAGAGTTCTGCAAAGGCAAACCGGGTTTTCATCCCTGCCACAGGTTCTTGTGGAAAGAAGCGTAACTGCAAGGTATGCAACGGCTATGCCGAAAAATACCCACAGCAAGGGAGTGCCCACCGCAAGGGTTCCCGTGAAAGTAAGAAATGCCGCAACAAGACCAACAATGACGCTGGCAATCACAGCAAGAAGAGTGCAGTTGAATTTGCATTGACAGCAATTAACAGTCATAATATCACCTCCTAATTCAATTTATGCCGGAATCACAAACAAGTGATATTTTTGTTATGAAATCAAAGATTGATAAAACTTTAACTTGACATTACAACTGTGATAAATTATTATAATATAGAACATTTATGTTGTGGAAACACAGTTCAAAATAAGAGAAGGAAGTGTTTTAATGAATCCTCAGTATGAAGCATTGTTTACACCTTGGAAAATAGGCAATGTTGAAATCAAAAACCGTATCGTTATGTGCCCCATGGGCGGTACATCTCTTTTCGGTTGGTTTGAGCTCGGCGGTTGCCACTTTGACAAGGAGGCTGCAAAGCTTTTCCTCGAAAGAGCAAACAATAACGTTGGTCTTATCATCCCCGGTATTGCACCCTTGCGTGATACCTTCTGGGGCAAATGGCTCTGGCAGAATCCTAAGATGTTTGCCGATCTTAAAGTATTTATGGATGAAATCCATAAAACAGGTGCAAAGCTTTTCATTCAGCTCACAGCAGGTATGGGTCGTTCATGGGCTATCACAGAGCTTATAGCACCCTTGCACAAAAATAAATTCACACGTGCACTTATCAAGCCCGTTATCGATACATCTCACGAGCTTGCATCACCCAGCCCCCAGAAATCACGTTGGGCTCACGATATTGAATGCCCCGAAATGACTGTTGAGCAGATTCACGAAATTATCGAAGCATTCGCAAAAACTGCAAAGCTTTGCCGTGATGCAGGTGTTGACGGTGTTGAGGTTCACGCTGTTCACGAGGGTTATCTTCTTGACCAGTTCGCTATTGAATATTTCAACAAACGTACAGACGAATACGGCGGCAGCTTTGAGAACAGATATCGTTTTGCTGTTGATGTTGTTAAAGCAATTAAAGCTTCCTGCGGTGAGGATTACCCCGTTTCTCTTCGTTATTCAGTTGAATCAAAAATGAAGGACTTCTGCTACGGCGCAATGCCCGGCGAAGAATACACAGAAATTGGTCGTGCAATGCCCGAATCCGAAAAGGCTGCAAAATACCTTCAGGATGCAGGCTACGATATGCTTAACGCCGATAACGGTACATATGACTCATGGTATTGGGCACATCCCCCCATGTATATGCCCCAGAACTGCAACCTCGACGACGTTGCACACATCAAGAAATTTGTTGATATTCCCGTTGTTTGCGCCGGCAGAATGGAGCCTGACGTTGGTGCAAAGGCTGTTGCTGAGGGCAAAATTGACGGTGTCGGTGTTGCTCGTCAGTTCCTTGTTGACCCCGAATGGATTACAAAGCTTATTGAAGACAGAGTAGAAGAAATCAAGCCCTGTATCTGCTGTCACGCAGGCTGCTTCAACTTCTCATCATCCAAGGGTCATGCAAACACTCAGGATCTTACCGACACAATGGGTCTTTCACGCTGTGCTCTTAACCCTGAAACAATGCAGTCAAAGAAATATAATCTCAAGCCTGCCAAGAAGTCAAAGAAGATCGCTGTTATCGGCGGCGGTATCGGCGGCATGGAAGCAGCTATCGTTTGCGCAAAG
>JAZRPC010000059.1:0-20227 GCA_045649005.1 Acutalibacteraceae bacterium
TTCACTTGAGGGAAGATCCTTGTCAAGTGCTTCGGCTGCATCGATTGCATCCTGTGCATTCTTAACTGATTCGGATGTGTATTTGTCAGGATTGTTTACAATTTCCTTTGCATCCTCAAGTGCTTCATCAAGACCGCTGTAATCTGCTTTCTCTTTTGCATTGTCAACTACATCCTTGAGACCGTTTGTGATTTCATCAAGAGTATCCTGCTCTGTTGAAGGATACTCCTTGTTGACATCTTTAGCATCCTCAAGTGCAGTTTTTGCATTTTCTACTGTTTCAGATGTGAATTTATCGGGATTATTCACAATAAATTCAAGGTCTTCTACAACCTTATCAAACTCTGTGTAATCTGCCTTTTCAGTTGCGTTATTGATTGCTGTCTGAAGTGCATTTACAACATCCTGAATAGTTGCATTGTTTGCATCGTTTGCTTCAAGATCCTTGTTAAGAGTTGCAGCGCTGTGAAGTGCGTTATTAAGAGCATCAATAGTTGCTTGTGTATATGTGATTTCAGAATTGTCGAGCATTCCCTGTGCCTGAGCAACAAGAGAATCAACCTGTGAATAATCTGCCTTCACTTTAAGTGCGCCAAGAGCGTTTGCAAGCTTTGCACTTTCTGCATCAATCTGATCCTGTGTATAGTAGCCGTTTCCGCTGACGATATCTGTGTTTACAGAATTCATAATATCAGCTGCAGCCTGGAAGGAAGCGTTTGTATATGTGCCATCGTTACCTGCATTTATGAAATCCATATATGCATAGTATGTTGTGTGCAAATATCTTGCGTCAGAAATGTTAAGTGTTACAGGGATGTGAGCGTGATGCTCAACGCCATCCTCTGTCCAGGCAAGTCTGAGCACATATGTGTGAGTTCTTGTTTTTGTTGCTGTGTCACCGCCACCTGCAGAAGCAAATGTAAATTCTGCAGTAGCAGAAGAAGCTTCTGTTGTAAGTGTTGTTGAACCGTTAATAAGACCGTTTGTTGAAAGCGGTACACCTGCTGTATTTTGCCATGTGTTAAACCATGCAAGGTCACCGTTTGTATCAGCATACTGGTTACCATTTGCATCAAGAAGAAGCTCTACACCCTGAACAACGTTATATTGAAGGTTAGGCTTGATAAACAGGTTTTCAGCATTGTTTGTAGTAATGCTGTCGCTATTATAGCAGTTACCTGATGTATCCATTGCTGAAAGCTCGTTACCATCAAGAGAAGAAATCTTAAGAGATTTTAAAGTAACTACTTTGCTTGAATCAGCGCTACTGATTGTAAGATTTGTTGTGATTGAAAGCTTTTCGTCGTTAAGTGTTTGGGTGAAATTATATTCGGGTGAAGCAATGGTAAATTTAATTACACCGTTTGTATATTCACCTGTGATAGCATCCTGAGTAAAAGGTGAGCCTACACTATCGGGTTCTGTAATAGAGCCGCCTGTGAGTTTAAGGTATGCGTTAAGAAGAGTGTTACAAGCCTCGTCAACCTTACCCTGCTGGCTTGCGGGAAGATCAAGTGCAAGTGATGATTCAACAGATTCGACAACATCCATAAACTCTCTGTAAGCGTCACCTGTATACTGAACAGGGTTCATTGAATGACAGATATCAATATACTGTTTATATGTTGTATAATCAGCTCTTGCTTCTGCACCATCCGCAACTGCATTGAGATTTGATGCCATTTCCGCAATAAGTGCACGGTTAGAAGCACTGTCGATAAGGTTCTTGTCGAATGCGTCTGCCTGTTCTTTTGCAGCCTGTGCTGCCGCAATAGTCGCACCTGAATATGCATTGGGATTTGCAAGAATTGCTTCAATTCTCTGGTATGCTGTTTCTAACGCTGTGTAATCAGCTTTATTCTCGGACAAAGATGCAAATTCTGCGTAGTATTTGTCTACCTCTGCCTGTGTATAGTACTTTGTACCGTTTACCATATCCTGGGGAACAGAGCTAACAATTTTTTGAAGCTCTGCAATATATGAAGGGGTATGTAAACCGGGGTTTTTAAGTGACTGTACTGCGTTGTTGTATTCTTCAACAAGAGCACGTGCGTCAGTAATATTAAGAGTTGTTGTATAAGTTGTGCTGTTATAGTGGTTTACAGTACCAAAAGCCCAACTGGTCCAGTTAACATAAAATCTCTGAACATAGGTATATGTTTTTGCACCTGATTCGTTTGCAGACAAACCGGTGAATGAAAGTCTGTTTCTGAAATAGTACTTTACTTCACCCTTGAAGCCGTCATATTCGGGGTCAATACAACCATCCTTAATTGCGTCAACATCTGACTTGGGTGTTCCGTTCTCCTCAACCTCAAGCCAATTTGTAAAGATTGTCTGGTTGGTCAATGTGCCTTCAAAAGCACCGGATACTATTGAATCTACTGTTTCAACGCATTCATCAGTGAATTTCGGCGCAAAAGCAGCAGTGTTTGCATCGGTTGTATCCAATGTGATGTAGAACATTCTGTCTGAGGATTTGCTACCGCGATGAATTGTCCAGGGCTGTGAAAATGCAAGCACCTGGTCATCTTTAATCTGAATGAAATTGAACACATTGCCTACAACAGGAGTAACATCTTCGATGTCAGACTGAGTGGTAGAGCCTGTTCCCGCAAACTCAATTACAAGAAGCTCCTCAGCATCTTTCATTGCCTGTACTGCAGCGTCAACAACTGACTGCTGTGATGCTTCGAGGTTTTTGGGGAGGCTTGCGTTGATGGATTCAATTTCAGCAAGGTACGCCTCATAGCTTTGTTGTGAATAAATACCTTCACTGTTAGAGAATGCCTTGCATTCTGCATAAACTCTGTTAAATTCTGTGTAGTTTGCAGCGTTTTCGGGAACACCTGCAAGAAGCTCTGTGTAGCTGTCTATAATGCCTTGGCTGTAAACAACAGAAAGATTTTTAAGTGTTTCGGGCATATCGTTAAGCATTGCCTGAACAGCAGAAACGTATGCTTCTGAATAATCGCCGGGGTTTGCAACAACTGCCTGTGCCTTTGCAAGCTCTGCTACAAATTCACGAGCATCAATAACAGTAATTTTTGTAGTAACCGGTGTGCTGAAGGAATTGTCAGACTCAGTTACACTATCAGAGTTAATAATAACAACTCTGTGAGCCAAAAGCTGTGTGTAGCTATAGCTCTGCACACCCTTCTGACCGGCAGGAGCACCCTTAAAGGTTGTGGTTTTCACCCAGCTGTACTCTGTGGTGCCCCAATAGCTGCCCGCTAAAGAAGAGCTTTCCGGGAAAGGAAGGCTTGAAGAAGCACTATCATTACCTGCATAGGTAATCGAACCGCCATTATTTATAAATGATGTGGTTGCAGCATCATCTGCAAGTGCAAAGCTGAGATCTACATTTACGGTTTTATTTATATTGGAGGAACCGCAAAATTTATCCGCCTCGACAGCCTGTGTGAATTTGAAATATTCATCATCTACAGTCTGATAGAATGTGAAATTCAAGCTTTTTTGCGAAAATGTAAGGTTATTTGTTTCGCTTTGACTATACTCCCCGCTTTCGCCCACAGGAAGTGTCGGATTATCAATTGTTCCTGCCGCTGCTGTCCCTGTGTAAACAAGGGGCAAGCTGCCGATTGCAACAAGAAGAGAAAGAACAACTGATAAAGCTTTTCTCGTTTTCTTCATAAAATCACCTTTCTTTGTAGTTCGGTGCAAGCAACAAAATTGCATACACCTATACATATTAAAATACTTCTAAAGTATACCACTCTATATTTTATTAGTCAACACGCACAAAAAAATTTGGCGAAAGTTTACAAATTATTCAATCTCACGCAACATTATTATCGAAATTGACAATACTCTGTCTGAGAACTTGTGCAAAATACCAATGCTTCAGCACATTCATTTTATTGCATAAAAATTCAACACCCATAAAAACCTGTGTTTTTTCCTTGAAACTTGCCACTTCCAACCTACAAATAAAAAGGCTTGCTCGTTTTCGAGCAAGCCTTTTACTTATGGTCTCTATAATATTGTGTATGTGTTTGGGGGTGGGGATTATTTTCCCAGATTTCGGTTGCCACCGGCTTCCAGGCTTTGCTGAACTCATCGCATTTTGAACAAAGCTCCTCGACAGTTTCCTGCGACACAAAGTCTGTGCTTTTTGCACCCGTATCCTTTATGATTTTTCTCAAAATATCGGGGTTTTCAAGCATTGGGCAGGGCATCAGATGGTTGTCGTTAAAGGGCTGACCCTTTCTGTACGCCATAAAAAGGGGCTTTTGGAGTGCCTGAAGAAGCGTGTCGGTCTTGATGTTTGAATCAGAGTAATGAACAAAAACACAAGGCTCCATATCGCCCTTTGAATTTATGTGGAAGTAGTTTCTGCCACCTGCAATACAACCGCCCACATATTCGCCGTCATCCTGAAAATCCATAACAAACAAGGGCTTACCCGTTTTGCCGTTACGCATTTTCTTCAGCCAGAAATACATATATTTTCTTTGGGACGGTGTTGGTATCAAATCCTTGTCGGCACCCTTACCCACGGGCATAAAGTTGAAATAAAATGCGTATTTGACACCTAAATCAACCATTTTATCAAGAAAATCGTCGCTTGTGACCTGGCTGACATTTTTACTTGTGTAGCAAACAGAAATACCGAAAAGGATTTTTTCTTTTTTGAGAAGCTCCATCGCTTCAACGGTTTTTTCGTATGCACCCTCACCACGACGGTCATCGTTAACACACTCGTCACCCTCAATTGAAAGTGCAAGTGTTATATTACCGCATTTTTTAATGTCATCACACAGCTTTTCATCTATAAGGGTTGCGTTTGTATAAATAAGGAATGTGCACTCCGGGTTTTCAGACGCAAGAGCTATTACGTCATCTTTTCTGATAAGGGGCTCGCCGCCCGTCAGCATATAAAAATGTGTGCCAAGCTCTTTACCCTGTGTGACAATGCTGCGCATATCGTCAAGGGAAAGCTGAAAGCTGTGGCCATACTCCGCCGCCCAACAGCCCTTGCATTTCAGGTTGCAGGCGCTTGTTGGGTCAAAAAGAATAATGAAAGGGATATTGCAGTTGTATTTATCACGCTTTGCACGAACCGTTTTCGTGCCAAAATAGCCGGCGTGAATGCCAAGAGAAATAAGAAGACTTTTTACCAGATCACGGTCAACGTCCCACAAAATGTTCTTTGCGAGCTTTGTGTAGGCATTGTTTTCGTCACCAATGACGTTACGCATTTTCTGATAGTTCTCTTTCGGGTACATTGTGAAATATTTTTCAGCAACCCTTAAAATCTTCAAAAGATTTTCTTCAGGGGCTTTATCAACGTATTTGAGAATTCTTGACAGCGCCTTATCTGCCGCAAAATGAACCAATTTATGCTCCATCTGCAAAACCTCCTTTCGCAAAGAATCATAACTTAACTATGATATCACATAAACCAAAATTTGTAAACCACACAAAATTAATAAGCAAAAAAATTATTGGCTGATTCCGTCTTTTTTATACACTCTCAAATTTCTTGACACATAACGCATTTATATCTATAATATGACTATCAACTTTTAGGAGTATTTTTATGAGCAAGAAGAAAATCAGTCCGCTTACCACAGACAAACTTTCAGTGTTGAATTGGTTTAACGTTTGTTTGTTCTGTCTTATCGGTGGTATCGCATGGAATCTCGAAAACATGTATTTCAACACCTTCCTCTACAATGAGGTTTATGCAACTGCAACCAAGGAAGCTGTTTCAGGCGCAATGGCGCCCTCAACGGCTGTCAGCCGAATGGTTGCCCTCTCGGCTATTACTGCTGTTGTAACAACCTTCATTATGGGTACTTTCAGCGACAGAATGAAGAATCGCAAGGTATTCATATCTATTGGCTACATCCTCTGGGGCGGCATAACTGCTACATTTGGCTTTATTACAAAAGAAAACATCTCAGCTATCACAGGCTTGTCTGATGCGGCACAGGTTCTTTCCTGCACAGTCTGGGCGGTTATCATTATGGATATGGTTATGACCTTTATGGGTTCTACAAGTAATGACTCTGCATTTAATGCCTGGGTTACCGATATTACTACGCCCTCTTCAAGACCCAAGGTTGAAACAGCCTTTACAATCGTTGGCTTTGTTGCTATGGGTATTGTTATGGGCGCCGGTACTGTTACTCAGTCAGGCCTTGTTTCCTACAAGCTTTTCTTCGGTATTCTCGGCATATTGGTTGCTATTTCAGGTGTTATCGGTCTTTTCACCCTCAAGGAGCCTGCGCACGTAGTAAAGGAAGAAAAGAAAACAAGCTACTGGGCAGACCTTTTCTATGGCTTCAAGCCCTCAGTTATCAAAGAAAATTCTACTCTTTACCTTATTCTTGCAGCAATGTCTCTTTTCAACTGCGCATTCCAGGTTTTCTTCCCCTACCTTATCGTTTATCTCCAGTATGTTGTTCTCGAAAGCCCCGCAAACAAGGAACTTTTAGGCTCATCTCTTCCTGCAGTCATCATTGTGGCTGTTATTGCAATCGCCGTTCTCTTGGCAGGTATTGTTGTTCTTATGAAGGTTGCTTCAAAGAAAAAGTTGAGCGCATTCTTCCCTGCTGTTGCAGCTCTTATTGTAGGTCTTCTTATTCTTTCAACATCAAATAATCTCTTTGTATTGCTTGCAGGTATTGCGCCTACAGTAATTGGCTACCTTGTTCTTACAATTCAGTTCAGTGCATCAATCCGTGACTTTACACCTCCTGAGAAAACAGGTCTTTTCCAAGGTATTCGTATGATTTTCTTCGTTCTTATTCCTATGGTCGTAGGTCCTGCTATCGGTGACTTTGCTTGCAGAAGCGCAGGTGCTACCTATATACAGGAAAACATTATTGCCGGCGAAACTGTTGTAACCGAGCTCTCTGTTCCCGATGCAAAAATGTTCCTTTACAGTGCCGTTGTCGCCGCACTTGTATTCATCCCGCTTTTCCTCCTCAGAAAAAGAAACATTGACAAAAAAGAGGATTAATTATGAAAACATTATTGCTTTCTTCCCTTACTAAAGTTTTTAAAGAAAAAGAGCCCAACTTCAACGAATTGGGTTCATTTTCGTGCTTGAAGAACGAAAAATTTTCTTTTCAGCTTGGCTTTATGGCTGAAAACAAGAGTGAAACAAAAATTTCTGTTTCGGTGAGTTCACCATTAAAGGACGATTTAAAGCTTTATTTTGTTAAAGATATTCCTGCAGGAAAAAACGGATACGATAACTCCGATTCCTTCCACTATGACCTTTCAAGAAAATCGTTCCCCGATTTACTCCAACCGATTGACGGCGAAATAGTTGTTAAAAAAGGCGATTGGAACTCAATCTGGGTGGAATATTCGCCCACAAAAGGTGCAACGGGTAAAAAGAAAATCACATTGAAGCTCAATGCGGGTGAAGAAGCTTTTGAAAGAACCTTCACACTTAGCATAATCGACAAAGAACTGCCCAAGCAGGATATTCTTTTCACAAACTGGTTCCACAACGATTGCCTTTGCACATACTACAATGTTGAGGTTTTCTCTGATGAATATTGGGAAATTGTGGGGAATTACATAAGAAACGCCGCCGAACACGGCGTTAATATGCTTCTCACCCCCGTTTTCACCCCTCCACTTGACACGGCTGTTGGCGGCGAACGTCCCACAGTTCAGCTGGTGAAGGTCACAAAAGAGAACAACAAATATTCTTTTGATTTTGAAAATTTCAGAAAATACGTAAAGCTTTGCCTTGAATGCGGCATCGAAGCCTTTGAAATATCCCATTTCTTCACACAATGGGGCGCAAAGCACGCACCAAAAATCATCGCCACCGTAAACGGCAAGGAGAAGCAGATTTTCGGCTGGAGCACCGCCGCAAGCGGCAAGCCGTATACAGAGTTTCTTGAAGCATTTTCAAAAGCGTTCACAAAAGAGGTTAAGGCTCTCGGTATCAAAAACCGTTGTTGGTTACACGTTTCGGATGAACCCAACCAAGAACAATTTAAAGACTACAAAAAAGCCGCCGACACTCTTCACAGGCTATTTCCCGGATTTAACACCCTTGACGCCCTTTCGGATATTGAATATTACAGAAAAGGGCTCATAAAAACCCCTGTTTGCACCGAGGGTGAGGCTGACCTTTTTAAAGCCGAGGTCAAAAATTTCTGGACATATTACTGCTGCTGTCAGATAGACAACTTCTTACCAAACAGAATGTTTTCCCAGCCCTCACAGAGAAACAGAGTGCTTGGTATTCTTCTCTACAAATACGAGGCAAAGGGATTTTTACAGTGGGGTCACAATTTCTGGTATTCACAATATTCAAAACACCCCATCGACCCGTATAAGGTAACGGATGCAGGTAACGCCTTCCCCTCCGGTGACGCATTTGTTGTTTACCCCGGCAAGGACGGCAAGCCCCTGAACTCTCTCAGACACCTTGTTTTCAACGAAGCATTCCAGGATTTGAGAGCTTTGAAGCTTCTTGAAGCACTCACCTCAAGAAAACACGTTATGAGCATTCTTGAGTTCGGGCTTGATACCCCGCTTTCATTCCGCACTTATCCCCACGAGCAACAATGGCTGTTGGAGCTCAGAGAAAGAATAAACAAGGAAATAGAACTCAACATATAAAAAATGCCATCGTCGGTGTTCCGACGATGGCTGATTTTATTTTGTTGTGGCAGCTTTCTTTTCTGCCTTTCTCTTCTTGTTCTTGTAGGTATTGAGCTCTTTAACGCATTCATCAGGCAAATCACAGTCACCGATTGAAACAACGTTTTTATTGTAAAGACCCTTAAAGTTTGAACCGCCTGTAGTGAGGATTTTGTTTTTCTTTGCGAATTTTATGTATTCCGCCTTTTTATCCTCCGGCATATCGGGGGTATAAACCTCGATACCATCAAGCCCTGCGGCTACAAGAGCATCAATGAGCTTTTCGTTTTTGATTTCATTGGGCTTTATAAGAACGGCTATGCCACCCGCATCATGAATCTCCTTAAGAACGTTGAAAATATCTTCGTATTCAACAGGGCTGAGCACGTTACCCTCATTCTCGGAGTTGAAAAGCTCGTCCCAAAGGGCACCGTGTATTTTATCCGTAAAGCCGTTTTCCATAAGAGCCTGCATAATGTGAACGTCGAAAACGTTTGTGGAGCCTGCGGCACACTTTGTTTCAACAAACTCGGGAGTCACAGCGAATTTTCTCGCAGCCTTGAGCACCATTTTTTTAGCGGCAAGCTTTCTTGTTATTGAATTGCGGCGACAAAGACCCTCAAGCCTGTCAGGGAAATCGGGCTTGTAGCAAATAAGGTGAACCTCTTGCCCATTTTCTTTATCGGTTGCAGAAATTTCAACACCCGCAATCACATTAACGCCAAATCTTTCACCGATGACCTTTCCCCTTACGGTGCCCGCAAGGCAATCATGGTCGGTGATAGCGATAGTTTCCACGCCACGTTTTTTTGCAAGTGTAATTAAATCTTCTATGCCGAGAGAGCCGTTCGATAATCTGGTGTGGCAATGTAAATCCGCTGACAAAATAATCCATCCTTCCTGTTCTCGTTCAGTTATTTCCATACCCCATATCCGGAATCCAAAAAATTTACTGAAAATTCATAAAAAACGCAAAAAGCGTTTAACCTGCAAATTAGCAAATATACCCCGAATATATTAATACTTGTATTTTACATTATTTTACACAAAAATGCAAGTGAAAATTTTACACATAAACTAGTTTTTTAAAAAATATTTAACTATGCTTTGATTTTTCATAACTACTGTGTTATCATATTTTAGGTATATTATTTTCTCAGGTGATCACTATAAAAAATATTTATGTTGCTTTAAGCGGAGGCGTTGATTCCGCTGTTGCGGCAATCCTTCTTAAAGAGCAAGGCTACAACGTTATCGGCGTTACGTTACGATTAAAACCCGGCAACCTTGCAGACGGCGATATTGCAGATGCAAAGGCTGTTGCCGATAAGCTTTGTATCCCACTTGAAATTGTGGATTTACGCAACGAATTTAAAACAATTACGGATTATTTCTGCCTTGAATACATTAATGGCAAAACGCCAAATCCTTGTGTGCTTTGCAACCCCACCATCAAATTGGGGAAGCTCGTTGAGCACGCTTTAAAAAACGGTGTTGACTGCGTTGCCACCGGGCACTATGCAGAAATCACCAAAGACTCCGACGGCGAATATTTAATAAAGCGAAATCCATCGGGCAAAGACCAGAGTTATTTTTTGTGCCGCCTTAACCAGCACATTCTCTCACACGTTATTTTCCCGATAGCGGAGCTGACAAAACCCGAAATCCGAGAAATTGCCGAAAAGAACGGCATACCTGTGGCACAGAAGAAGGATTCGCAGGAGGTCTGCTTTATCCCCGACAACGACTATATTTCATTCATAGAGCGTGAGTTTTCACCCGAAGCAATTCCCGGCGACTTCATTTCTCCCAACGGTGAAAAGCTCGGCACACATGCGGGAATTTACAAGTACACCATAGGTCAGCGCAAGGGACTCGGTGCATTCGGCAAGCCCATGTATGTTCTCGGAATAGATGCCGAAAACAACAAGGTCATAATCGGCGACAACGAGGAGCTTTTTAAATCCCAAATAACAGTTGAAAACCTGAATTTTTTAAAGGGTAACACAGATAAAACGAAATTCAACTGCTCTGTTAAAATTCGTTGCGCCGCAAAGCCTGCCGACGCAGTTATTGAAATTTTGGGTGACAAGGCAAAAATCACCTTTGACTCGCCTCAGCGAGCCGCCGCACCCGGTCAGACAGCGGCAATATACATTGACGACATTTTAATCGGAGGAGGCACTATATGCAATCCCTGAAAAAACTCTATAAAATCGGCAAGGGTCCCTCAAGCTCCCACACAATGGGCCCCCAGTATGCGGCTGAATACATCAATGAGCAATTCCCCGATGCCGCATTTGTAAAGGTTATTCTTTACGGGTCACTTGCTTTAACGGGCGAGGGTCACGGCACCGACAAGGTGCTCAAGGACACTCTGATAAAGCCCAACGAGATTATTCTCAACACAACCGAAACAGACCTGCCCCACCCCAACACCCTTGATTTTATAATCTGCGACGAAAACAAGGCAGAAATTAAAAAAGTAAGGGCAATGAGCATTGGTGGCGGCGAAATACGAATCGAGGGCGTGCCCGCAATAATTGCCCCCGAAATTTACCCGCAGAAAAACTTTGAAGAGGTTAAAGAATATTGCCTTATGCACCACCTGAGGCTCAGCGACTATGTCGCCCAGTATGAGGGTCAGGAAATTTTCCTTTTCCTCAAATCTATTTGGGAGCAGATGAAAGCAACCATAAGAGAGGGGCTTGCCGTTGAAGGTATTTTGCCCGGTGGGCTCGAAGTTGAAAGAAAGGCAAAATTCCTTTATGCACAGCGTCACATGGACGAAACCCCCGAAACACGAGAAAACAGGCTTGTGTGTGCCTATGCTTTCGCCGCAAGCGAGCAGAATGCGGGCGGCGGTATGATAACAACAGCCCCCACCTGTGGCGCATCGGGTGTTTTGCCCGCAGTTCTCTTTTATATGCAAGAGAAAAAGGGCTTCACCGATTTTGAAATTGCAAAGGCTCTTGCCGTTGCGGGAATTATCGGCAGCATAGTTAAACAAAACGCCTCAATCAGCGGTGCAGAAGCAGGCTGTCAGGCAGAAATCGGCACAGCCTGTTCAATGGCTGCCGCCGCACTAGCAGAGCTTCATTTTATGGACCTTGACCAGATAGAGTACGCCGCAGAAAATGCAATGGAGCATTATCTCGGCCTTACCTGTGACCCTGTTTGCGGTCTTGTGCAGATTCCCTGTATTGAGAGAAATGCCGTTGCGGCGATGAGGGCAATAAACTCCCTTTCTCTTGCAAACTTCCTAACATCAACAAGAAAAGTTAAATTCGACACGGTTGTTGAAACGATGTACCAAACGGGTAAAGACCTGAAGCATCACTATCGTGAAACGAGCGAGGGCGGTCTTGCCGCCAACTACGAAGCATTGGATTAAGGAGGTAGCTATGGCAAACGAAATAATCGAAAAAAAAGAGCACCCCAACAAAATCGGTGTGCGTGAAGGCATCGGCTATATGCTGGGCGACGGCGGTAACCTTTTTGTGCTCACATACGTTTCGTCTTACCTGAAGGTGTTTTACACCGACATTTTAAAAATTCCCACAACACAGGTTGCAAACCTATTCCTTTTCACCCGTTTGTGGGATGCGATAAACGACCCGATGTGGGGTGCAATTGTTGCCAAAAAGCGTCCCAACAAAGACGGCAAATACCGACCCTATCTCAAATGGCTGGCAATTCCCCTTGCCATTACCCAGATACTTTGCTTTATAAACGTAACGGAATACACACAGAATCCCGTTCTGATTCTTCTTTTTGCATACATTACATATATCGCATTCGGTATGCTTTACACGGGAATGAACGTGCCCTTCGGCTCCCTTGCATCGGTTATTACCGATGACCCCGACGGCAGAACGCTTCTTTCCACCTTCCGCACAATTGGCAGCGGTGTTGGCGGTGCCGCACCCGCTCTTCTTGCTCCATTCCTTATTTATGCCACAAAAACTGCGGCAGACGGCAGCAAATATAACGTTGCAGACGCAAGCGGTATGTTCAACTTCGCTCTTGTAATGGGCGGCCTTGCAATCGTTTTCTATTACGCCTGCTACGGCATGACAAAGGAGCGAGTTCCCTCAGAGGCTGAGCCCAAGGTAGATATGAAGAAAATCTATGGCGGTATGCTCAAGAGCAAGCCCTTTGTTGTTCTTGCTCTGACAGGCGTCCTCATCAGCGGTCAGCTTCAGTTCAACTCCCTCAACCAATATCTTTACAAAAACTATTTTTGCGACACCTCTCTTTCCGTTATGGGAACAATCGCACAGTATGCTCCCCTTGTTCTTATGCTCCCGTTCTCCGGAAAGCTTGTTAAAAAGTTCGGCAAAAAAGAAATTTGCGGCGTAACATCGTTTGTTGCGGCGGCGGCAGCGGTTGCAACGTTCTTTATAAAGCCCGCTCCCGACCAGGCATGGCTTTTCCTTGTTCTTCAGTTCATTATCGGCTTCGGTTATTCTTTCGTTTCAATCACAAACTGGGCTATTGTTGCCGACGTTATCGACTACCAGTTCTATAAAACCGGCTTCAGAAACGAAAGTGCAGTCTATGCCGTTTACACATTCTGCAGAAAGCTTGGTCAGACAGCCGCAGACTACGGCGGACTTATTCTTCTCGGCAAAATCGGCTACGATGCCGCTACCATGGCAGATGCAGGCTTCGTGCCCGGCATAAGTGAAGGCATCCTCACAGTTTGCACCCTTATCCCCGCAATCACATACACACTCGTTTTCATTCTCTACAAATTCTTCTATCCCCTCACAAAGGAGAAGCTGGAGCCCGTTTACGAATACGTGAGAGAATCAAACGCAGTTGCAGAAAACTAAATTTAAAAAGCAGACAGTTTCGACTGTCTGCTTTTTTAGTTGGACGTTGCAAGTGGCTGGTGGCAAGTGGCAAGTTTCGGGTGCTGCGCACGGCGATTATAACTGCGTAATTCGTAATTGTCGGGGCAAGCCGATTATATTGATTTGTTGGTGGGATAGAAAATGTAGGGGCGGGTCTTGACCCGCCCGCTTTTGTATTCGATTTTTGTGGGACGGTCAAGACCGTCCCCTACCGGTGTTGGAAATGTATATGTGTGCGAAGCAGCAGGAGGCTGGCGGCTGGCGACCGGTAGCTTTCTTCGCTGACAGAAAAAGTGGCTTGGAATTAACCAAACCGCCTTTTGAAATATTAAGTTGTGGTTAATCCGGGTCAATCATAGAACCGTCCCCTGTCTTATCGAACCGTCGCCTGATTGTTTCATCTCTACAGACACGCTATGAAACAACCACATCATAACAATATATGTGAAAAACAATATCATTTGTCAGTTTTATGGCTAAATCCAACAAACCCTTCTTTATCGGAAGGCAGTCATAATCCTCATAATGTGGATGTGCCTTAAGTATGCTTTGTATAAACTCGCCCGAAAAGTCTGAGACTGTGTTTAAGCACACTGTTGTAATAATTGTATCCTCCCACATGCATAGATTTGTAATTCCTGCTGTTCTTGAGCAAGTAATTTTGACTTGCGAATTTAAAACATCGTTATAAATACTCAAGATTACGTTGTCATCAAATATTTCAATTTTTTCAATAGTACTATCGTGCCAACAATAATTGTTAAAGTCATTCATTAAATAGCCTCCCCCAAAAACGCAAAGAATTTACCGAATCCAGCTTGAATCACATTACTGTCCCTCGCCTGTCTTATGTGCTTGTCCTTTTATCAATGGAATAACAAATACGGCACCACAAAAGCTGAAAGCAATTAACGATAACAAAAGACCTATTTTATCACCAAGCAAACGATCCACAAGAACAAACATAACGATAGAAAGAATGGTTATCAGTTTAATGTTTGTTGTTATTATTGATATAAATCTCTTGGGAAAGCGAACTCTTTTCAAAAATACAAATCCGGCAACCAAAACTAAAATAACCAAACACAGTATTATAAATGCCATAACTCTTTCCGCAGTTGTAAGCTCAAAAATAGAAACACATTGAATTATTGATAAAACCGAATTGCACAATCCAAAAGTGCCAATATATTTATGGCTATTATTTTGTGTAATTACATTTTTAAAGAGCAGAAAAGCAAAAAACAGAGCCATAACCGCAACAAAAATGGCTGTGCCTATCAATGCGGGTGATTTACGTGTTAAAAAAGCCAAAAAACCAAACATTATATCCGCCAACAAGTAAATTGAAAGAATTATAATAACACTTTTCTTTACATCTTTTTTTTGCTTCATGGATACAACTCCTTTGTGTCACGTCAAAAAACCAAGAAAAATCAGAGGTTTGGTTTATTATTTGATTGGCTTAAATGATTGATTCTTGCTAAAACGAATACAAACAAATAAAACAGCCACAAAAATAAAAACTGAAAAAACAGTTATATAAAGTTTGACGCAATAGTCTGACAACGGCATCAAATAAACAACTTTATTACCATCGTCAGTTTCTTTTATAATTTTTGTTCTCCCAAAATTGAAAACCTGCTTATAAACTGTTCCATCTTTTTTTACAAATTCTGCTTTGTTTTCTCTATATTCATATAGAGAGCCTGTACTTTTAAGTTCTTCTAAAACATTGCCATTCAAATCTAACAAATAAACTTTACTGCTTATCAAATATATTGTATCATCTTCAAGAATAGTAAATTCATACCCTCTACTTGTCATTGCTGAGATTGTTTCAAAAGAAAAACCATCTTTATATTTTACAATTTTACCATTTGATAACCCAACATAAACATTATCATTACTATCAACTGCAAAACCATAAAAAGAAATATCAAACCAACCAACTGTCACGCCAAAAAAGGAAAACAGATAGCAGCCTAAAAGGACTCCGATTACTAGCATAAGAATAAAACTATCAATTTTTTTCATAAATCAACTCCGAAATAAGACAGAGGACGGTTCTCTGTCTTATGTTGTTTTCACAGTTATTAAAAACGGACATCTTTAACCATCCTTTCCACAACGCCTGCTTGGTCTTTCTCTGATTAGTTTAATTGATGTCAATCATATTACTGTCCACTGATTGACCCATCTGATTGATCCGGTATATGCAACTCTCGGCACATATCCGACAACTCCAACGCATACGCACGATAGGAAGCGTACTCAAATTCAGATAATTTTATAGGAACTATGCTACCGGAAGTATAGACTGAAAGCATAAAACTTTCATAATAGCTTTTTTCAGAAGCGTAATTCTTCTCCCATTGAGCTTTTGCTTCTTTGGTTTTCTCTATCATTGCCTGTGAATCTGCATGAAATGTGGTTGTTTCGTAGTAGTTGATTATCTGTTGATAATAACGCTCAGCTTTATCAGACCACTTTCTCGCATATTTCAGATTAATTTGACTGATTTCAAAATTACTGCTTGCCTCACCTATTTCTTTCTGATACTCAACATCCAAAGCGTACTGTATATTTTCTTCATGGGTGTTTTTCTCAAAAGATGCAAGTTTAACAGAAGTCATTGCAAAAAAGCATATAGAAGCC
This sequence comes from Acutalibacteraceae bacterium, assembly GCA_045649005.1. Taxonomy (GTDB): domain Bacteria; phylum Bacillota; class Clostridia; order Oscillospirales; family Acutalibacteraceae; genus DTU089. The sequence goes on from JAZRPC010000059.1 coordinate 16,158, forward strand.
AATAATAAAATCACATTCACAACTACTATTAGTTTTGTTTTAAAAGACATCTTCATATTTACCTACCTCAGAAACATCAAAAGAAAATCAAACGGTTCTGTGATGACGATTTTTTGCTCAAAACCGCCATGATTTAAATTTTAAACAACGTAACGAATTTACCGAACCAACTTGAATTATAGTGTTGTCCCCTGATCGTTTTATTGACTTTTAATAGTTAGTCTGATTGTTCCTTGTTGTTTTTTGCAAAACCAATAACCAAAAACAACAAAACCACTAAACTTATCACAACATCTGCTATTGCAAAAGGAATTGCAAAATCATTCAATGTACGCATTGTATATATAAGATACAAAAGGGACACAACAACATCCGACCCAATTAAAGCAATTATGCAATATTTTTTCTTTTTTACAAACAGAATATATGAAACAATCAAAGCAACAGGAAATATCACTAACCACAGCAACGAGCAAATTCTCCAAAATTGACTAACATCACCTGACAAAAAAACTCCAAAAGAAACATAAAAAGAATTTGCACCAACAACCAACAAGGGCATGGCAACCGGTAGAACAAAATACACCAAAAATGAACCAAGCAGTGTGCATAAAAAGTAGATATGTATTAAATTATTAATGAAATCTTGTAGTTTTTTTCTCATATCAATCACCAGAAAAGTCAAAGCTCAACATTTTCTATATCATACAGAAATGTTCATAATTTATTTTTTATTTCGTTTTAGTTCATCTAATTAAAAAAATCAGGAGACGGTTCTGTGATTGACATCTTTTGTTCAAACCCGCACCTAATTGGTTTCTTGTAACTAATATAACACTAAATTTCATTTTCTTCAACATAGCGTAAAAAAGGCAACCACCCCCTATCGTTTTAAGATCCCCTAGGTGGGTGAATTTTTTAAATTCACCCTATATATTTTTAACCCTCACCCATATATGTTTTTTATCTTCAAATTACTACAATTTTTTGCAAAATTTTTTTGGTTTTTCACACATTTGTAGGGTTGCACAGGTTTTTGTGTCGAGATTTGTTAAAAACGCAAAAGCGGGACGGTCAAGACCGTCCCCTACTGGTGGCTCGAGGCTGGAGGCTGACAGCTAAGCAATCGGCGCAGCACCCGAAACTTGCCACTTGCCACTCTCAACTTGCAACTAATTTATTTAACTTTCCACTTGTTTTAGTTTTTTATCTCTGTTATACTGTATTATGTATTTTTATGATATAAAAACATCTGTTTTGGAAGTGTGATATGAAAAATATTTTAAAGCGGGCAATCGCTCTTATTACAGCATTTTGCTGTGTAGCCTCTCTGCTTGTTTTCAGCGGATGCTCTGCCCCTAAAAAGCAACCGGTTATGTCTATAAACGGTGTTGAAATCAGCAACGACGTTTTCACATATTTTTTAGACTGTGCGACGGTTGAGCTTGGTGTGGATGCACCCATTGAATCGCTGAAGAAAAAGGCATCGACTCTTGCGGGAACTTATTTCAAAATAAACTCCCTTGCTAACAAGCATGGCGTCACCCTCACAACGGGCGAGAAAAAGGCTGTTTCTGAAAAAGTGGATGCCCATTGGCACTTTTTCGGTGAGTATTATACAGAAATCGGCATAAGCCGTGAAACTCTCACAAAGGTTTTCACCGCCGATGCATACAGAGACGCTCTTCTGATGTTCTTTTACGGCACGGGCGGTGAGGAGGAAATCCCCGTTGCAAGGCTTTTTGGCGAATTTAAAACCAACTACATCGTCTTTCAGGCTATTACGGGTTATTTCACAAAAACCGACGTAAACGGCAGACCCGTTAAAATACCCGAAACCGAAGCAGAGGCGCTTATTCTCAAATTTCAGAATATTGCCGCTATGGTAAACGCAGGCGAGCAAACTATGGAGGAAGCCGCAGACTTTCTTGCAGAAACTGGCTACAAAAGCTCGGTGCAGACTGTTATTCTCAACAAGGATGACACAAGCTACCCCGCAGGCTTTTTTGAAAAAGTCAAAAACATTGATGCAAAAAAAGCAACCGTCATCGGCACGGATGAATACATTTTCCTTGTGCTTCGAGGTGACGCAGGCGTTAAAAGTGAATATTTCATTGAGAAAAAGGCTGAAATGATTAAAATCATTGTCGGAGATGAAATTGACAACAAAATCGCAGACTCCATGGTAGTTGACGTTGTAATCTCAGATTCCGACATAAACGGCTATTACTCCTTGATAAAGGATGCAAAAACCGAAAAATAAGAGGTGCATTATGAACAGCGCTATTGAAAATATAATGACACGGCAAACGATACGTGAATACACCGCCCAACAAATACCCGATGATTTATTGCAGACGGTGCTTGATGCGGCCATCAGAGCCCCCAGCGGCAGAAACACCCAGCCCTGCCACCTCCGCATTTTATCAAACAAAGAAAAGCTTGACGAAATTAACACGGATTTCAAAAACATTGTTGGTTGGGACACACCCGCCTACACCGGTTGGGATATTCGCCCCGTTTACCACAATGCGCCAACCTTTATTTTTATTTTCGCAAAGGACAAAAGCGATATGTCTGCAGGGCTTATGGCTGAAAACATCGCACTCGCCGCCCATGCAGTTGGCCTTGGCTCTTGCATGATTGGTTCACTCGGTGCACTTTTTGACGACGAAAACGGTGCAAGGAAGTGGAAAAATTATCTTGAAATCCCCGACGATTGGCACTTTCTTTTAGGGCTGACAATCGGCTACCCTAACGAAACGCCCCCTATGAAGGACAGGGAAGACGGTCACATTAAATTTATAAAGTAAGGACTTTTTATGAAATACTTTGCAGACAATTATGATGTTGCGGTTATCGGCGCAGGCCACGCAGGCATTGAGGCGGCTCTTGCCGCCGCAAGACTTGGCGCAAAAACCGTAATTTTCACGGTCAATCTTGATTGGATCGGAAATATGGCGTGCAACCCCTCCATCGGCGGTACGTCAAAGGGTCACCTTGTGCGTGAAATTGATGCCCTCGGCGGTGAAATGGGCAAAGCCGCCGACAAAACTCTTATACAGAGCAGAATTCTCAATCTCGGCAAAGGTCCCGCCGTTCATTCACTCAGGGCACAAATAGACCGCCGTGACTACACCCAATATATGAAGCATTGCCTTGAAAATCAAGAAAACCTTGATATGAAGCAGGGCGAAATTGTTTCGCTTGTGAAAAATGATGACGGTCTTTGGGAGTTTGAAACACGTCTTGAGGCTGTTTACACCGCAAAATGCGTTGTTATTGCAACAGGCACATTCTTGCGGGGCAGAGTTTACGTCGGCGACGTTTCTTATGAAAGCGGTCCCGACGGAATGTTCCCCTCAAACGAGCTTTCGGATTCACTTTTAAAGCTCAACATTCCTCTCAGACGTTTTAAAACAGGAACTCCCCCACGAGTTAACAGAAACAGTGTTAATTTCGAGGGGCTTGAGGAACAGGTTGGTGATGAAGAAATCACGCCATTCTCATTTGAAACACCCGAGGGTGTTCTCGAGAACAAGGCTATATGCCACATTACATATACAAACGCAGACACAAAGCAGGTTATTCTTGACAATCTGCATCGCTCCCCCCTTTATTCAAACAAAATCGAGGGTGTTGGACCCAGATATTGCCCCAGCATCGAGGATAAAATAGTCCGTTTTGCGGAAAAGGGTCGCCACCAGGTTTTTATTGAGCCTTGCGGCCTTGATACTGAGGAATTATATCTTCAGGGTCTTTCTTCTTCATTACCCGAGGATATACAGCTTAAAATCCTCAGAAGCATAAAGGGTCTTGAAAACGTTAAGGTTATGCGCACGGCATACGCTATCGAATACGACTGCGTTGACCCCTTGGCGCTCAAATCAACCCTTGAATTTACAGAGCTTGACGGTCTCTTCGGTGCGGGTCAGTTCAACGGCTCTTCGGGCTATGAGGAAGCCGCCGCACAGGGTCTTGTTGCGGGTGTCAATGCCGCACACAAAGCCCTCGGCAAGGAGCCCTTTACTCTGGACAGAAGCACATCATACATCGGCACACTTATAGAC
>JAZRPC010000060.1:0-12584 GCA_045649005.1 Acutalibacteraceae bacterium
GCCTTATCGCTAAGGTTGAAACACTTCTTGAGTCTGACAAGGCTTCTGATGAGCTCAAGGCAGCTGCAAAGGCTTACCTTGACACAGTTAACGACGGTGAAAAGAACGGCGCTGCTACAGATGCTCTCGTAGCTGCTATCGGTGACGGTGCTTGCTGCGATACATGCAAATCAATCATCGCTAACAAGGAATTCCTTTCAAAGAAATCTGTATGGATCTTCGGTGGTGACGGTTGGGCATACGACATCGGCTTCGGCGGTGTTGACCACGTTCTTGCTTCCGGTGAAGATGTAAACATCATGGTATTTGATACTGAGGTTTACTCAAATACAGGTGGACAGGCTTCTAAGGCATCTAACATCGGTCAGGTTGCTCAGTTCGCTGCTGCAGGTAAGGCTATCGCAAAGAAGAGCCTTGCTGAAATTGCAATGAGCTACGGCTATGTTTACGTTGCACAGATCGCTATGGGTGCTGACCAGAATCAGACTCTCAAGGCTATCAAGGAAGCAGAAGCTTACAACGGTCCCTCACTTATCATTGCATACTCACCCTGTGAAATGCACTCAATCAAGGGTGGTATGATTAACTGCCAGAACGAAATGAAGAAAGCTGTTGAATGCGGCTACTGGAATATGTTCCGCTACAACCCCGCTCTCAAGGCAGAAGGCAAGAATCCTTTCACAGTCGATTCAAAAGCACCTGCAACAGATGCATACAAAGCATTCCTTCTTAACGAGGCACGTTACTCAGCTCTTACACGTTCATTCCCCGAAAGAGCAGAAGCTCTCTTCGCACAGTCCGAACAGACAGCTCTCGAGAGATATGAACACCTTCTCAGACTCCAGGACCTTTATGCTCCCAAGGCTGAATAAGTTTAAACTTAAGGGGCTGTAAAAAAAGCGCAGACCGCAAAAAGCTATATAAATCAAGGGAGTTTTACAGGTTAAAACCTGTAAAAGTCCCATTTTTTAATGAGAATCGAAATTCTGACGTTTTGTGCTACAAACAAACCTCGCCACTCGACGTACCTTTGTACGCCTTCGGGCAAGCAAAAACAAGTCAAAAGCCTTGTTTTTGCTCGGTTTGTTCGTTCTGCATCTTTTTTTCCTAACCCCTAAAAATGAGTTGTAGAAAACTTTCGTTTTTTACAGCTCTTTAGATTATGAAAAAACCGTGCTTCTCTGGATTTGAGAAGCACGGCATTCATATTTTATTTACCTAATTCTACTGTTCTTTCATAAGAGCTTCTTACAGCGTCCATAACGCTTGCACGGAAGCCGCCGTTTTCAAGAGCGTTGACGCCCTCAATAGTGCTGCCGGCGGGACTGCACACGGCATCCTTTAGCTTTCCGGGATGCTCACCACTTTCAAGAAGCTGTTTTGCCGAGCCCGCAAGAGTCTGCGCCGCATAAAGAAGCGCCTTTTCTCTTGAAAGTCCGCAAGCCACCGCACCGTCCGCAAGAGCCTCGCAGAACATAAATGCAAAGGCGGGACCGCAACCCGAAACAGCACTTGCGGCGTCTATTTTGTTTTCATCCACTTTATCAAGTACACCTGCATACTGCATTATTTCACAAAAGCCTTTTGCCTTGTAGTCCATAGCTGTTTTATTGCCTGTGTAAAGAATCATACCGGAGCCGACTGCCACGGGCATATTGGGCATAATTCTTATAATAGGTATAAATTCATCTGTACCCAGCATATCACCTATATCTTCAACAGACACGCCTGCCGCCATAGATACAATAGTATAGTCTACCGTTCTGCCGGCAATAACGGGCACAAGCTCTTCCATAAGGCTTCGCAACATCTGAGGTTTTACACCAAGGAAGATATAATCACAATTCAAAGCAATATATTCTAAATCTGCAAAAATTACATCGTTTTCTTCTGCAAAAAATTTTGCTTTTTCAATATCAATATCATAAACGTAAACGTTTTCTGCACCAACTGCTTTTGATACCGCCTTTGCAAGTGCGCCACCCATATTGCCGCAACCGATAAAGCCAATTTGTTTCATAATATCACCCTTTTAACGAATTTGTCCGTTACCTTTTATAATGAACTTGTATGTGGTAAGCTCTTTAAGACCCATAGGACCCCTTGCGTGGAGCTTCTGGGTTGAAATGCCCATTTCGCAACCGAGACCAAACTCGCCGCCGTCTGTGAAACGTGTTGATGCGTTAACATAAACTGCGGCACTATCAACAGCTTTTGTGAATTTGTCGGCATTTTCGGGAATCTCTGTTACTATTGCCTCGCTGTGGCCTGTTGAATGAAGTGAAATGTGGCTAATTGCTTCATCCACGCTGTCAACAATTTTGACAGCAAGAATATAGTCAAGAAATTCTGTGTCAAAATCATTTTCTGTTGCTTTTATGCCTTCAACAATTTCGCTTGCTCTTTCGTCAAGGCGAAGCTCAACGGGGATTTTACCCTCTGCCGTTCTTTTGTCAACAAGTCTTTCCTTTGCGAGAGGCAACCAATCCTTCGCAATTTTGCTATTTACTATGAGCACCTCTGCCGCATTGCAAACAGATGGTCTGCTTGTTTTTGCGTTTTCTATTATATTAAGGGCTTTTTCGAAATTTGCACCTTCATCAACGTAGATGTGGCAGATGCCCGTGCCCGTTTGTATGCAGGGAACCTTTGCTTTCTCGGTAACAGCCTTTATAAGACCTGCACCGCCCCTGGGGATAAGCAAATCAACGTAGCCCACAGCATTCATAAGCTCGTTTGCGCTCTGTCTTGTTGTATCCTGAACAAGGTTTATAAGAGTTTCGGGAAGATTTAATTCTTTTAAACCCTTTCGCATAGCAGTTACTATGGCATTTGCAGAAAGGAATGCCTCCTTGCCGCCTCTGAGCACGCACACGTTGCCGCTTTTAAGGGCAAGTGCCGCCGCATCAGAGGTAACGTTTGGTCTGCTTTCGTAAATAATGGCAACAACACCCATAGGCACAGCCGTCTTTTCAACGACTATTCCGCTGGGACGCTCAACTCGTGCAAGCACCTCGCCAACAGGGTCGGGAAGACAAGCAACCTCACGGATGCCGTCTGCCATACCCTTTATTCTTTCAGGGGTAAGGCAAAGTCTGTCAAGCATAACATCGGAAACGGTGCCCCTTGCGTTTTCCATATCCTGTTTGTTTGCAAGAAGAATATCCTCGCTGTTTTTTTCGAGAGCATCTGCCATTCTCAGGAGTGCTTCGTTTTTTGTTTTTGTGTCAAGAGCACAAAGAACGGCTTTCGCCGCCTTTGCTTCTTTTAAAATATCAAACGTAGATTTCATCAAATCAACCTTTTTTTGCCAAAAATCTTGTGCCGACCTTTTTGCCGTCGATTATATCATACAAAACCGCAGGTGAAGAGCCGTTTGCAATAACAACGTCAGCACCTCTCATAACGCATCTCTTTGCCGCAGAAAGCTTTGTTGCCATTCCGCCCGTGCCCAGAGAGGAGCCGCTTTTACCGCCCAATGCTTCAATCTCGGGGGTTATATCGGTTATTTCGGACAAAAGGCGTGCATCCTTTTCTTTGTGGGGGTCTGCTGTATAAAGACCGTCAATATCAGAAAGAAGCACAAGCAAATCGGCGTGCATACTGACTGTTACAATAGCGCCGAGAGTGTCGTTATCACCGACGGAAATTTCGTCGGTGTTAACGGTGTCATTCTCGTTGATAATGGGTAGAACACCCATCTCAAGAAGTCTGTTCATTGTGTTTTTTATGTTGTGGTATCTTGTGGGGTCTTCAAGGTCAAGACCCGTGAGAAGAATTTGCGCAACGGTGTGGTTATATTCTGAAAACAGCTTGTCGTATGCGTACATAAGCTCACATTGACCCACGGCAGCTCCCGCCTGCTTTGTGGGCATATCCTGAGGTCTTTCCTTTAAAGAAAGCTTTCCCATACCCATACCGATAGCACCCGAGGAAACAAGAATTATCTCGTGACCTGCATTTTTTATGTCGGAAAGCACCTTACACAGCTCTTCGATATGGCGAATGTTAAGACAGCCTGTGCTGTGCGCCAGAGTTGATGTGCCAACCTTAACAACAATTCTCATTTTTACATCTCCGAAAATCAGTTTTCTTCGTCTTGTTCTGCACCTGTTCTGCTCTTTAATTTTGCAGCTCTTGAAACGGCAAGGTCTGCCATCATTTCTTCTCTGATTTTGCCGTCAACATTGAAGAATGAAAGTGAAATAGCTTTACCGATTCTGCCAATTGCTGGTGCAAGAGTGAATACCGCCCAGATAGCATTGAGCATATGGGGGTCGGTTTGCGGAATAACAACTCCGTTGGAGTTGAGAAGTGGCTCGTATTTAATAGCCGCAATAATAATACCGCTCAAGATTGTTGAAATATTATTTGTAATAAGAGTGATGTAGCCCATAGCGGCACTCATCATACCCTCGTTACGGATACCCGTTTTCCACTCAACATAATCATAAAGGTCGCCCTGCAAGGCTGTTCCGCAATAGCGCTGAACGGAGTTCATAGCACCTGCAAGAGTGAGGAAAAATACGATTATGATTATGTTTATCATATTGTTATCTGTAGGTCTGAAGCCGACAAAATACATTATGAGGTAAACAACTCCGCAGTAGCCGTAGGCTAAAACGGAAAGCTTTTTAAGACCGATTTTTTTAGTCATTTTTGTTGCAAAGGGCAACACAAAATAGCTGGGAAGACCGGTGAAAAGACCGGCAATGGCGGCATTTGAAAGCTTGCCGGTGCAGTTAAGCCAGAAATAGTTTGCAACGCTTTGACCGGTGCCCTTGCCCATACCGAAAAAGTTCTTGGCAAGAAGCGCCCACATGGGACGGCATGATGCAACCTGTTTAACAGACTTCCAAACACTTGTGCTGTTCATTTCCTCACGTGATGCAAGGGGCACACGTTCTCTCAAACTAAAGAATCCGAATACACGGAAAATTATAACTAACACAATAAATATCAATGCGCCACCGAGATAAATATTCTTTGTTGGAATTGTTCTGGGTAAATAGTCAACAAAGAACGGGAACAACGACGGCAACCAAACACCGAACAGGTCAACGTATGTATCCGCCGCAATAAGCTTGTTTCTTTCGTTAACGTTAGGGGTCAGGTTATAAAGCACCGCCTGATATGCGGGGGTATAGAATGAGTTTGAAACCGAGCCCACGTAACGGATTATTAAGAACAGCATAAGAAGTGCCGCCTGAGAAAGACCGTCGGGCAACATGTAGGGCATAGCAGCAGAAAAAATCCACAACGGAAGTGTAAGAACAAGGTACGGTCTTACACGACCCCAACGTGTTCTTGTTCTGTCAAGAATGGGGCCCGAAATGGCGTTATCAAAGGTGTCTATGATGCTGCAGAATGATTGTGCAACGCTAAGAGTAATGGGGCTGACATGCTGGAATGTGGTTGTGTAGAAAAACTCGTTATTACCGTTAAAGGTTTCCCAGTTTTTGTCACCGATACCCGAAATAATATAAGCCGCCATTTCTCTGGGACCTAAATATTCCTTCTCCTGCTGTCTTTTCTGTTTTTCAATATCTTCTTGAGTTACCTGAGGTTCAACGTAAACTTCCTTGGTTTTTTGAGCCAAAAAAAGCACCCCTTTATAATAAATTTTTTAAAATACGCTTCAGCGTTTACCGCCTCAACCTCCCTGGCGAAGGGAGGGGGACCACACCAAAACTTGTTTTGGCGTGGTGGAGGGTTCTAGCACCACACGGTGCGTATAATAAAATACGCTTCAGCGTTTACCTTTTATCATACAATTACACTTATACTATCATAACTCTTTTTCAAATTCAAGAATTTCTCTCTTGAGCCTTGCCACCGGAAGACCCACAACGTTATAATAGTCGCCGTTTATTCCTTTAACAAGGAGACCGGCTTTGCCCTGAATCCCGTACGATCCTGCTTTGTCGTATGGCTCAGAAGTGCATATATAATCTTCGATTTCCTCCTGTGTGAGGCTATAAAATTCAACGTCTGTTTTCTCGCTGAAGGTCACTTTCTTTTCATTAAAGGAAAGTGTCACACCTGTATAAACCTGGTGAACATTTCCGCTGAGAAGTGTTATCATCCTTCTTGCATCATCCTTATCCACAGGCTTCCCAAGGATTTCGTTGTTTATTGAAACAACGGTATCTGCCGAAATAATCAGCGAATCCTTCGGCGCAAGATGTGCAGACGCTTCGTTTTTTATTTCTGAAAGGTATTCCACTGCTTCTTGTGCACCCATTCCCTCCGGGAGAGCTTCGTCACATTCGGCGGGCAACACCTGAAAATCATCAAATATCAGCTTTATTAGTTCTTGTCTTCTCGGTGATTGCGAAGCAAGAACAACATTTTTATAAATTCTGTTCATATTACCAATTCAAAAATTCACAAATACTTTTAAGGGTATTAAGTCCCCACCTGCAGGCTGTTTTTGTATCCTCACAGCCTTCAAATTCCAAGGTGATAAAACCGTCATAGCCGCTGTCCTTTAAAATGCTGAGAGTCTGAAAAACAGGAACGTTTCCGTGACCGAGAACGGCACCTCTCAGATAATTGCCGCCACGGGTTTTGAAAAACCCGTCCTGCGGAGCAAACTCGCTACCGCTTTTTATATGAAAATCCTTAGCGTGAACGTATGACGTAAACTGAGAAAGTCTGCTCACCGCTTTTACGGGGTCCTCATCGGCACAAAGGAAGTTGCCGATGTCGATAAGTGCGCCAAAGTTTTTATGTGAAACACCTGTTATAATCTGCTCCACCCTGTCGCTGTCCTGGCAGAAAAAGCCGTGGTTCTCTATCATTGTTTTTATGCCCTTTGCTTCGGCATATTCGGTAACCTTTTTATAGCCCTCGACAATTCTCGGCAAAGCCTGCGAAAAGCCGTTATATTTTTTATCCTCTGCGTTGTAGCCGGCCGTTGCATCGTGACGCATACCGCAAACACACAGCGCCTCTGCCACGTCAACCTCTTTTTTAAGCCTTTCGATTTCGTCCTGAAGATTACCGTTACTGCCGTAAATAAAATCGGCACCAACGGAGTACTGAACGGGTGTAATTCCTGCCTTTTTGCAATAATCAGAAAGCTCTTTTGCATATGAAATTTTATCTTTTCCGTCGGGAGTATGTATTTCTGCGAACTCTATTCCGTCAAAGCCCAGCTCCACGGCAATGTCTATAAGGTCTTTTTCGGTTGCCTCGCCTTTGTCGACAAGACGCCACAGACTATAAGTGCTGATTGCAAATTTCATATCAAAAATCCTTTCCATATTTTTATCATTGTTTCCAAGCTCTCAGAGTATTATGATATTAATACTACTGATATCGGGGGGATATATTTGAAAATAGAATCAAACGGCGAAGAAAAAATAACCGTAGCACTCACAACTCAGGATTTGTGCGAGCTTGACATCACCTATGACGAGATGGATTATTCAAACATAGAAACCCGTCGTGTTATATGGACAATTCTTGACGAAGCAAGAAGAACTCTCGGGAAAGCGATTGACACCGACGGCAGACTTCTTATTGAAGCCCTGCCTGCTGATGACGGTGGCTGTATTCTTGTGTTCACGTCTCTTCCGATATTTGATTCAAAAACAAAAAAGCGGTTGATTATGAAAAAGGAGTCTGACCCTTTAGTCTTTTGCCCATTTGACGAAAACGCTTTTATTGATGCTCTGACAACGCTCAGCCATCTGAATGAAAACATAAAAAGCTGTGATGCCGTGATATTCAACGACCTCTATTACATAATTATTCGCCCGAAATTGACCTTTTCGGACAAAATCACCCACATTCTCAGCGAGTTCGGGAACGTTGAAGAGGTCTGCAAAGCCGATATTTCAGCTTTTTATGAGCACGGTCTAAGGCTGTCAATTGCGCCCTTTATGTCATCGGAGCCGAAAATGTAGCTTCCCGAAACAAGCACGTCGGCGCCCGCCTCAACACAAAGAGCAGCTGTGGCGGGAACAATGCCTCCATCTACCTGAATCATAAGGTCAGGGTTCACTTTATCAGCCTTTTCACGGATTTTTGTGATTTTAGAAAGCTGGTCTTCCATAAAGGACTGACCGCCGAAGCCCGGTTCAACTGTCATAACAAGAACCATCGCCAACTTTTCAATAAACGGAAAAACTGCCTCGGCAGGTGTTTTCGGCTTTAACACAAGCGCAGGCTTCACACCTGTGCTTATTATTTTTTCAATTGTTTTTTCGTGGTCGCTTTCGCTTTCAAGGTGGAAGGATATCAAATCCGCACCCGCATTTGCAAAAGCATCTATATATTCCAAGGGGTTTGAAATCATCAGGTGGCAATCAAGAAACATATCCGTTGCTTTTCTGACGGATTTCACAACAGGTGGCCCGATTGAGATATTGGGAACAAAATGCCCGTCCATAACGTCTACGTGGAGCATATCTGCACCACCCTGCTTTACCCTTTCAATTTCTTTTTTTAGGTCGGCATAATCTGCCGAGAGAATAGAAGGTGCAATTTTTATTTTGTTTTTAAACATTGCTGAACACTTCCTTTTTTATTATTGCCGTTGCTGTTTCACGGTCCTCTTTGATTTGTCTGCTCAATTCTTCCAAGCCCGAAAACTGTTTTTCGCCCCTGATTTTTTTCACAAGAGAAACCTCAATAAATCTGCCGTACAAATCGCCCTCAAAGCCCACAATGTTTGTTTCGCTTCTTTTTTCGTCGCTTCCCACCGTGGGGCGGATTCCGATATTTGTAACGGAAATATATTGCTTACCGTCAATTTCGGTAACGGATGCATATACGCCGTATGACGGCACCGTGAAATCCTCGGTGAAAAACTGGTTTATTGTGGGTGAGCCTAACACTCTGCCTCGTTTGTCACCGTGAACAACCTCAAAATCATACGAGAAAAGTCTGCCGAGCATATTGTTTGCCGCTTCAACGTCGCCATCTCTGAGACTTTGTCTTATTCTTGTGGAGCTGATTGCCTCACCCTCATATTCAACGGAGGCACACATTTTAAAAGCAATTCCGTTTTTTGTGCAAAGAGCCTCAAGGCTTTTTGCGTCACCTGTTGCGTTTTTGCCGAAACGGTAATTGAAGCCGCAACAAACGGCGGTTGCCTCCAGCTTTTTCACAAGAATTTCTTCAAAAAATTCTTGGGGCGAAAGCTCTGAAATCTCGCAGAAATCAATAAAAACAGGCTCAAAGCCCCACTCCTTGAGAAGTGCATCTCTCTTTTGAGGAGTTATCAGCTCCCCCGGAGTTTCCCCCGAAAGAATTTTTTGGGGATGCTCCGAAAACATCAAGGCAATTTTTTTGCCGTATTCAGTTTTATCGCTCAGAAGCACTTCCTTATGACCTCTGTGGAGACCGTCAAAAGTGCCGAGTGCAACAAGCACCCCGTTATTTTCACACATTATTATAAACTCGCTTTACCTTTAAATCTGTTTCATCAAGCTCGCCGAGACCGAGAAATCTGCCGTCACCATAAACACGGTAAAGACCGTTTTCCCCAAGACCCTTCACACGCTCACGCATAAGGCTTCCGCCGTTTGAAAATCTTTTTGCCTGATTTTCGGTTACGTGAACCTCGGGGTAATCCGAGAGAAGCTTATCAAGCTCAATTACTATTTTATCAAGCTCACCCTTTTCTTTAAATTCTGAAATCTCTTCAAGGGTGTAGCACTCCGAAAGATTGATGCCACAGGCATACGTTCTTTCCAGAGACGTCATTGTTGCACCGCAACCAAGCCTTTCGCCTATGTCGCTTATAAGGGTGCGTATATACGTACCGGATGAACACTCGCATTCCAGCGAAAACTCGCCGTTGCCGAGGTCCCCCACACTGAGTGAATATATTTCACATTTTCTCGGAGTCCTTTCAACCTCAACACCTTGGCGGGCAAGCTCATATAAACGGACTCCGTCTTTTTTTATTGCCGAATACATTGGCGGTAGCTGTGTTATTTCACCGAGAAACTCGGATGCGGTCGCCTGCACAAGTGAAAACTCAACTGCTGTGTTATTTTCTGAGATGACTGTTCCCCAGATATCAAGAGTATCTGTGCAGACACCCGTTTTAAAGGTTGCTTTGTACGCCTTTCGGTGGGTGGGCAACAGCTCAATAAACCGTGTGGCACCACCTGCCGCAACGGGCAGAACACCTGTTGCATTGGGGTCAAGCGTGCCTGTGTGACCACACTTTTTTTCGCCAAGTATTCTTCTTAATTTATTTACTGCAAAAAAGGATGTTATATTTTCACCTTTTTTTAATGGAATAATTCCTGTCATAGCATTAACCGTCCAACGCAGATTTTATTGCTTCAAGAAGCAACGCCTTGCCCTCGTCATAGGGGCACGTAAAGTTTGCGCCTGCGGCACCCTTATGACCGCCGCCACCAAGCTTTTTGCAAATCTCCGAAGCATCAATTTCGCCCTCGGTTCTGACAGAAATACCGTATTTACCGTCTTTTTGCTGTTTTATAACAGCACCCACAAGAACGCCCTCAATTTGTCGGGGAAGTGCGGTAATTGTATAGCATTCGTGCTCACCCGAGCCGCTTTCCTCATACATTTCCTGTGTAACGGTGATGATTGCACATTTTCCGTCGAAATGGTATTCAAGAGTCTTTCTTGCCAACAATTCAAGAGCAAGAGAGCTTTTTGTTTTTGTTTCAAACATCAGCTTGTTGATTTTTTTGGAATCAATGCCCTTTTCCATTAAATCCGCAACAATGCGGAAGGTTTCGGGTGTTGTGTTCTGGTATCTGAAACAGCCCGTGTCGGTGGAAATACCTGTATAGAGGCTCTCTCTTATATATCTGTTTGGCTCAACACCCAACTCTGTTGACAGCTCATATATAATTTCGCAAGCCGCCGCCCTCTCTTCCACAAAAGAGTTTTTTGCATAATGAGTGTTTGAAAGGTGATGGTCTATACAAAGGTCGATTCTGCCGCAATAAATATCCCTGAGACTGCCGAGAAGCTTCTCGTCGGCAACGTCAACTGCAACAATAAATGGGTCTGTTACCTCGTCGGGAGAAAATGAAGCTGTAAGATATGAAAAATCCTTTGAAATTTCATCACAACAGGCAAAACCACGCTTTTTACCCATCAATCTGAGAATTTCACACAATGCAAATGCACACCCCAACGTATCGCCGTCGGGATGTTCATGTGATAAAATGAGAAACTCATCATGATTTTTTAAAAGCTCTATACAATCTTTTTTATTAATAACCATAATTATTCATCATCTGAAGAAGTTGAAATTTCTTCAAGCTTCTTGACTATATTCATACCGTATTCAATGGAGTTGTCGGCAACAAATTTTATTTCGGGAGTTTTTCTCAGCCCTAATCTTTTGCCGATTTCTCTGCGAACAAGACCGGTTGCCCCTGTGAGCGCCTTTGTTGCCTGCTTTGCAACGTCTATGCCCTCAACAGCGCTGACATATACCTTGACATAGGATAAATCGCCGGAAACCTCTGCCCTTGCAACACTTATGAGATGCTCTGAAACACGGGGGTCCTTGAGCTCTCTTACAATGGCGGCAATTTCACGCTTGATATCCTCTGCCGTGCGATTCTGTTTATATGTGCCCATTTTAACTCCTAAATGTTAAAAATTTTTTCATATCAAGTTTAGGGGGCATTTATTAAGAGAAACCGAAAAATGCCCCACCATACCTGAAATTCTCTATTATTAGTCTTTGTATTCTTCGGTGATGTAACCCTCGAGAATGTCGCCCTCTTTAATGTCGTTGAATTTCTCAAGACCAACACCGCACTCGTAGCCTGTTGCAACCTCTTTAACGTCATCCTTGAAACGTTTGAGTGAAGAAATTTCATCCTCAAACACAACAATACCGTCACGTACAACACGGATTTTGCAGTTTCTTGTGATTTTACCGTCGATAATATAACAGCCTGCGATAGTACCTGCGCTTGAAAGCTTGAATACGCTTCTGACTTCTGCTTTACCCATTTCAACGTCACGGAATTTGGGTGCAAGCATACCCTTGATAGCTGCTTCAACCTCTTCAATGCAATCGTAAATAACTCGGTACATTCTCATTTCAACCTTGTCACGCTCTGCGTTTGCCTCTGCAACAGGGTCGGGACGAACATTAAAGCCGACAATGAGAGCATTTGATGCGTTTGCAAGCATAACGTCGGATTCGTTAACCGCACCAACGCCGCCGTGGATAACCTTAACACGAACCTCTTCGTTTGAAAGCTTTTCAAGACTCTGACGAACAGCTTCAACCGAGCCCTGTACGTCTGCCTTAACAATGATGTTAAGGTCTTTGAGTGAGCCCTCGTTGATAGAATCAAAGAGATTGTCAAGAGTAACCTTCTGCATTGAGCGGAATGCTTCCTCTTTCTGTGAAGCCTTTCTCTGTTCAACAAGCTCACGTGCAAGTCTTTCGTCGCTTACGCAGTCGAATGCGTCACCGCCGACGGGAACCTCTGCAAGACCTGTAACCTCAACGGGAACAGAGGGACCTGCCTCGTTAACCTTTCTGCCCTTGTCATCTGTCATAACACGGACTCTACCAACTGCAGTACCCGCAACAATAATATCACCGGATTTAAGAG
>JAZRPC010000061.1:0-2700 GCA_045649005.1 Acutalibacteraceae bacterium
GCCGCACATATACTTACCTGCACCTTCGGAAACACCGAGGATAACGGGTGAGTTCATTTCCTGTGCTGTAAGGAGAATGGATTTTGTCCATTCAAGGTTGTTGATGTTGAACTGACCAACTGCATAGTGGCCTGCTTTTGCTTTTGTGAGCATGTCTTTTGCGTTAACTAAAGCCATTTTTAACACTCCTATAAAAATTTTTTTTAAACTGATTTATATGTTTTCTTCCCTCAAATCAAGCACAAGCTCTTTTCTTGCGGGCACGAGCTTTGTGTATTTCACGCCTGCGGCATCAAACATTCTTTTTGATGCTCTTGTGGCAGACGTGTCCTTGTA
Source organism: Acutalibacteraceae bacterium (assembly GCA_045649005.1). Lineage (GTDB taxonomy): Bacteria > Bacillota > Clostridia > Oscillospirales > Acutalibacteraceae > DTU089. The sequence goes on from JAZRPC010000061.1 coordinate 337, forward strand.
TTTGTCGGAAAGGTAAACAACTTCTTTGATACCGCTCTGAATGATTGCCTTTGCACATTCGTTGCAGGGGAAAAGCGCAACGTAAATTCTGCTGTTTTCAAGGCTTTGACCTCTGCAATTGAGAATTGCGTTGAGCTCAGCGTGGCATACGTAAAGGTATTTTGTGTCGTAAGGGTCGTCGCCGCTACGCTCCCAGGGAAAAACGTCGTCGTCGCACCCGGCGGGGAAGCCGTTGTAGCCAACGGAAAGGATTCTGTTTTCGTTGTTGACTATGCAAGCACCAACCTGAGTGTTGGGGTCTTTGCTTCTTTCAGCACAAAGAACAGCCGCACCCATAAAGAACTCGTCCCATGAAATGTAACCTTCTCTTTTAGCCATAGTATTTCTCCTTATTCCACTAAAATCCAGATTACATTATACAATCAAATAAACAAATTTTCAACAGAAATAATAAAATTTGCCGTTAACACACGTAACTTTTAAAAATTTAATATTAATATTGGAAATATAATTCCAAAAAAGAAAAATAAACACCTGTGTATTTGGTATTATTTCATTACTGACGAGTTTTCAGCTAAAATTTTTTGTGGAGTAAAAGATTATGGTTAAAGATTATTTCAAAAGAATTTGTACCATGGGAAAGCCGTGGGAGTATGTATTCTGGTGGGCACTTCGTATCGCTATGATTGTGGGCATCATCATCCGTCTTGTTGAGGCCGACAAATTGGGAATGTATCAGCCGTTGCAGATGTCTGCAAACCTTCTTGGTATGTTCGCTCTTGAAATCTGCCAGATGTTTCCCAAGGGCACGTTCCCGAGACTCATTCCGGCTTACGTTCAGAATATTACTGCTTTGTGCTTCTTTATAGCATCCTTCGGCGGCGCATTTTTAGACTTTTACTACAGCATTCCCGCATACGATAAGGTTTGCCATATGCTCGGTTGTATGGAGGCTGCTTTTATCGGCTACGAGCTTATCTGTGCGATGCAGCTTCGTGACAAAGTTATTGTTCCCGGAAAAATTGCAGCGCTTTGTGCCTTTGGTATAGCTTTTATCTTTGCCTCCGGTTGGGAGCTTTTCGAGTTCGTTTTCGACCAGTGGTTCGGCGGCGACTGCCAGCATTGGAGTCTTGAGCTCGCCCTTGAAGAGGCAAACGGCAACAGAGACAACATCTTTATGCTTATACCCCTTGACGATGCAAGATTTGAAGCAAGATTTGCCCTTATGGATACAATGGGTGATGCAATTCTCAACGCTATTGGTGCCGTTATTATGTACGTTATTCTCAGAATTCGTCCTTACAGACACACAGGCAAGAACAATATCAACAAAATTATTGAAGCTGATTTGGCTAAAAATACCAAAGAAGAAGCAACTGTATAATTAATTGTTGATTATCTGTGAAAAAAGTTATATAATCAAATCGTATAATTATATATAGGAGGAGTACCTATGTCAAAAAAGGTATTGGCAATAGTTTTATCACTTATTATTGCCTTTTCGGCGATTGCAGTTCCCGTTAGCGCTGCTGACGTTGCGAGCTTCAACATCGAAAACATTTTCAACACTTTAATTGATAAGCTTATTTCATTTGTTCTCACATATCTTAACCAGTTCTGGCCAGGGTATGAGGATAAATGGGTAACTGACGACATCTACGTGCCCGAAAACTTCTATGAGGGCGAAGCAGAGTTCGACAGAGAGGTTAACCCCGACGCAGATTGGAAGGTTGGCTACGCAGGCGCATCTCTTCTTGAAGGCATCGAGCCCCTTGATGGCGACTATTACCTTGCAGGTACGCTTGAGCCCATCGTTGGCCGTGTGCCCACAAAGGTTCTTGACGACCAGAGAGTTCGTGTGTTCGCAATCAGCGACGGTCTTAGCGGTATCGTTCTTCACGCAGTTATTGACGGCTTCGGCTTCTCAAGAGGCGACGTGCAGGAAATTCGTTCAAGATTGGCAGATTTTGCTGAGAAATACGGCGTTGTCAGTGTTAACGTTTCCGTTCTTCATCAGCACTCCTGCATCGACACACTTGGTATGAACGTTCCTCTTGCTCCCGCTCTTATCCTCAACACAGGTAACGCTGCAACAGGCGGTCTTCTTGATGGTCTTAAAATCCAGAAGAATGAGCAGTTTATGGAAAATCTTTACCAGAAAACTGTTAATTCAATGAAAAAAGCTGTTGTTAATATGAAAAAGGGCGACCTTTACTATGGCACAGCAGACATCGGCGAATTGATTTACGATAAGCGTGACCCCCAAGCTATTGACCCCAACATCAATAGACTTCGCTTTGTTCCCGAAGACGGTTTGAATGAAACCTGGATTCTTGAAGCAGGTATCCATTGCACAATGCTTGG
>JAZRPC010000062.1:0-7499 GCA_045649005.1 Acutalibacteraceae bacterium
GTTGGTCTCAACGCAAAATGGCTCCGCAAGGATATGACAACTAAAGAAACTCAGGAATTTGCAAAGAACGTTCTCAACCATATGAGAGAAAGACTTTCAGACTATCAGGAGCTTTACGGTGACCTCTATAACCTTGAGGCTACTCCCGCAGAGTCCACAACTTACCGTTTTGCAAAGCACGATAAAAAGCACTATCCCGCAATTATCACAGCAAACGAAAACGGCACACCCTACTACACCAACTCTTCACACCTTCCCGTTGGTTACACAGCCGATATCTTCGAAGCACTTGATGCACAGGATGAGCTTCACACACTTTACACATCGGGCACTGTTTTCCACGCATTCCTTGGTGAAAAGCTCCCCGATTGGAAAGCCGCTGCAGATATCGTTAAGAAAATTGCGGATAACTACAGACTTCCTTATTACTCAATTTCTCCCACATACTCAGTTTGCTGCAACCACGGTTATATTGCAGGCGAAGAGTACGAGTGCCCCGATTGCGGCAACACCACAGAGGTTTACAGCCGTATCACGGGTTACTATCGTCCCGTTCAGAACTTCAACGACGGTAAGGCACAGGAGTTTAAGGACAGAAAAGTTTATGACGTCGCAAATTCAAGATTTGAAAAATCCGAAAGAACAATTGACCACGCTCATTGCGGTTGCGGCTGCAAAAAAGAAGAGGTAGTTGTTGACAGCGACGCAAAATTCATCCTTTTTGCAACAAAAACCTGCCCCAAATGCAAGATTGCGGCACAGCTTCTTGAGAAAAAAGGCATCGCATACGAAAAGCTTTTCGTAGAAGAAAACGTTGAGCTTGCAAAAGAGCTTGAACTTAAACAGGCACCCACCCTTGTTATTCAGAAGGGCGACGTTGCCGAAAAAGTTGCAGACCTTCCTGCAATCAAGGATTTCATCGAATCTCTTTAATAAACAGAAAAACGCCGCCCGTCAGGGCGGTATTTTTCAATAAGGAGTTAGAATAGAGAAGTGTTAAGACCTGAGGGCGGCAATTATATATTGTTCGGAAGCGAAGCTTCCCTGAAACTTGCCACTTTCAACTTGCCATTTTAAATTAGGAGCAATAATTATGTACGATATTATAATTGTCGGTGCAGGTCCTGCGGGGCTCACCGCCGCACTTTATGCTCTCAGAGCATCAAAGAGTGTGCTTGTTATAGAAAAATCAACCTTTGGGGGTCAAGTAACCTTTTCTCCCAAAATTGAAAATTACCCCGGTTTTGCCGAAATGAGCGGTAACGAGTTTGCAGACAAGCTTCTTGACCAGGTTCTCACAATGGGCGCCGAGGTTGAAATGGAGTCTGTTACAGGCATTTCAGATTTCGGAACTCATAAAACTGTTTTTGCGGGCAACAAGGCTTATGAAGCAAAAGCGGTTATCATTGCTGTTGGTGTTCGTCACAGGCAGCTTGGCGTTGAAAGAGAAAACGAGCTTGTGGGCAAAGGCATTTCATATTGTGCTGTTTGTGACGGCGCATTTTTCAAGGGTCAGACAGTCGGCGTTGTGGGCGGCGGTAACTCAGCTCTTCAGGAGGCTGTTCTTCTCTCCGATATCTGCGAAAAGGTATATCTTTTCCAGAATCTTCCTTTCTTCACAGGCGAGAAGAAGCTTATTGACATTCTTGAAAACAAATCAAACGTTGAGTTTATGACCGAGGTTACAGTTGCTTCTCTTCGTGGTGAGGACGAGCTTGAGGCTGTTGTTCTTAACACAAAGGACGGTGAAAAAACCGTTGAGGTTGACGGTGTTTTTGTTGCTATCGGTCTTGAGCCCAAGAACTCTGCATTCTCAGAAAATGCCGCACTTGATGAATACGGCTACTTTGATTCTGACGAAAGCTGTGTGACAAAAACAAACGGTGTTTTTGTTGCGGGCGATTGTCGTAAAAAAACAGTAAGACAGATTACTACTGCAACTGCAGACGGCGCTACTGCCGCTCTTGCCGCTTGCAAATATATCGATAATTTGAATTAAATGTAAAGATTGTGTAAAAAGACAACGGATGGAAAAAAACGTTGTCTTTTTGTGCTACAATGGTGTTTGAAGGAGGTTTGATTATGGTCGAAATCGGCGAAGAAGAGGTTGTCAGCATAGATGATATGGCTGACGGTATGAGCGAAATAAAAAAAAGCGCTCCTAAGAAAAAAGATGATAAGAAAGAAATAAAAGAAGAAAAAAAACAAATCAAACAAAGCAACGAAAAACCTAAACAGAAAAAAAGTAAGGTGCATAAAGCCGTTGTGGCGTTTTTTATTGTTGCTCTTGTGGCGGCAATAGGCGTTCTTGGTTACGTTACCGTTATTTTCGGCAATATTCCCTTTGTTGTGAAATGGCGCAACATCTGGATTGAAACCGCAATGACAACAGACCAGCATAAATGGCTTGCCACAAGCTTTTTCCCCGACTGGCTCATAGACGATGTTATGAGCAGACAGGTTGACATAAAGGATATTACCGTTACAGATATTTACGGTGAGCAAAGTGAAGATATTTTAGGTCAGTCAAAGCTTGTTGTGGGCGAAAAAGATAAATTCGGTAACGTGGTTTTTGCAAATGACATTGAGGAAGGCGTAGTTATTCTCGAAATCAAAGAGACAAACTTTGTTGGTAAGCTTGTTCTTATAGATGACCCGTCAAGAGTCCGTCTTGCCACTACGGACTACAAAGGCTCCCGTGGCGAGTTCGTTTGTGATTATCTTGAAAAAGAAAATGCCGTTGTTGGTATAAACGCATCGGGCTTTCATGATAAAGGCGGTGTCAGCCTTGGTGGTACCCTTGTTGGCTTGTGCGTGTCAGGTGGTGAATATTGGGGAACCTACAGCTCCAAATACACCCTCGTCGGCTTTGATGATAAAGACAGATTAGTAGTCGGCGGAATAGAGGATTGGGATGAATACAATATCAGAGACGGCTTTCAGTATCGCCCGTCGCTTATTCTCAACGGCGAAAAGGTTGTTGAGGATTCTGCAGGCTGGGGACTTCAGCCAAGAACTGTTGTGGGTCAATGTGAAAACGGCGTAGTTCTTTTCCTTGTTGCCGACGGCAGACAGGTTGGCTATTCTCTAGGTGCCACAATGGAGGATTGCGCAGACATTCTTCTTCAATACGGCGCAGTTACAGCGGGCGCCTGTGACGGCGGTTCCTCGTCGGTTATCGGTTATAACGGTGAGGTTATAAACAAGCCATCTGCAAGAAATATGCCAACGGGCAGATATCTCCCCAATGCGTGGATTGTAGAAAGAAAAACAACCGAAAAAACAGAATCGACCGAGTCAAATCAAAGCGAACAATAAGGTGATGAATATGAAAAGACAGGAAGCTTTTATAGAGAAAAATAAAATGCTCAAGGGAGGTCTTCATTGTCACACAACACGCTCCGACGGAAAAGGCGCACCCGACGAGGTTATCAGACTTCATAAGCAAAACGGCTACGATTTTTTGGCGCTTACAGATCACAGAATATATAACTATAAAAACTTTGCTGAAGAAACGGAAATTACAATTATCCCCGGCATGGAATTTGATAACACCTTCGAAAGGGAAAATGGCTTCAGAACGTTCCACACCGTGTTTATTGGCCCGGATGATGAAACAAACGGTTTTTCTCAGGATGAAAAGGTGGATAACGGAAAAGCCAAAAATCAGCAGGAATTTCAGAAATATCTCGACGATGCCCACGAAAAAAATAATCTGACGATATATTGCCACCCTCAGTGGAGCTCCACCCCCACAAGATATTTTGATGAAATGGTCGGCAATTTCGCTATTGAGGTCTGGAATAGCGGATGCGCTATTGAGGATGATATGGATACTGACAATGGCTATTGCTGGGACGAGCTTCTCGGTATGGGCAAAAGAATTTTTGCCGTTGCAACCGATGACGGTCACGAGATGTATCAGCATTGCAAGGGTTGGGTTATGGTAAATGCCGAGGACAACGTAAAATCAATACTCAAAGCCTTAAATGATGGTGCGTTTTATTCCTCTTGCGGGCCCGAGATCAAAGATTTTTATGTGGATGACGACAATGTTGTTCACATTGAAACAAGTGAATGTGAAAAAATCATTTTTCAATGCGACAAGCACCCGTCAAAGATGTTTGAAGCAGAGGACGAGCCCCTTGTTTGTGCTATGGCAGATTTAAAAAATGACTATGAATATATCCGTGCGACAGTTGTTGATAAATACGGCAGAAAAGCCTGGGCAAATCCTATATTTTTAAAATAAAAAATTGAGGATGTAAAAAACGTGTGTTTTTTACATCCTCTAATCTTTTTTATTACCACTTATTCTTCTATAGCTGCTTTTTTTGTGTTTATTTTGTAAAGGATTTCAGAATCAAATTTCTTTGTTCTGTCGTATTTAAAAATACCGTTCAACTCCTGTTCAACGTCAGTAAGCTGTGTGTAGCAGAAGCCAATCATTTTCGGGCAATCAATCAAGGCTGTTGTAAGCCTTTCATAACGGTTATAGAACTCCTCAAGGCTTGTTGCGGCGTTACCGTAGCCCCAGGCCTTTTCACGGTCGTTTTCCTGGAATTCCTTGAGTTCAACACGGATTCCGCCATATTCGCTCATGAACACGGGCTCGCCCTTCCATGTCTGGCGGTGACCCTGGTGGTCAAAAAGAATATTCTTTGTTGTAAGATCTTCGTAATGTCCGCAGAAAACATCGCAATCCTGGTCGTAATCGTGAACGTCAAAGATATCTGTTTCAACGTGGAAGTTGCCGCTTGTATCGATGCAGGGACGGGTTTTATCAAGGGCTTTTACGGTTCTGTAAACAATTTTGATTATGTCGTCATCCTGTTTTCTACCGGCAACATCCCATGTTTCGTTGTAGGGACACCAACCGATAAGTGCAGGATGGTTGAAATCTCTTTCGATTTCTTCCTCAATTTCAAGAAGGAAATATCTCAAGGACTCAAAATTTGTGTGGTCGGCACCCCAGTTGCCATGCTCACCCCACACAATGTAACCGAGCTCATCGCAATAATGCAGGAAAAGGGGTTCGAATATTTTCTGGTGAAGTCTTGCACCGTTAAAGCCCACTTCCATTGAAAGAAGAATATCATTTTTGAGTGCTTCTGCAGAGGGTGCTGTGTATATGCCATCGGGGTAGAAGCCCTGGTCAAGAACAAGTCGCTGGAAAACAGGTTTACCATTGATTTCAACAGAGTTATTTGTGAGCTTGACCTCACGAAGACCGAAATAGCTTGTTACGCAATCGTCACCGAAGCAAAGCTCGAGGGAGTAAAGGCCACCCTTTCCAACCTCCCAAAGGTGCTTTTCGGTGAGGTCGAGAGTTAAGGTTACGGTCTGACCGTAAGCCATAACCAGCTTTCTGCCGACTTCCTTGCCGTTCCAGAAAGCAGCAGCAGAGAAAAGACCGTCACCGCAAACCTCAGCGGTAATTGTTACGTTGCCGTCTGCAATATTGGGGAAATATTTAACCGATTTAATATAATCTTCAGGGCAGAATTCCATATAAACTGTCTGCCAGATACCTGTTGTTCTTGTGTAGTCACAGTCGTGGGAGTAAACAAGCTCGCTCTGTTTACCACGTGCCTGCAAGGGTGAACGGGTGTCATCCTCGGCACAGACGGTGATAACGTTCTCGCCCGCTTTGAGGAATTTTGTTGCATCAACTCTGAATGAGGTGTAGCCACCGAAGTGCTCGCCTGCAAATTCGCCGTTAACGTAAACGCTTGCGTGGAAATCAACAGCACCGAAAACGATGAAAGCCTTGCCCTTTAACTGTTCTTTGGTAATTTCAACCGTTCTTTTGTACCACACAGCTGCCATAAAATCCTTGTAGCCGATGCCTGAAAGCTCGCTTTCGGGGCAGAAAGGCACGTTGATTTTTTTAGAAAACTGAGCATCAACGTCGAAAAGGTTTCTTTCTTTACCGCTGTTGCCGAAGTCAAATTCAAAATCCCACTCACCATTGAGAATAATGTAATCGCTTCGTTTGAAGTTCGGATTGGGGTGTTCGTTTCTGGGTATCATTTTCAGCACTCCTTATTTTTTGAGATAAATTAACAAAACCGCTATGTCGGCAGGGGAAACACCGCTGATTCGTGAAGCCTGACCGATTGTTTCGGGGCGGATTTTTTTTAGCTTTTCAATGGCTTCAAGGCGAAGATTTGTGATTTCATCATAATTGATGTTTTCGGGAATCTTTTTAACCTCAAGCCTTTTTTGCTCCTCAACCTGTGCAAGCTGACGCTTTATGTAGCCCGCATATTTCAGGTTTATTTCAACCTGTTCAAACACCTCACGGGGCAGGTCGGGACGCTTTTTGTCAAAGGGGGTCAGCAGCTTGTAGGAAAGCTGAGGTCGCTTAAGAAGCTCTGACAAGCGGCAACCTGTGGTTGTTGGTGCTGTGCCCGCTTCTTCAAGAACGGCAGACAATTCCTTTGACGGGGCAATTGTGATTTTCTCAACTCTTGCCGTTTCTTCTTCAATAAGTTTTATTTTTTCGAGAAGCGCATTGTAACGCTCTTCGCTTATAAGACCAAGCTTGTAGCCTTTTTCAGTAAGGCGCAAATCTGCATTGTCTTCTCTGAGAATCAGGCGGTATTCGCTTCGTGAAGTCATCATTCTGTATGGGTCACGGCAGCCCTTTGTTACAAGGTCGTCTATAAGTGTGCCGATGTATGATGTGCTTCTATCAAGAGTAAATTCACCCTTGCCGAGTGCCTTGTGAGCCGCATTTATACCTGCCACAAGTCCTTGTGCCGCTGCCTCCTCATAGCCCGACGAGCCGTTAAACTGACCTGCACCGTAAAGGCCCTCCAAGTCATTGAATTCAAGGGTGGATTTAAGTGCAAGGGGGTCAACGCAGTCATACTCAATGGCGTAGGCTGTGCGCATAACCTTAACGTTTTCTAAGCCCTTGATGCTCTTTAATATCTGTAATTGTACATCCTCGGGAAGTGAGGATGACACACCCTGCAAATATAATTCTTCTGTATCAAGTCCGCAGGGCTCAATAAATATCTGATGCCTTTCCTTTTCGGAAAAACGGACTATTTTATCCTCAATACTTGGACAGTAGCGCGGGCCTACACCCTCAATTTTATTTGAATAAAGGGGTGAACGGTGCAGATTATCAAGTATAACCTGCTTTGTTTCAAGGTTTGTGTATGTAATGTGGCATATTGCCTTGTTTTCAAGCACTCCGTCGGGAGTTTCAAAGGAGAAGGGTGTAATTACCTCATCCCCCACCTGCTCCTCAAGGCCTGTGAAATCAACACTGTGCCTGTTTATACGTGGCGGTGTGCCTGTTTTGAAGCGCCTTAAGGGAACGTTCAAATCAAGAAGTGCTTGTGAAAGGTCGTTTGAAGGGAACATTCCGTCAGGTCCGCTTTCAAATGAAACGTCACCCACAAAAATTTTACCCTTTAAGAAGGTGCCTGTGGCAATTACCACACATTTTGCTGTATAGGTTGCACCAAGCTGTGTGGAAAACT
>JAZRPC010000063.1:0-22413 GCA_045649005.1 Acutalibacteraceae bacterium
GAAGGTCTGAAAGCATAGGTCTGTTTGAAGCCTTGCCGTTCTTTTCCGGGCCACGTGAAAGCTGTGCACAGGCAACAACAGGAATTTTCAAATCCTTGGCGAGCATCTTGAGTCCACGGGTGATGCCTGTGATTTCCTGAACCCTGTTTTCTTTCTTTTCTGCCGACTGCATAAGTCCGAGATAGTCGATAATTATGCAATCAACGTCCCTTGCACGCTTGATTTTTGACTTGATTTCGGGAACAGTAATTGTGGAAGTGTCGTCAAAATAAAGATTGCACCTTGTAAGACGGTCTGCCGCCTCAGACAAACGAATCCACTCATCGCCGGAAATTTCGCCCGAACGTAGCTTATGACTGGGTACACGTGCCTCTGTTGAAAGAACACGGGTAGCAAGCTGCTCGTTTGACATTTCCAAAGAGAAGAAAACAACCTTTTTACCTGTCATACCAACGTTTCTTGCAATATTAAGAGCAAAGCTTGTTTTACCCATAGCAGGACGGGCACCGATAAGTATAAAGTCAGATTTATTTAAGCCCGATGTAATTTCATCAAGCTTTGAGAAGCCCATGGGGATACCCTTGTATTCGTCAGCGTTTTCTGAAGAAATAAGCGACAAGGTGGGATAAACCTCAGCAGAAATAACGTCACTAAGCTTCTGCAATGAGCCCGAGGATTTACCTTTTCTTATGTCATAGATTTTTTGCTCAGCGGCATCAAGAATTTTGTCTGCCTGTGCGCCGTCATCAAGAGCGGAATCGATGGTTTCACGAGAAATGCCGATAAGAGTTCTGAGAAAATATTTCTCACGAACAATTTTGCAATAATTCTCAACGTTAGCCGATGACGGAACAGACTGAGCAATATCAACAAGATAGCTCCTGTCAATTTCAACAGCATTCGCATTGCTTTTTACTTTGTCAAGTATTGTCAATGCATCTATTCTTGAACCCAAGGTATCAAGCATCATAACTGCATCCATTATCGTTTTGTGCTGTGGCAAATAGAAATAATCGGGTTTTACATTTGCAAGAACAACAGTAACGCACTCGGGGTTAATAAGTATTGACCCGATTACAGCCTGTTCTGTTTCAAGGCTATAGGGCAAATCCAACGCATCAAGAGCAGTTGTTTTGTTTTTATCAGCCATATCAGATTCCTCTTTATTCTTCAACTACCTGCACTTTAAAGGATGCAGAAACCTTTGGATGCAAACGAACCTGAGCATTATATGTTCCGAATGCTTTGATATCGTCAACTGTTATTTTGCGTTTATCAACGTTAACGTTAAACTGTTTGGAAACGACTCCCGCAATTTCCTTTGCGGTAACAGAGCCGAATAAGCGACCGTTTGAGCCACCCTTTGCTTTGAAAATAACTGTGTTACCGTTAATTCTTTCGGCGTTAGCTTTGGCGGCTTTCAAATCCTCCTCTGCTCTGAACTGCTCTGAAGACTGTTTATTTTTTAATTCCGACATCAGCTGAGCGTTTGCTTCAGCAGCAAGTCCCTTTGGAAAAAGGAAGTTTCTTGCGTATCCGTCGGAAACCACCGCTTTTTCGCCTTTTTTACCTAAACCTTTTACATCAGCTTTTAAAATAACTTCCATTATTTGTACCTCCTTAGGAAGATAGAATCATTTTATTTCTTTGCAAGATAATCATCAATTGCTTTAAAGAGCAACGTTTTGGCATTTAATATATCACAATCCGGCAACTGTGCTGCCGCCATAGTGTTATGACCGCCGCCACCTAACTCCTCCATAACAAGCTGAACATTCTCTTGCCCGAAGGATCTTGCAGAAATCTGCACAACACCGTTACCCGCAAAGTATATTACAAATGAGGCTCTGACACCTTCAATGTTAAGCATTTCATCTGCAGCCTTCGACGTTATAACCCTTATGTTTTTATTGTCACTGTCTGTAGCCGAAATCATAAAGCCATTGTATATAACACCTTTGCTAATGATTTCATTTTTGAGAACAATCATATCGGAATTGTAAGAGAACAACTTTCTTACTTCGACTGTGTCTGCATTATTTTCACGCAGAAAAGCCGCCGCTTCAAACGTACGCTGTGATGTTCTGAGAACATAGTCCTTTGTATCAAGAACAATACCGGAAAGAAGTGCCGTGGCTATAAGATCGGGGACCTTTTCCTGAATTGTGGAATACTGAATAAGCTCTGAAACCATTTCACAGGTTGATGACGGCGAAGGAAGATGATAAAAAATATCAGCATCACTTATAAAGTCATCGCACCGCCTGTGGTGGTCTATAACTATATGCCCACCTGCTTTTTCGTAAAGGTCAGGAGCGTCAAGAAGCATAAGTCTGTGAGTATCAACAACAAACAGCACCGTATCCTCATCACACATATCAAGTGCCTTATCAACGGAAACAAATTCCTCAAAGCCCCTCTCACGAGCGAAAGAAACCAACGGAGAAGAAAGGGTTGTTTTTTCGTCTACAACAACATATGCAGGTATACCATTTGCTTCAGAATAAAACTGTATACCCATTGCTGAACCGATAGCGTCATAATCGGAAAACTTATGACCGACAATGATTACCTGTTTGAATTTTTTAATATAATTGGAAATATTTGCGGCGGTCTGCCTCGGTGAAACTCTAGAATTATCGTTTGCTCTGTTAGACATTCCACCGAAATAGACATATCCGTCATCGGTATAAACGGCAACCTGGTCACCGCCTCTGCCCAATGACATATCAAGTGCTTTTTTTGCTCTCGATTCGCAAACCGCAAAATCCTCACCTGAGCCAACACCGATTGACAGCGTTGCATAAACAGGTGTGTTATTATATTCGTAAGAGCGAATGTCAGCTAAAATAGAAAACCGCTTTTCAGCCAATCGCTCATAGTTTCGACGCTCACCAATGACAAGGAAAGTGCCGTTACCCGTCTTTTTAAGAATAAGATTTTCGTCCTTCAACCAATCTTCAATTCTGCTTTCAATTCCGCTTGAAACCATAGCAAATTTGCTGTCTGTAAGCTGTCTTGAAAGCTGATCGATGTTATCAACCAAAATCAGCATTACAAACGGACGTGAAAGATTATATTCAACTTCAGTATCCTTCAGATATGTATCATCGAAGAAATAAAAGCTAAGCATAGGATTAGATTTGCTCTTAATCTTCGTGATAAAAACAGAGTATTTCTTACCGTTAAACTCGCTATCAGTCTGTTTAATGGCGGCGTATTCGTCGTATCTGAAGTTACGGAAGAAAAGGCTCATATTGAATTTCCGACCTTTATAGTCGTTTAGTACCTGTTCTTCAAAGGTTGAGTTATACCAGACAGCATTACCACGCATATCGCAGATAACGTTAGGAAGAGGGAACTCATCTATTGTATCAATATCGTTTTCAGCAAAGGTTTTATTGACTTTTTTGACATATTTTCTTGTTGTTTTTAACGTAAGCAACGAGAATAAGGTGTTAATGACAAAAACAACAACAAACGCCGCCAAAAAGATAAACGCAGCTTTTTTGTTAAATGCAAAACCATATGCCGAGAAAATCAACAAAACAATGCTGCACAAAAATCCACCGGGATTTTGATAAAATAAAGCTACTAACTTCATTTTTATACCTCCAGCAACATGGGAAGAATCATCGGGTTACGCTTTGTTCTTTCGTACATTAATCGTGAGATTTCATCTTTCAATTTATTGTTCATAGCATTAATGTCGAAGCTGTATGGCGGGAAGCTGTCGATAACACGCATTGAAACACGAACAGCTTCATTCATAAGGAACTCTGCCTCTTTAACGTAAACAAACCCCTTTGAAACAACCTCAGGTCCGCTGAGAAGCTCGCCCGAAGCACCGTCAATGGTAGCGGCAATAATTATTATGCCATCCTGACCAAGATGAAGTCGCTCCTTCATAACCCTTGCGCCCACGTCGCCGACACCGTAACCGTCAACATAAATTTTGCCGTTGGGTACCGTGCCCGAAATAAACATACCTTTCCCACTCAAGGAAACCTCGTAGCCATTGTCAGCAATGAGAATATTGTTTCTGTCAATGCCGATGCTTTCCGCAAGCCTTGCGTGGTATCTGAGGTGCTTCTGCTCGCCGTGAACGGGAATAAAGTATTTGGGCTTAACAAGAGAAAGCATTATTTTAAGCTCTTCCTGACAAGCGTGGCCCGAAACGTGAACATCATACATTCTCTCATAAATAACCTGTGCACCAAGCTTTAGAAGGTCATTAATAACTCTGTAAACGGTTTTTTCGTTACCCGGAATAGGTCTTGCAGAAATAATAACACAATCGTTATAGCCGACACTCACCTTTCTGTGACCACCCGAAGCCATACGGGAAAGCGCAGACATCGGCTCACCCTGGCTGCCTGTAGTGACAATAACAAGTCTGTCGTCAGAATAACGCTTGATTTCGTCGATGCCGATTAAGGTGCCGTCCGGAATATTCATATAACCAAGCTCTGAAGCAATGGAAACAACATTTTCAAGACTCCTGCCAGAGAGGGCAACCTTTCTGCCCGTCTGCTCGGCAATATCTATAATTTGCTGAACTCTGTGGATATTTGAAGCAAAGGTTGCAATGATTATTCGCCTGTCACCGGCCTGAGTAAACAGGTTGCGGAAGGTCTCGCCCACCTTACTTTCGCTTTGAGAATAACCGGGCTGCTCAGCATTGGTTGAATCGGAAAGCAAGCAAAGAACACCCTCGTTACCAAGCTCGGCAAATCGTGAAAGATTTATGATATCGCCGTCAATCGGACTTGTGTCAATTTTGAAGTCACCCGTCTGGATTATTGTACCTGCGTTGCATTTGATTGCAAGAGCAACAGCATCGGGGATTGAGTGATTTACTTTAATAAATTCAACTTTAAAATCGCCCATACCGATTTCATCGCCAGCTTTGATTATGTGTATATTAACCTCGTGCTCAAGCTTATGCTCCGAGAGCTTGCCTTTGATAAGACCCGCAGTCAAAAGAGTAGCATACACAGGGATATTAATTTTTTTGAGAAGGTAGCACAAAGCACCGATATGGTCCTCATGACCATGGGTTATAATTACACCTTTAATTTTGTCAGCGTTTTTTTCAACATAGCTGAAATCAGGTATAACAAAATCAACACCTAATTGATCGGACTCGGGAAAAGCAAGACCGCAATCAACAATGAGCATAGATTTATTATACTCGTAGCAAGTCATATTTTTACCGACCTCGTTAATACCGCCAAGAAATGAAATCTTAACGGGCTCATTACTAACAGGGGGCACTATTTTTGAATATCTCTGAGACTTGTTTTTAGGCGCAGCTTTACTCTGATTTTTCTTGGTAGTTTTCTCTTTTGCTTCTGCTTTTTTATTGGGTTGATTCTTAGTTGTTTTTGTGTTCTTTTTGTAGGTTGCAGAAGACTTTTTTTTCGAATTTTCTTTTTGCATAAAATACTCCTGTTTATATTTAAAACGTAACTCTGAATGCTGTATGTAGTGCCGTCGGACATAAGACGGCATAGTAACCTAATATATCAATTTTTTATTTTACTATTAATTACAATTATTGTCAAGTGATGTAACTATTCTTTTGATATAAGAAAACAGTTTATTCCCCTCTTCACTTTCCTCTGATTTTACTGTGATATCAATTTTATCAGAATCACTTGATTTCAAGATTCTTGCCCGGGCTTTTTCTGATTTCACAAAAATTTCTTTGCCGTTAAAATACACATCACACGTTCTATCTAAAAACACAACCAGATTCTCTGGTTTAACGAACGTATTCAGCCTCTCCTTTCTTATAAAAAACTGCGGCAATTCTTTTAATCTGTCGTTTAAATCAACATTTTTACAGTTAATTTCAGAAATTATTATGAAAGCAAGAAGCAAAGCATCTTTTCTGTAAAGTTCAAAAAAATAACCGGGCAAATCCGCCCTTTCTTTCAGAATACTTTTTGCCAATATCAGAAGTTTTTGATGTGTAATTTTCTTGTTTTTATATAATAAAAAAGCCTTCGTAGCCTTGTCATTTATCGTAAAATTTATATCAGGAGATTGTAAAAACGGAGTGTGCAAATAATCGAAAATCTCATTTACCGATTTTTGGATTTTTGCGTTAGAACTATTAAATTCAACTCTGAAATCAGGTGGTGTGTAAAACAAAGATGAAATCGCCCTGTAATACACCCTTTTAAGCCCCTTGAATTGCTTTAGACCTCGATGATTACGTGGTAAAAGAGTTACATTTTTTATTGATTTCATCTTATTTATGAGATTGTAATATGATGACATACCTATTTCGATAAAATCTCGGTTATATATAGAAATACCTGTGCCTGTTTCACCGCCTCTAATATAAATTGACACATCAACATCACAAAACATTGAATAAAAAAATATTCTTGAATTAACACAAACACCAAAATCTATACACTCTGCATCACTGTAAAGAAGACCCGAAATAACACTCAGCTTAACCGCAAGGGAATTTTTATTGCCATCATCAGCAACACCCACTCTGCCGTTTTTTAACAGTATTCCCAACGTTTTTCCAAGAAGAAGTGCGTTTTCGGGAGATAAGTCAGGAAAACCAACTAAATCAAAAACAGATTCGCTATCACTTGAATATGGCAATTTAATGTGATATCCAACCGTAACATAAGGCTTAATTTTTGAATTGGAGCTCACAACAACATTTTCATTTATAACACTGCCTTTTCCCAAAACCGAGCCGTTTGCCACAATTGATTTTCTCTTGACAATTGAGTTTTCGCACAAAAACCCACCAAAAACAGAGCAATGTGATGAAACGAAAACATCTTTCAAAAGTATGCTGTCGGAAATTTTTGAATTGCGTGCCACAAAAACCTCGTCATACAAAACCACGTCGGGACCAATGACACTTCCCGACTCAATCTGAACATTTTCACCAACGTAAATTGGCGGAATTATCGTAAAATCGCCTGACGGAATTGTTTTTTCTGCAAAAATCCCCTCTGCCAGCATGGGGGGCGGCGTAAGTGATTTATTATTGATTTTATCAATCAGCAAATCCTTTAAATCCCTTGTATTTTCAAGCTTTTTGGTATATCCACCATTATAATAGCAACATTTATTTACACAGAATAACTCCTCTGTATTTTTATCATTTAACAATGCATCCAAAACTTCTTTTACAGTAGTAACCTTTAAAAACACTTCTCCGTCAACAGAGCAAACAACACACTCATTTTTTTCTAAATCACAATCAACGTCAAGTTCAAAATAATAATTACTTTTGAAAATTAAAACAAATTCGTCAACAGGTTTACACAACAAAAACAACTTAAAATCATTGACATTTTTGATTGAAACATTAATATGTTTCCCATCATCATTTTGTGCTTTTTCTTTCAACAAAACTTGTTCACAATCACCGAAGCCCCAAAAATTTTTAAATTGATAATCTATTAATTTATCAGAAAAAATCGGAATATTTGCGAAACTGTTCAAGGATAAATAATCAAATAAAAAAGAGCTTTCAATCGACTCAACGCAGACAATAATCATATACTCACCTTATAAAATTATTGCCTGAGAAAAAGATAATAAACACTAAAAAAACGTAAAGACACTTTAAATGTCACAAATTATATGATATAATTATTAAGAAACGAGGTAAGTTATGAAAAAGGTTGAAATTTTTACTGACGGTGCGTGCAGCGGTAACCCCGGTCCCGGCGGTTGGGGTGCTGTTTTAAGATATGGCACAACTGAAAAGGAGCTGAGCGGTGGCGAAGCTGCAACAACAAACAACAGAATGGAGCTGACAGCCGTAATTGAAGCTTTAAAGGCTTTAAAAATGCCCTGCGAGGTCTCTGTAACCACTGATTCAAAATACGTTTATGAATCGGTTACAAAGGGCTGGGTCTATAAATGGAGAGACAATAACTGGCGAAAGCCAGATAAAAAGCCTGCTCTAAACCCCGACCTATGGAGTGAGTTGTTGTCACTCTTAGATGTGCACAAAGTGACTTTTCATTGGGTCAAAGGTCATAATGAGCACCCCGAAAACGAGAGATGTGACAGATTAGCTGTTGCAGAATGTGAAAAATACAAATAAAAAACTCGAAGTAACTATTAGGTTACTTCGAGTTTTTGCTTATCTGATTGATTCAATTATTTCTTCAAGTGTTTCGGCAAGAACCTTTGCCATATCGGGACCCATCGAATTTGTTTCTTCATAATGTCTGCGACCATGAGCATCTCTGCCGTTATCCATATACGGCAATTTTTTATTAAGAACAAAATCATTTGGTGGTAAAACGTAACCGAGTTCATCGTTTGCAAGACCGAAAACAAGAATATTTTCATCGTTTACAATCTCTGATAACAATTTCGGATTAATCTCGGGACCCTTACCTGTTCCCGATTCTTGGGCACTCAAGGCGCCGCCGAAAACAAGCTCGGGGAATATTTCACAGGGAAGTAACAAAAGCTTCTTTCCGCCGATTTCAAAATAAGTCATTTCAGATTTCAGGCACCAATAATTCGACGCAGTTTCTCTTGTATATTTATCAGCGCTTAACAGACCGATGTCGCAAGCTATTGTCAGAACAGGGTTTTCAACGTCAGCGTAAAACTCTTTTCTTACAAAATTAATTAACGGAAGTAATTTTTCATCATTAGAAATACTCAAAGCATAATCTGCCAGCTTGTAGCCTATATCACGGGTGGACTCAATAAGACGGTGTTCTGAACGGAGCTTTTTTTCTTCGGGTATATCCATACTGATCATACCACCGATTGCACCAACAGTATAAAGAACGTCTGCGTTATTGGTCTTTTTGATTTTTTCTCTGAGATAGCATGGAAAATCTGCACTGACAAG
This sequence comes from Acutalibacteraceae bacterium, assembly GCA_045649005.1. Taxonomy (GTDB): domain Bacteria; phylum Bacillota; class Clostridia; order Oscillospirales; family Acutalibacteraceae; genus DTU089. The sequence continues at coordinate 8,867 of JAZRPC010000063.1, forward strand.
ATGGTTACAACCCTGAAGAGACTCGGAATGTGATGCAAAATTCAACAACCATATTTCGTTACTGCCATCGTCGGGAATAAATCTGAATCTTGTCAAGGTTTTCGAATAAACAATTGGTGTTCTTATATCCTCCTGCATATCTGGTACTTCAACTGTACCAACGTATAAATCACCCGTTTTTCTGTCGTCATAAGCATCAATTGCGGCTTTCAAAACGGCATCAAACAAAATTTTCATAAACGCAGGGTCTTTACCGCTTAGAGGCAACGGACCCCATATTCCCATTGTATCAATGCCTGCGTGGTTATGGGTTGCCATAACGTTAACGCTTCTGCAACCGAATTTTTCAGAGTAAACCTCAAGCATTTTTCTGATTTTTAAAACGTCTTTGTTAAGAAGACCGACAACATCAAGCGAAATGAAAAGCACAGCTCCCCTGCCGCTGTTATCATCAACCCACATTGCGTGAGCATACTGTGGGTCAATAACACCTTTTGCAGGGTTATTCTCACCATAGCCTGCGATATAATATTTTTTCTTTTCAATGTCGTCAGGCAACATTATTGCTTTACCGAAGCCGACGGTAAATTTCTCACTTTCAGCATCTTTAATAAAATCAACGTAAGCTTCTGCCAACGGTTGTGCGGCTTTGTTTTTCAAGTTAAGCCTTCCACGTGTTTTAATAAAACCGTTTAAGGCTTTGCTGATAATCTCTGTACCCATACAGACCCCCTAAAGTTTACTTCTTTCTTTATAATCCGGCATAAATTCAGAAACGAAATCATAAAACTGCCGACTGTGGTTGTGGTGTTTAATATGTGCCAGCTCGTGAACAACAACATAATCAATAAACCGTTCATCTTTACTCATCAGATAAAGAGAAAAATTAAGATTATCTACAGAAGAACACGAGCCATAGCGTTTTTTAGCTGAATTAATTTTAATGCTTTTCGGTTTAACACCCATAATTTCTGCAAAATATGCAACCTTAACAGGCAAAATTTCTTTTGCTCGTTCTCGCATATCTTTAATTTCAGCATCTGTAAACTGACGTGTATTTGCGGATTTTTCTCTTTGTGAAACAATCGTTCTTTTAATCCATTCACTTTTATCTTGCATAAATTCCACTATTCTTTTTTCGGAAACGTTTTTTGGCGAACGCACAATAACGTTTCCTGAAGAATCCACATGAATTGCAAGTGTTTTTCGGTCAGAACGGATTATTTTATATTCAAAATCCATCTTTATATTCATCCAAGGGTTTCCCGCCTCTGGCAAGATATTCGTCATAGAGCTTCTTCTTGTATTCGGGCGTATATTCATAACTCCACAAGTCATACACACCTTTAAAGCTTTCAAAGGTTTCATCGGGGTAAACCTTAATCTCTCCTTTTTTATACGGCAGATTAATCTCAACAGTTCCGTTTGAGGCGATATAGTATTCATCGGCTATATCCAATGAAACTCTGTTTGCGCTCCAATGGTCAAGCTCCTCGTCAAATTTAATCTGTGTAACGGGGAAAAGCGCCACCTTTGCGCCGACTAATCTGTAGAAATTGTCGGTTGTGCCGAAATGCCCGTGATGCGCCTGCTGAACAATGTCTGCACTAAGGTATTCGGGATACCTGGCTTCTAGAACATAGCTTTCTTCGTGCCCCGCATCACCGGGGAAAAGAACCTTATTACCCTCAGCCGAAAGCATAAGAACAACAGAAGAATCGTTATAATTACTATTATCATTCGGGAAAACATCCTCATGTGAACAAAGAACGTCAAATTTAAGATTATCAACGTAAAAGGTCTGCCCTGTATGAAGGCGAACTATCGGAATCTCGGGATGTGAAGCCAAAGCATTGTTAAACAAGTTGAGGTAACCACGGTGAGTCTCCATCCAGTCCCCGCCGTCTCTGTGGTCAGGTGAAATAATGTTATGATATACACAATCAATAACAACATCGTCCATATAGAATCCCAGAAAACTGATAAACTGAGTTATGTGGTCATCATGACCGTGGGAGAAAAACCAACCTGCAATATGTATTTTTTCACCTGCAGGCGTTCTTTCCCTGAGAAAATTATGAATCCTCTCGCAATCATTAATTGAATAGGTGTGTGGGCTGTCAATTATAAAAAACTTGCCTGTACAGGTTCTTATAATATAACACATTCCGCAATCAATCAAAGAATGGTCAACCTCGAACTGCCATACAGTTGTCTTGGCACTTCCGATAAGAGATTTCTTTTTAAAATCGGGTAAATTTCTGTTTCTATCAACAACAATTCTCAGTGTACTGTCACAAGGGTAATAGCCAACACAAACGATAAAATCATTGCTAATATAGAACTTGAAAGCATTGTTCTCAATTACGTTTTCATTCACAAGTTGAAAAACACCCGAAAGCCTTTCGCAATATTGCAGAAAAGCATCCTTGGAAACATTGTTAAATAAAGCAAGCTCACAGCCCTCATTAGAGGGATAAAACTGCATTTCGCCGAAATTCATATTGGGTAGTTTTTTTAATAAAAAGCTCATAATTATGGTTGCTCCGTACAAGGTATATCTTCACTTACGTGTTCAATTGAAATAAAATTATTTCTTTCGGCATAGTTCCATTTCATATTGAAACACGGCACTACAGAATCAACGGGAATATACAACTGACCTCTGTTGCCACGGTAAACCTTTGCAGAAAGTTTAACCTCACCCTCAGGTGTAACAGCAACATCGCTACCCTCGGTGAAGGTTGCGCTTTTGCCGTAAATACCCAAAGTGACACAATTCTTTTCCTTTATCACTTCGGCACAGACTGCGTTGAACATTACAGACAACGGTGCAAACCATATGCCGTCTTTTTTCTCAGGGAAAAGCTCTCTTTGACCAAGGCCAAGATCGGTTCCTTTGTAGAAAACTCTTGGTCTTCTGTAAAATGGTGCAACAGCATAGGGTATAATAACATCGTTAGCTTTATCAACCACGCACTTATCAACAATTCGGCCGTCGTTAAGCTTTGTTGTTAACTCAACTCTGTCTTTAAAAACCTCAACAATAGCAACAGCTGCAACATTTTCTGACTGTGGATAATAAGCGGCGTGCCACACTTTTTTTACTGTAGCGGTGCCGGGAGGGTTATAATTGCTGTTACCAAGCTCGTAATGAATCGTACCCTGTGAAGGCTTGTCAAAAAGTGACTCATTCTTTATTGGGAAGCTTCGTGAAAAATTATGTTCGTGACCCGAAAAGAGAATATCAAGCATTTCCATACCCTCACGCATCATGGGGTATGCGTCATCGTTGGCAAGCTCGGGGCCCGTGTAATAAATCGGGAAATGATATGAGCCGAATTTCCATATTTTATCAGAAGCGGAAATATCGGTAATAAGCCACTCATTAACGTCCTCGGGTCCGTTGACACCAATAACGTTAAAATGGGCGTTGCCATAGTCAAAAGAATAGTTTTCGGTTTTCCAACCAGCAGGCCCGTTATAGGGGTATGAGCCCTTAAACTGTTTTCCGAAAAACTCAGCAGGCTCGGAATAATATCTGCCGATACCGTTTTTGTAATCTTTAAAGCCACGGTTATCGTGATTGCCGAGAGTCATCATAAAAGGAATATGTTCAACAATGCCCTTTAACCCCGAAAAAGCACCGTTCCATTGAACCTCATGCTGACCGCAATCGGTATTGTCGCCACCTGTTAAGATAAACTTAGTGTCGGGATTTTCTTCAAGAACTTGCTTTAGAAATTCGTTAAAAGACGAGTAATCGGGCAAATCGTGTGGCTCACCTGATTGTTGGTCTGAAACGCAAATGAATTTAAAGCTATCGGCGTTTTGCTCCTCAGTAACGAAATAATATTCTTCACTACGGTAATCGTCGTTGCCAACATTATAAAAATATTTTGTGCCGGGCTCAAGACCCGTCATATCAGCCCAGAACATATTACTGATATCGATATCACTTTCAAAAACATCTGTAAGAGCATCAAACCTTAAATAATCGTCCGTGTTTTCTTTTCTGCAAAGAGCATAACCATAAGTTACATCAACACAGGTACGCCAGGAAACTGTCATAGACGTCTTGGCATCACCTTTGATGCTGATAAAAATATGGTCAGGACAAGGAGTTGAGCCTCTTGGAGGCTTCGGGGAATTAACAGACACTATTTATACCACCTTAACATTCAAATTCTCAAGAAAATCAACAATTTCGCTATAGGTTGCAGATACTTTACCCTGAATCATTGTATCTCTTCCGCCACCTCTGCCGTTAAGCGAAGAATTGATTGTTTTTGCGACGTTACGCATATCAAGGGTATTGCTTGCGGCAATATATGAATAACCTGCATCATCGTTGCCGGAAAGAATAACGGATAAATCAGATTGTTCCATACCGTAATTTGCCAGAACACGCATCATATCAGCATCATAAAATGAAGAAATAAAATAAGAAACGCCATTCACAAAGGAAAGATTTTTCTTGTCATTCTCAGCGATATTCATTTTAAACTCTGACATTTCACGTTTGAGTGAATCATTTTCTTTTTTCAAGCGTTCAACAGCCACAGACACCTCCGGCTGCTTAGCGGATAACATACCCGATATTTCATAAACACTGGTATATTTTTCACGGTAATCCTGCAAAGCAGTAAATCCGCAACGCATAACAACTCTTACGCCGCCACGGTGACGCATAAAGTCAAGAAGCTTGATTGCTCCCACCTCACCTGTTTTATTAACGTGGGGAGCACAGCAAGCACACAAATCAACGTCGCCGATTTTAACAAGACGAACATCCTCTGTAAGTTCAAGCTTGCTTCTGTAATCAATTGAACTAAGCTCGTCGGGGTTGGGATATAAGCACTCGATATCAATGTTTGAAAAAACAGCTTCGTTAGCTCTTTTTTCAACATCATCAAGCTGTTGTCTTGTCAGCTCACCGCTGAAATCAACTGTAACGTAATCTTCCTCCATATGAAAACCAACATTATCGTAGCCGTAAAGCCCATGAACAACACCTGAAACTATATGCTCACCGCTGTGATTCTGCATACGTGAAAAACGTTGTTCCCAATCAATTTTGCATAAATATCCAGTATCCTCATCAAGCGGATTTTCAGCATAATGATAAATCTCACCGTTTTCTTCCTGAACATCGAAAACTCTGACTTCACCAATAAAGCCGGTATCAGGCTTCTGCCCACCACCCTCAGGAAAGAAAGCGGTTTTTTCGAGAACAACCTTAAAGCCGTTTTCTGCCTTAACGCAAGACTTTACAACTGCAGAAAACTCTTTGATATAACCGTCTGAATAATACAATTTTTCTGTCATAATCAACCTCTGTAAAACGCCAATGAAAGTGCGATTATATATTGTGCTGCATAATATGTAGCATGGTTAAGAACTATTGAAACACGGCTTGTTCTGTCTTTTTCATTGTCGCTGAAATAAAGCTTTGCAAGAAAAGCATCGGAAAGAACAAACAGCACAAAACCAATGTTGAGTAAAAGGGTGTGAATTGAATATTTTTCACTGAGTGCAAAACCACCGGCAAAGCCGAGAGTCATACACAAAACAGCCGTATAAAGTATTGTTATCGCCTTGAACTTACCGTAGTTAAGTTTAACAATTTTTTCAGTCAAAATTGCAATAACAATACCTGAAACAACACCAATGATTACACAAACTATGTTAATAAGCCCAAATTTATATGCAGAAACCATCGCTACACTATAAAATATGTGACCTATAAGAAATGCCCAAAAGCCAAGCTTTGTGCAACGGTCTGCGTCGCCAAGCTTAGTATATTTCAAATCGAGCACAATATCACCAAGCATACCGAAACAGGCACCGCTAATTGTGAACGCACCAAGCCAATCTGTGCAATTATTATTTTTGACAAAAAAGAATACTCCCGCAAGGATAAATCCCATACTTGCCAATGACTTAACAGCAACAACATCGATTGTTACAAATGCTGTTCTTTTAGTCAAAAAAATGATAGTTGCAAGGATTCCCAAAACGAAAAAAATATAACCGAGCATTTTTTCACCTACTAGATATATATATTTAGTTGATATTAACACATCGAAACTCAAAAAGCAATCAACCTCCAATAAAAGGGTTGCATAATTTTCCACACCAAATTTTGTGTATATTAACTAACGAATTTTTCTTGATTTTTGTGCTGAAGAGTGGTAATATGAATGCAAGTTAATACGCCAATAACTTACGCAAACACCGACAGCCGTTCACGAAATTGAGCGGCTGTCGGTGTCTTTTATTTTATATATAATATATGATAAATTTTACAATATTATATTGATTTGTTGCAGTTTTTGTAGTAAACTTGTTATATGCATTTATCAGTCCGAAATGGGGTTTCTCAATGTCTCTCGTAACATTAGACGAATTATTAAAAAGAGCCGACAAAAAAGGTGTAGCTGTCGGTGCTTTTTCCGTTGGAAATATGGAAATGGTTTTGGGTGCAATAAGAGCCGCAGAGGAGCTTAACACACCAATTATTCTGCAGATAGCTGAGGTCAGGCTGGCCACCTCACCATTAAACGTTATTGCTCCCATGATGGTTGCGGCGGCAGAAAACAGTGGCGTTGATATATGTGTTCATTTTGACCACGGTCTGAACTATGAAACTGTGTTACAGGCTCTCGACTTAGGCTTTTCATCCGTAATGCTTGATGGCTCACTTCTTTCATATGAAGAAAACATCGCTTTAACCAGAAAAGTTGTAGAAGACGCAAACGAATACGGTGCTTCTGTTGAAGCGGAGTTAGGTGTTGTCGGGGGCAACGAGGGTGGTGGCAAGGCTCACAAAATTCAATGTACCGACCCGAGCCTTGCAGACGATTTCTGCAAAAGAACCGGAATTGACGCATTAGCAGTCGCTATTGGTAACGCCCACGGTAACTACCCCGTCGCACCTGAATTAAGGCTTGACGTTTTAAAAGAAATAGATGAAAGCTGTAAAACACCGTTGGTGCTTCACGGCGGTACAGGTATCACACCCGAAACATTCCAGGAGTGTATCAGAAACGGTGTGAGAAAAATCAATATTGCAACCGCAAGCTTTGACGCTGTGGCGAAAGCCGCAAAGCAAAATACATCTGTTGATAAACCTAATTATTTTAATTTATCGCAAAGTATGGCTGATGCAGTTTACGAGAACGTGAAAAAACACATTAAAATTTTCAATATGGAATCTTTAAAATAAGGAGAGCTTATTTATGAAATACATTGAATTTGACAACAGCAAAGAGTTTGATTTGATTCTTCTTGGCCGTGTAGCGGTGGATTTCAACCCCACAGACTACTACTGCCCGCTTTCACAGAGCACAACATTTAAAAAATACCTCGGGGGCTCACCTGCAAACATTGCCGTCGGTCTTTCAAGACTTGGTAAAAAATGCGGCTTCTTTGCAAAGGTTTCCGATGATGAGCTCGGAACATTTGTTGAAAACTTCTTCAAAAACGAAGGCATCGATTGTTCTCACATTACACGATGCACAAATGGTGAAAAAATCGGTCTTACTTTTACAGAAATTCTTTCTGAAACAGAAAGTTCAATTCTTATGTACCGCAACGATGCGGCAGACCTGAAGCTTTCTGTTCACGATATTGACGAAGAATACATAAAGAAAACAAAGGCACTTCTTATTTCGGGAACTGCACTTTGCGAGAGCCCCTCAAGAGAAGCAACGCTTAAAGCAACCATCCTTGCCAAAAAGAACAATATTCCTGTTATTTTTGACATCGACTACCGTGCATACAACTGGAAAAACAGCGATGAAATCGCAATCTACTATTCAACTCTCGCTGCAAAGGCTGATGTTATTCTCGGTTCAAGAGAAGAGTTTGATTTAACAGAGAAGCTTATTGGTCTTGATGGCACAGATAAAACAAGTGCTTTTTACTGGCACTCTTTAGGGGCTAAAATCGTTATTATAAAACACGGCAAGGAAGGCTCGACTGCATACACAAACGACGGCGAAAGCTATAACATCAAGCCCTTCCCCGTTAAGCTTCTCAAATCCTTTGGTGGTGGTGACGGCTATGCTTCTGCATTCCTTTACGGTCTTCTCGAGGGTTGGGAAATAATCGATGCCCTTGAATTCGGCTCAGCATCTGCGGCTATGCTTGTTGCAAGCCACGCTTGCTCACAGGATATGCCCTCTGTTGATGCCGTTAAGGAATTTATAAAGAAAGAAAAAGAAGAATACGGCGAAATGATAGCCCGAGGCTGATTATTATGAAAAAGAAGAAGTTAAAACGAATTATTTGCGCACTTTTGCTGATTGGTTTTCTTCTCATTCAGATTCCTGTCTTTATAAACGTTTACATGCTTGAATTTTCGAACAGATACATCCTTTCTGTTGAGGAAGCGGCAGCCGACGAGTTTGATTGCGTTCTTGTGCTTGGTGCAGGTGTATGGGGCACGTCACCCACACCGATGCTTGAGGAGCGCCTCAACAAAGGCATTGAGGTTTATAAAACAGGTTGCACGGATAAAATTCTTATGAGTGGCGACCACGGTAGAGAAGAATACGACGAAGTCAACGTTATGAAAGACTTCGCAAAAGAGCAGGAAGTGGCATCTGACAACATTTTTATGGACCACGCAGGATTCTCTACGTACGAATCAATGTATCGAGCAAGAGACGTATTCCAGGTTAAGAAAGTTTTAATCGTAACACAGAAATACCATCTTTACAGAGCGGTTTTCAACGCAAGAAAGCTTGGGCTGGATGCGTACGGTGTTTGTGCAGACGGTCAATACCAATATTCTTTCGCTGTCAGAACATACAACAATACCCGTGAGGCTCTGGCAAGAACAAAGGATTTTGTATGGTGCATCCTCCAACCTGAACCCACATACCTTGGTGAAGCAATTCCGATTAATTCTAGCGGTGCTCTAACCGACGACAAATAGGAGTAATTTATGTTTGAACAATTAGAATTTAATGAACACGGCGTTAAAACCGTGTGTGAAATGAACGGCATGCACTCTGATATGCTTATGAATATCAAGGTTAAGCGATTTGCCGATAACGAAGTGCTCAAAATATACGACGAAGAGTGCGAAACCGCTTTTCTGATTCTCTATGGTGACGTTGAGATTTCCTGGGACGGCGAAACTAAAAATATGGTAAGAGAAAATCCCTTTGTCAAAGCCTCTTACTGTCTGCACGTTCCGAAATGCACAGAGGTTACTATTAAAGCAAGCAAAGCCTCTGAAATACTTATTCAACAGACAGACAATGACATAATCTTCACCCCCGTTTTCTACACACCCGATATGATTCTTTACCAGCATTTTGGCAAAGACCAATGGGACGGAACAGGCTACAGAATTGTTTCAACTGTCTTTGACCCCGACAATGCTCCATATTCAAATATGGTTCTCGGCGAGGTTTATAACCAACCCGGCAGATGGTCCAGTTACCCCCCTCACCATCACCCTCAACCCGAAGTTTATTATTATCAATTCGATAAACCCCAGGGCTTTGGTGCCGCATTTGTGGGTGACAACGTTTATAAAAGTGTACAGGGCAGCGCAGTATATATCACCGATGGCAACGACCACCAACAGGCAGTTGCACCGGGTTATGAAATGTGCTATATATGGATGATTCGTCATTTACCTGATGACCCCTGGTACAAAACAACCAGATTTGTTTCAGAAGAGCATCAATGGCTCACCAAATAATGAAATTATTCCACAAGGAGTGATATAAATGGCAATTATGACAATGGGTCAAGCCCTCGTCAAATTCCTTGATAACCAATACGTTTCCTTTGACGGAAAGGAAACAAAATTTGTTGACGGTATTTTTACCGTTTTTGGTCACGGAATTGTGTGCGGTCTTGGTCAGGCACTTGATGAAAATCCCGGTTCTCTTAAAGTGTATCAAGGCAAAAACGAGCAAGGTATGGCTCACGTGGCCGCAAGCTTTACAAAACAAAACAACAGAAGAAAGATTATTGCTTGTTCTTCTTCTATTGGTCCGGGTGCCGCAAATATGATTACCGCAGCGGCTACTGCAACGGTTAACAATGTTCCGCTTCTTCTCTTCCCTGCGGACACATTCGCTTGCAGGCAGCCCGACCCCGTTCTTCAACAGTTTGAACAACCCTATTCACTTTCTGTTACAACAAACGATGCCTACAAGCCCGTTTGCAGATATTGGGACAGAATTGTTCGCCCCGAACAGTTAATGTCCGCAATGACAAATGCTATGCGAGTTCTTACCGACACCGCTAACACAGGTGCTGTCTGTATCGCCCTTTGTCAGGACGTTGAGGGTGAAAGCTACGACTACCCCGATTATTTCTTCACAAAAAGAGTACATAAAATCACACGTATTGCTCCCGCTGAGGACGAGATTTCTGATATTGCAGAAATTCTCAAAACTGCAAAGAAGCCCCTCGTTATTGCAGGCGGCGGTGTGCGATATTCAGAGGCCGGCAGAACACTAGAAGCGTTCTGCGAAAAACACAATATCCCCTTTGCGGAGACACAGAACGGTAAATCCGCTGTTCTTTCTTCACACGCTCTCAACCTTGGCGGCGTTGGTGTCACAGGTAACCTTTCCGCAAACGTAATCGCTAAAGATGCAGACGTTGTTCTCGGCATCGGCACACGTTTCTCTGATTTTACAACGGCTTCAAAATCACTCTTCAAAGCAAATGCTCAGTTTATCACAATCAACACCGACAGATTTGATGCATACAAGCTCTCTTCCGTCAAAGCGGTTTGTGATGCAAAGCTTGGTATTGAAGCACTTGACAAAGCAATCGGTGAATACAAAACTGAATATACCGTTGAAATTTCAGATGCTAAAAAAGCATGGTCTGACGAAATGGAAAAGCTTTCTTCATATAAATACTCTGATGATTTTGAACCAATTATCAAAGCAAGATATGAGGATACAATACCCGAATTTGTTGATAAAATCGGCGGCACAATCACACAAACCTCTGCTCTTGCACTCATAAGAAAGGTTATTGACGACGATGCAATAGCTGTTGCGGCGGCAGGCTCACTCCCCGGTTGCATGCAGAGAATGTGGACTACCGATGCCCCTAACTCCTATAATATGGAATACGGCTATTCCTGTATGGGCTACGAAATAGCCGGTGCTCTCGGTTCAAAAATGGCTGAGCCGGATAAAGAGGTTTATGCCTTCTGCGGTGACGGTAGTTACCTTATGCTTCACAGCGAGCTTGTTACATCCATTCAGGAAAACAAGAAAATCAACGTTCTTCTTTTTGATAACTCCGGATTCGGTTGTATTAACAACCTCCAGATGTCAAACGGAATAGGTAACCTTGCAACAGAGTTCCGCAAGCGTGACGAAAACGATAATCTTCTTGGTGAGCTTATTCCCATAGATTTCGCAATGAATGCGGCAGCTTACGGCGTAAAAACATATACAGCAAAAACCCTTGAAGAGCTTGAAGCTGCTCTTATAGATTCAAAGAAACAGTCGGTTTCAACTCTTATCGATATCAAGGTTCTACCTAAATCAATGACCGATGGTTACGGTGCTTGGTGGCACGTTGGTATCGCTTCAACATCATCAAAAGAAGCTGTTAAAACTGCTTTTGAAAATAAACAAGAAAATCTTAGTAAAGCGAGGAAGTTCTGATGCTTGATAAAAACAAAGTAAAACTCGGTATTGCTCCTATCGCATGGACAAATGACGATATGCCGGACCTTGGAGCAGAAAACACATTTGAACAGTGCATTTCCGAAATGGCTCTTGCAGGCTTCACAGGATGTGAGGTTGGTAACAAGTACCCCAAGGATACCGCTGTTCTCAAAAAAGCCCTCGACCTTCGTGGTATGCAGATTTGCAACGCATGGTTCTCAACATTCCTCACAACAAAGCCCTATGAGGAAACAGAAAAGGAATTCATCAAACACATCACATTCCTTAAAGAGATGGGTGCAAAGGTTGTTGGTGTTTCTGAACAGGGTCACTCAATCCAGGGCACAGACCTTTCTATCTTTGACGACAAATACGTTATGAACGATGAAGAGTGGGATATGCTTTGCACAGGTCTTAACAAGCTCGGCAAGGTTGCTAAGGATATGGGCATCACCCTCACCTTCCACCACCATATGGGAACTGTTGTTCAGACTGCCGCTGAAATCGACAGAATGATGGAAAACACAGACCCCGAGCTCTTCAATCTTCTTTTCGACTCCGGTCACCTTGCATATTGCGGCGAGGATTATATGTATATTCTCAAAAAATACATCAACCGCATCAAACACGTTCACCTCAAGGATATCCGCCCGGACGTTATTGCTGATGTTAAAGCAAAGGGCGAAAGCTTCCTTCAGGGTGTTCGTAAGGGTACATTCACAGTTCCCGGTGACGGTGTAATCGACTTTGAACCTATTTTCAAAGTGCTTGAAGAAAATGATTACGAAGGTTATGTTCTTGTTGAAGCAGAGCAGGATCCCGCAAAGGCAAATCCTTTTGAATATGCAGTAAAAGCAAGAAAATATATCGCTGAAAAATCAGGTCTTTAATATAGGAGAATTATAATGGAAAAATTACAGTATTTTGTAAACGGTCAGTTCAAAGACTCAAAAACTGAAGTCTGGTATGACCTTCACAATCCCAGTACAGGCGAAGTAACAGGTCAGGCTCCCTGCTGTACAAATGATGAAGTTCTTGAAGCTGTTGAAGCTGCAAAGGCTGCTTATCCTGCATGGAGTTCTACACCTGCTATCAAGAGAGCTCAGATTCTTTATAATGTCCGTGATCTTCTTATCAAACATATGGATGAACTCACAACAATTGTTGCAGAAGAAAACGGTAAAGTATGGGGCGAAGCAGAAGGCGACGTTCTCAAAGCAAAAGAAGGTACAGAACTTGCAACTCAGGTTCCATCTCTTATGATGGGTGAAAGCCTTATGGATGCTTCTGCAGGATTTGACACAACTCTTTACCGTGAATCAATGGGTGTTTTTGCAGGCATTGTTCCTGTCAATTTCCCCGCAATGATTCCTTTCGGCTGGATGGTTCCCACTTGTGTTGCATGCGGTAATACAATCGTTCTTAAAGCTGCTTCTCTTACTCCCAGAACTGCATTGAGAATTGCAGAACTTTATAAAGAAGCAGGTATGCCCGACGGTGTTGTTAATGTTGTTACCTGTTCAAGAAATGAAATCAATACTCTTCTTGATCATCCTGATATCAAGGGCATCACATTCGTCGGTTCTACTCCCGTTGGTAAGCTTATTTATGAAAGAGCTGCAAAAGCAGGTAAGAGAGTTCAGGCTCTCTGTCAGGCAAAAAATCATGCTCTTGTTCTTGAAGATGCTGCCATTGAAAGAACAGTTGCAGGTATCATAAACTCTGCTTACGGTTGTGCAGGTCAGCGTTGTATGGCTCTTTCTTGTTGTGTTGTTCAGGAATCAATTGCAGACAGATTTGTAGCTGAACTTAAAAAACAGGCAATGAACATAAAAGTCGGCAAATCAGTTGATAAAACTTCAAAACTCGGACCTCTTACAT
>JAZRPC010000064.1:0-2108 GCA_045649005.1 Acutalibacteraceae bacterium
TATCGTCGCCGATTTCAAGACCCCTGTGGCCGAAGAGTGTTGTGCCTGTGCCGATGTAAACGCCCTTGCCGACGGTGATGTAGCCCTCTTCAACACGCTCTGTGTCAAGATAAACTCTGTCTTGAAGTCTTACGCCGTCGCTGAGGGTGATACCCTTTTCGCCCCTTGCAATCAAGGTGACGTGGTCTGAAATTGTAACGTTGTCACCCACGGAAATGAACTCGGGGTTAACAATTTTAACACCCTTGCCGATTTTCACGTTTTCGCCCATGGCTCTGAATTTTGTTTTGTAATATTCAAGTCTGAGCTGTGCAGCGTATTCAGAGTCATCGTTCATAAAAACCGTTTTATAAAAGCTTTCTCTGCTTTCGTCATCCATCTGGTTGAAAGCGTTTGTAAAAAACTTATCCATTATTTTTCACCGAATTTCTCTATTTTTTTCTTTTCCCATTTAAGGCGAACTTCCTCATAAACCTCATCAGGGATGTCGGGGTTGCCTTTTGAAAATACGGGAAGAAGCATATCACCTGCAACCTTGGGATCTGTGCAGGCTGTGTCATTTCTCCAAAAATCACGCTCCTCTTTGTTGCGGAGGTTGGGGATTTCAAGAGGGATACCGCCCTGGAGTACTGAACGGTATGCAAAATGACCGGGGAGGAACATATCAAGTGCTTCGTAAACGTCAATTGTGTCTGCATCCTCGTAGCCCTGTATTTTTCTTACGAAGTTATACATTGTGTAGAAGTCTGAGCTACCGTGACCATAGCTTTCTGCAACCTTGTCGTGTTCTCTTTCGGGGAAGTAATCAAGGTGCTCGCCGTCACCGTATTCGCCGCTGTAGGAATCGGTGTTAACATAAAGTCTGCCAACACCCTTTTTGTCTGCATCCTCACGTGCAGTTTCCATTCTGCCAAGGCCGCCGTAAACGCTGTACCAGATAGAGTCACGATACAAGTCACCGTGAATACTCTTGATGATACCGCCGTTTTCAAGCTCAATCATTTCCATACCGAAAAGACCGCTGTATGAACCGCAACGTGCCTTTCTCATATTCATTTTGCTTTCAAAGCCTGTTACCTTAACGGGGCGAAGACCTGTGATGTGGATAAGGGGACCGATAGAGTGTGTGCAATAGAAGTTTGCATACATGTGGTTTCTCCAATGGTCTTTTTCGCCGTATGTAATGTCGGGCCAGATAGGCTCGCAGTTGTGAACGTATTCACCCTCGCCGTATTCAAACTCACCGATTTTGCCCTCTTTATAAAGTCTTCTCATTTCATAGGGGCCGGGCATATAGCAATAGTTTTCGCCGTAGGCATAGATTTTGCCTGTTTCTTCAACAGTTTCAATAAGCTCAACAGCCTCTTTCATTGTCTGAACGGGAAGAACCTCGCTGAAAACGTGAAGACCCGCTTTAAAGCAACGGATTGCGAAGGGTGCATGCTCGTTTGCATAGTTTGCAAGAACAACTGCATCCATGTCGTGTTTGATGAAATCCTCGAAATTGTCGTAATATGTGATGCCGTCTTCACCGCATTTTTTCTTGACGTTTCTTATAACGTCTTCAGATTTGTCGCAAACTGCAACAAGCTCTGCATTGTCTGCGGTGTGGGCATATCTTATCATGCTTTCGCCTCGGTAGCCACCGAGAACACCAATTTTTATCTTTTCCATATTATTACTCCTTCCCAAAAAAAGAATGCGAGTAAATTATAACACATTGTATGCGAAAATAAAGAGAAAAAACAAAATTTATTGATAAAATATGTTAAAAATGATATAGTTATAAAAAAATGCCGAAAGGTGTGTTAATATGGATTTTTTGAAGCTGGCTTCAGAACGGTATTCGGTAAGAAAATTCAAGGGAGAGCATCTTCCCACAGATGTGATAGACGAGATTTTAAAAATCAGCCACGTTGCGCCAACAGGCTGCAACAATCAGCCCCAGAGGATACTGGTTATCAATACTGACGAATCATCGGAAAAGCTCAAAAAATGCACAAAATGTCATTTTAATGCACCCACAGCCATGCTTGTGTGCTACAACAAGGACGAGTGCTGGACAAGAAAATATGACGGTAAAACCTGCGGTGTTGCAGATGCCTGTA
>JAZRPC010000065.1:0-24245 GCA_045649005.1 Acutalibacteraceae bacterium
AGTCCATCTGGCAAGGCTCAGTAAAACGCTTAACAAAATCTGCGTAGAACATAACAACGCCCTTGAGAACGCCCACGAAAATGGGATCTTTTCCGGCGTAACCTTTGTTTATAACGTCGCCTGCGGCAAAAACACCGTCAACAGACGTCATAAACGTTCTTTCATCAACCGCAACGGTTGCTTTTGGCGTGATTTGAACGGCATCTGTAACACTGTCCTCAACCCTCTGGCCAATCGCAGAAATAACCGTGTCACATTCCAGCACGCTCAAATCCCCGTGAATGGGCTCGGGCTTTCTTCTGCCCGAAGCATCAGCTTCGCCAAGCTTCATATTCTGAACCTTTAAGCCGACGGCATAACCATTTTCACACACAACCTCAACGGGGGATGCAAGAAAACGAAATTCAACGCCCTCAGCCCTGGCATCTCTTATTTCTTCAACCTCTGCAGGCATTTCCTTTTCTGTTCTGCGATACACAAGTGTAACACTCTCTGCACCAAGGCGCACAGCAGTTCTGACTGCATCAATAGCGGTGTTACCGCCACCTACAACGCAGACCTTTTGGCCGATTATATCCTTTTTGCCCACAGCGGCATCATACAAAAAATCTATACCACCGAGAACGCCCTTGGCATCATCGCCCGCACAACCCAGCTTCATAGAAGACCAAGCACCGATGCCCACAAAAACAGCGTCGTATTCACTTTTTAATGTGCTGATTGTAAAATCCCGACCCAGGCGCTTGCCATATAAAAACTCAACACCCATTGCGGCGATGCTTTCAATTTCTTTATCAAGAATTTTCTTGGGCAGACGGTATTCTGGTATGCCGTATCTGAGCATACCGCCCGCTTTCTGCTGCGCTTCAAAAACAGTTACTTTATAGCCCTTGAGAGCAAGAAAATATGCACAGGAAAGCCCCGCAGGGCCTGCACCCACAACAGCAATCCTCTTGTTGTTACAGGGGTCACAAGGAGGTATATAATCCATATATGAATCTGCCGCAAATCTTTTAAGTGCACAGATAGAAACAGCCCCCTCAAGGTGTTGTCTTCTGCATTTTGCCTCACAAGGGTGTGGGCACACCCTGCCTATTGATGCGGGCAACGGATTATCTTTTTTTATTATTTCAAGCGCTTTCTTTTCTTCGCCGTTGGCTATAAGGCCCACGTATGCCTGAATATCCTGATGAGTGGGGCAAGCCATATAACAGGGAGCTTTGCAATCACCCGCATGGTCAGACATAATAAGCGACAACGTCGCTTTTCTGCTTTTTTCAATTTCGGGGGTGTGGGTAACAACACTCATACCCTCGCTAACGGTTACAGAGCAAGCCCTGAGTGGCCTTCTGCTGCCCTCAACCTCGACAATGCAAAGACCGCAGCCACCATAGCTTTCAAGCTCTTTATTGTGGCACAAATGGGGTATGTAGGTTCCGCTTTCAAGAATGTTGTCAAGGAGCGTTTTTTCTGTATCAGCAAGATAGTTATTGCCGTTTATAACAATATTCACTTTGCTCATTGCGAAACCTCCCCGCTAATTATTTTTATTGCGCCGAATTTACAGTTATCAACGCATTGTGAACAACGAACACACTTCTCAGAATCAATAACAAAGGGCTTTCTGAGAGTTCCGCTGATTGCCCCAACGGGACATTTTTTGCTGCAAAGAGAGCATCCTTTGCACAAATCCTCTTTAATTTCAAATCTTATAAGCGCAGTACATTTACCCGCAGGGCAAGTTTTTTTATTAATGTGCGCCTCGTATTCGTCTCTGAAATATTTAACCGTTGTAAGAACAGGATTTGGGGCAGAATTACCCAAACCGCAAAGAGCACCCGTTTTTATGCTTTCACCCAGCTCAACGAGCAAATCTATATCCTCAGGTTTGCCATCACCTGCAACGATTCTTTTAAGAATTTCGAGCATTCTTGTTGTACCTATACGGCAGGGGACACACTTGCCACAGCTCTCCTTACTGGTAAAATCCATAAAGAATTTCGCCATATCCACCATACAGGTTTTTTCATCCATTACAATCATACCGCCCGAGCCCATAATTGCACCGGTTTTAGCGATTGAGTCGTAATCAATAACAGTGTCAAGCATATTTTCGGGTATGCATCCGCCTGACGGTCCACCCATCTGAACCGCCTTGACGCCTGCGTCGTTTTTAATGCCGCCGCATATACCGAAAACAATATCTCTTATAGTCAAGCCCATTGGAACTTCAACAAGACCACCCCTTTTGACTCTGCCAGCAAGGGCAAAAACCTTTGTACCCTTGCTGTCGGGTGTGCCCAGAGCTGCAAACGCTACGCCGCCACGCTCAATTATCCATGACACATTGGCGAAGGTTTCAACGTTATTTATATTTGTGGGCTTGTTTCTGAAGCCCCTCTGTGCGGGGAAGGGCGGTTTTGTAACAGGCATACCTCTGTTACCGCCCAAGGATGCCAACAACGCAGTTTCTTCACCGCAAACGAACGCACCTGCACCCATCATTATTCTGAAATCAAAAGAAAATCCGCTACCAAAAATATTTTCACCCAGAATGCCTTTTTCGTGCATTTGTTTAATAGCAAGCTCGAGTCGTTTTACAGCCAAGGGGTATTCTGCACGGACGTAAATAATACCCATAGAAGCACCCACAGCGATACCCGCTATCATCATGCCCTCAAGCACTCTGTGGGGATCGCCCTCAAGCACGGCACGGTCCATAAACGCACCGGGGTCACCCTCGTCGGCATTGCAGACAATGTATTTTTCGTCACCCTGTGAGTTCTTGGCAGATTGCCACTTGATATATGTAGGGAAGCCTGCACCACCTCTACCTCGAATACCTGACTTTTTTATTTCTTCAATTATTCCGTCAGAGCCAACAGCAAGAGCTTTTTTCAAAGCACCGTAGCCGCCGTTTTCAATATATGAATCTATGCTTTCGGGGTTAACCTTGCCACATCCCGACAGAACGATTCTTGTCTGCCCTTGAAGAAATGCCATATCCTCGGAAGAAAGTCTGTTCTCTTCGGGCAATTCGCCCGCAAGAACCTTTTCGGCAAGAGACGTTGCACTTTTTTCGTTAAGTCTGCCGTAAATTATGCTTTCACCATTGTCTGTAATAACCTCAACAATGGGCTCTGCGAAGCAAAGCCCGTTGCAACCGACCTTCTCAACATCTGCACCGGCTTTTTCAAGAGCATTCAAAACCGCTGTTGCGCCGGATGCTATACCACATGAGCCGTATCCCAAAAGAAATTTCATTTTGACTGCCCCTCTCTGAGTTCGTTGATGATTGAAACAACCTTGTCGGGCGTAAGGTTGCCATAGGCTGTGTCGTTAATCATCATCGCAGGTGAAATACTGCAACAGCCCAGACAAGCTACCTCTTCCCACGAAAAGAGACCGTCTTCGGTAATATCACCCGCTTCAACACCCAGTTCACGTTTAACCGTGTCGCCCATACGCTCGGCACCGTTTACGTGGCAGGCTGTACCCATACATACCATAATTCGGTATTTCCCCACAGGTTTAAGGCGAAAACCTGCATAAAACGAAGCAACACCCATTATCCTGCTTGATGGAATACCTGTTTTTTCGGTTATGTATTCAACACTTTCTCTTGAAATATAGCCAAAAATCTCTTGAACCTCCTGCAAAACTGCAATGAGATTCTCTTCGGGGTTGTTATATTTTTCTAAAATTTTATCAACATTATTTTTTAATGCATCTGACATTATACACGCCTCTTTTAACAATAGATACTTAATTTTACAATATTATTCAGACACTTTCAATAGCCTTTAATGTAAAATGTATTTACTTTTTTCTTAAAAAATACTACAATTGTGTCACAACGTAAAAGGGTGATTAAATTTGAAAGATTACAACTATTATTTATTTGATTTTGACGGCACTTTGTGCGATACAACGTCGGGCATTTTCAACTCCATTATTTATGCGTTGGATTGCTACGGAATTAAAGAAACTGACCTTAAAAAGCTTGAATATTTTGTCGGCCCCCCGCTTTTTGAATCCTTCAAAACCGTTTATAATGTCTCTGACGAGGATGCAAACTGGCTCATCGCCAAATATCGTGAACGTTACAAGCTCAAAGCAGCCGAAGAGTCCGAAATATACGATGGTGTGAAGGGTCTTCTTGAAAGATTAAAAAATGGCGGCAAAAAAATTGCAATTGCTTCATCGAAGCCAAAGGTTTTTGTTGAAGAAATATCGGCTTTTCACGGCATTGACGTGTATTACGATTTCATTTCAGCCGAGGATTTCAAAAACAACCACTCAAGCAAAGAACAGCTTATAAACGCTTGCCTTGACTTTTTCGGCAACCCGCCTAAAGAACAGGTTATTATGGTTGGTGACCGTTTTTATGACATAGACGGTGCAAAAGCCGTCGGGCTTGACAGCGCAGGGGCAGTTTACGGCTTCGGAACGGCAGAAGAACTTGAAAACGCAGGCGCAACCTACATACTCAACACACCAAACGATTTGTATTAAAAAAACTGTTGCAATCCTTAAGGATTGCAACAGTTTTTTACCATTCTCTTATTATTTCGGGGTTTTTGAAAATCTCGTCAAGCTTTTCAATAAAGGGCATAACATCCTTAAAGCCACCGATACGGTGGTCGAACATCAACGTGATGGGAACTGTCTTTTTAGTTGCAATATCAACCTCACCCTTTTCATTTCTGAAAGCGTAGTCGCTTTCACGGATATTTCCCATAGCCATAAGAAAAACCTGAGGGAACAACAGAGGTGTATAGGTTACGTTACCTGTAAGTCCATTTGAAAGCATACCCCAGTTTGTAAAGCAAACAGAGCCCTCATTAAGGTCATTCATAAGAAGTGATGAGCCATCTCTCGGTGCATGCTCGAGAAGACCGGAAAGCTTTGCAACCTTGTGCTTGCCGACATACCCCGTAAAGGTCTGGGCAACGGTGGGCACAAATGCACCGCTCATAAGAAGCCCGACCGTCCTCTGTGTTATAACGTCGAACAATACCCTGTCAACATCGGTATTCTTAAGTGTTTCAACAAGGTGGTTAATCTGCTCAGACAACTCTTTGAGCGTTTTATTTTCAGTTTCACGAACCTTCAAGGGGAAGGTTTCGCCGCTGTCAAGAATAACAGGCATTGCCACATCAATATGCTCTTTTAAGATAATTGTACCGCAAGACGAGGTTGCATTGTATTTTATTTGGGCATTGAGATGCGGGGCAACCTTGAGGCCCTCAATCAACGCTTTCATCATTATTGTGTTAAAAGAAATCGGATAACCACATTCATCCTTGAGCTTCTGAAGCTCCTCACAAAGGCGTGTAACGTCAGCCTCATAGTTGTAGCCGCAGGTTGGTATGTTTTTCTGTGATTTTGTGAGAATATAGCCTGACACCCTACCCTTGAGGTTAAAGGTCTTGACCTTATCGCCCTTTTCAGGTTTGTTCATAGCACCTCTCATAAACTCTTTAAAGCTCATAATTTACTCCCATTTAAATATACTTACCCGCCAATGATACCATCAGTATGCTCCTTTGTCAATTAACAGTTTGTGAACTATTTAGGGATTACAGGTGCCACATGCTGAGTAGCCTTTATTTATAACGTCAGCTCTGCTTCCGCTGAACTCTTCCTTGTTGCTGTCTTTCATTTGTTTAACCCATCGGCAACCCGGGTTGTGGAATTTTTTAGTATTTGTGTTGAGAATATAATCCTCTTGTGTCTGCACCGATTCTGTTTGTGCAGGCTTTTTTGTTGTTTCGGGAACAGTTGCAGTGGTTGATGATAATTTACTGCTACCGTCAGAATAATCAATTTCCACACCGGGCTGATTGTTGTAGCAGTAAACGTTAAAGCAGATGCCGTCACCCTCATCCTCTACGGAGAAGGCTTCAATCTGCACACCGCTTGCCACAAGGTTGTTGCCGTCGAAAACGGGTGTGACCCTGTACATAACGTGGTTGTTTGTTTCTTTTATGTAGTCGGCAACCATATTCTCGAAAGGCAACATACCATCAACGTTCATATAGCGTGTGCCTGTTATAAGGTTTTTGGTGTTTGCGTTTTCACCCGATAACTGAAAACCGATAAGGTGACAACGATTGTAAAGATATTTGCCGTCAACGCAATCATATTTCACGGTGTGCCAACCGCTGGGCTTCACCTGACCGATCGCACCCCTGTCCTCTGTGGGCATTATATCTTTACCAAGACAGGCATACGCCACGGTGCATCTTCCCAAGGAATCAAGTGCGCCATAGGTTTCAAAGGATTCATCTGTTATTTCGCTATCAGAAAAGCCGGGAACATTATTATTAATTGCAACATAAGGCTTCCCCGAAAAAGCCGGCACATCAAAAACGTCTATGTCACCGGGTGACAGCATTACACCGCCGCCGTTTTCTGTTTTTCCGTTTGTAGTACTTGTGGAATCACCTGCAACGGTAGCGCTTTCCGTTTCGGGAACAACAGCTTCGGTTGAAGCTTCGCCCGAAGCCTCGGTAGAAATGCTTGATTCCGACGTTGGGTTTGTAGTGCTTTCGGGGTTTTTATCTGAACCGCCACCTATCAAGCCGATAACCGCAAAAAGCGCAACAACAATAATTATTATCCATTTTTTGTTAAGCTTTTTCATACTCCTCTTTTACCCTCTCTCATAAATTAACCTGGTGATTTTTTTGTGGGAATTACCGACAAGCTCTGCTTCCTCCGAAATACCGAATGCAGAAAAATCAATATCACAAACGAAATCCGACGGATATACCCTATTCCATTTATAAACAATGATTTTTTCAATTTTTTTCAACGAACTCTGCAAACAGCAATTTTCAACAAAGCAAAAATCCGCATTATCTGCTATGTTCAAAAAGCTGTCGTCAACAACCAACTCGCCATCATACTCTGAAAACAACTTCTCAGAAAAGCCGGCGATAAAAAGCTTTTTGTCACCTACAAGCGAAAAAATGTCATCAATAACTTTTTTATCACGGCTTTGGCGCCTGTTGTTAAAAAGCATTCCGTTGTTGTCATCAAGACAAACTATCACGTTCAAAAAATCACCACCTGATAAGCACATTATATCAGTTGTATTTTTTAAAAGCAAGTTGGAATAAATGTTAATTTTGAGGCAAACATATTTTCAACGGAGATGATTTTTTGAATAAAAATAATTATAAAAAGCTTGTAAGCGACGAAACGCCAAAATCGCCTTTATTAAAAACCTGCTTTTTCGCATTTCTTTTCGGCGGAAGCATCTGTTGCTTTGGAGAGCTGTTAAAAACTCTTTACGGCTTAACAGGAATGAGCGAGGATGAAATCAGCCTCGCAGTGACCTCAACCTTGATTATTATAACAGCCATTCTTACAGGCTCGGGTATTTTTGACAAAATCGCAAAGGTGGCGGGTGCCGGAACCGCCGTGCCCATAACCGGCTTTGCAAACTCTGTGGTCTCCCCCGCTATGGAATTTAAAGCAGAGGGCTGGATTCTCGGCGTGGGCGCAAAAATATTTATTGTGGCAGGACCGGTTATTGTCTACGGAGTGGTAGCTGCGGTTATTTATGGTTTTATCTATTGGTTGATTCAAGTGATTTAAAAAGGTTAATACGCTAAAAGAAACAACGGCAGGGAGCTTATAACCTCTCTGCCGCTGTTTTGTTATTCCGCAGTTTGTCGTCGTTTCATTTGTCGCCAACTAATGTATCCGTATATATCATTAATAAAAAATGCAATAAAACAAACAACCACAGATATATATTTGCTATCATAAACACTTGCCATCACCCACAAGACAATAAGAACGATATCATTGGCAGCGTATGCCAATGCAAACGTCGGACACCTGCGAAAGGTCAAATATGCGGCGATAAAGCTGGTTGTTACGGATATTGTGCTTGGAACAATATTTGCCGTATTAAAGTAATTCAAAACAAAAAAGAAAATAGCTGTGACTACAATTGTGAATAAACACATTAGGATTCGCTCTTTTTTACTGATGCTGTTAACCTTAACCTCCGCTTTGTTTCCGTTATACGGATTTCTGAGCCAAGAAACCAAAGCAAACAGAGCCATCGGCATAGTCATCCCGAGATAGGTGACCATTTCGCCGTAATATGCAAAGCTGAATGAAATGATACCATATAGTAAACTAAAAACTATCATCAGCGCTTGCCCTATTGGATTTCCTTTTGCATTGAATATCAGCGACGTTACTCCAATCAGCGAAGCTGTTAACGCCAGATAGCTTTCCCGATCAAAAACACAGAAAGATATCATTATAAAAAGAACGGATACCGACCACAATACAATCTCGGTTTTAGAAAAATAGTTGCGCATTATTTTCATAATAAGCTCCCAAAAAACAAGCATCCGCAAACACATCTTCTAAGACCTAACGATGTGTAAACGAATGCTAATGCATTTCACTACCCGGTGGCAGTAATATTTTGTTTTTTAATTATAACATAGATATGCAAAGAAAACTATATAAAATTTTAAAAATATTAAATTAATGGCTCTTAAGTTAAACGAGTAGAAGAGAAACGGCAGGATTCTCGGTGATGTTTTCACCGAGAGTTTGATTTTGTGGTGTTTCAGTTATTATCAACATGCACGTCAATCTGCTGATAGGGAATGTGGATTCCGTTTTCTTCGAATGCTTTTTTCACACCCTCAAGAACGTCAAAATAAACATCCCAGTAGTCATCTGTTTTGCACCATACACGAACCGTGTATTTAACAGAGCTCTGTGAACATTCAGAAATTCTGATAAAGGGTGCGGGGTCTGTAAGAGCAAGCTCGTTCTTTGCAACAACGTCTGCAATAACCTTTTTTACGCTGTCAACGTTGTCGTCGTATGAAGCGTCAAAGGTCAAATCAACACGGCGAAGACCTTCCGCTGTGTAGTTTTTAATAACCGAATTTGTCAAACCGCCGTTGGGGATTGTGATTCTTTTGTTGTCAACTGTGAGAATCTCTGTGTAAACAACAGAAATCTCTGATACTGTTCCCGATTCGCCCGATGCTTCAATATAATCGCCGATTTTAAAGGGCTTGAAGAATAAAATCATCAAACCACCCGCAAAGTTGCTTAAAGAGCCTTGAAGAGCAAGACCTATTCCAACACCACAGGAAGCAAGAATTGTGATGAATGAGGTTGCAGGCACACCGAGGATCATTGCAACGGTGATAACTAAAAGAAGATAAAGAAGGATTCTGCTAAAGCTTACCAAAAATGAACGAAGACCATCATCAAGTCTGTCAAGCTTCGGCGACGTTCTTATCCATTTACAAAGTGTTTTGATGCATTTTGCACCAACCAACAAAATTACGATTGCACCAAGAAGCTTTGAGCCCCAGGTGGCGGCAAATTCAAATATAAATTCGCTTATTTTTTCCCAATTCATAAAATCAACTCCCTATTCTTTTTCTATTACTATACTAGAAAACCTGAAATTTTACAACTTTTTTCAAAAAATTGTTATTGATATTCATTATTTATGCAGAAAAAATACTAAAAAGAGGTGTTACCATCAAATGAATCAAAAAAACTCATGCAGAATAATTAATTTTGATAAATTACCGTCAGTTATCGGCTACGGTGCCGTGGTTGGCAAAAAAGAAGCCGAGGGCCCCCTCGGTCATTGCTTTGATATTGCATACAGCGATGAATTCTTCGGCGAAGAAACCTTTGAGAAAGCAGAAACCCACCTGCAAAAAACAGCCATTGAAACCGCAATAAAAAAAGCAATGCTCACAAAACACGACATAGATTGTGCCTTTTCGGGTGACCTTCTGAATCAATGTATCGGCTCATCCTTTGGTATGCGTGAACTGAAAATCCCCTTTGCGGGGCTATACGGTGCTTGCTCAACAATGGCGCTTTCGCTAATTATGGCGGGGGCATTCACAAACTCGGGTTATTGCAAAAATGCAGTAGCCGCCGCTTCATCTCATTTTTGCTCGGCAGAACGACAATACAGACTACCTTTGGAGTATGGCGGTCAACGAACCCCTGCAGCACAATGGACCGTTACCGGGGCAGGTGCCGCCGTTGTTTCAGAGCACGCAGAAAACAAGCCACATCTGAAAAGCGCCATTATCGGGCGTGTACGTGACCTTGGAATCACCGACACCAACAATATGGGGGCGGCTATGGCGCCCGCCGCCGCAGAAACCATTGGCGATTATCTCAAGCAAACCGATACTTCGCCCGCAGATTATGATTTGATTCTTACAGGTGATCTGGGGCTGACCGGAACTAATTTGCTGATTAAGCTTTTGAAAGACGAATACAAAACCGATATTTCAAAAGTCCACAAGGATTGCGGCACAATGATTTTCGATTTAAAAGCCCAGGATGTTCACTGTGGCGGTTCAGGTTGCGGTTGCAGTGCTTCTGTTGTATGCTCGTTAATTTTCAATCAGTTGAAAAGCAAAGAATTGAACAAGGTTTTATTTGTGGGAACGGGGGCTTTGCTTTCACCTACGTCATCGTTGCAAAAAGAATCTATCCCCGGAATCGCCCACGGCATTCTTCTGATATCATAGGAGGTATTTATGGATTATTTAACGAAGTCAATGAACGGCATTTCAAAGGTCGCAAAAGCCTATGTAAGAGCTTCGTATATCAAAACTGCCATCAGCGCTTTTGTTTTGGGATACGCCGTAATAAAAACAATCAACGTTTTCACAAAATAAAAAACGCCCACTCAGCGTGTTTTGCTATACGCCGAGTGGGTAAAAAACGTCTTATAACCAAAAAGATTTCTTTTAAAGCTTAAAATTAGAGATTTTTGAGGCAGAAGGCGTTTTCTTTATCCCCGACGGCGTATGGAGATACGCCTAGTGGGTAAAAAAACGTCTTATGGCCAAAAAGCTCAATTTTAAAAGCCTTTCATTTTGGCGAGGTCACGATAATTAATAAGTTTTATTCCGCATGCATCAATGTGCTGAAGTGTCTGCGGGTCTGAGAAAAGCTTGTGTTCCCAAACTCTGCGGTGCCATGCGCCTGTGATAGCCTTGAGCTCGTCTGACTCAAGGGCGGGGTGAATATAGGTTTCGGTAACACCCTCTGGGAAGGATCTGTAAAGCTCATAGATATATTCCTTAAAGTTTTCGTAGCTTTCATCCTGAGGGCCATTCCATTCACCGGGAATAAGAAAATCGGGCACAGCAACCTTGAGACTGTTTGCATAGTTCACGACCTTGTCAAAAACCATTGCTATGAGAGATTGGTCAATTTTAACCTCGAGAGTGTCGTTTTCGAACATCTCGGGCATAAAAACGCCGGGGAAACGGAAAGGAAGTCCGTTTTCGCCTGCAATATCAAGTGTTGTATTCAACAATTCAAAACGACCTGTTTCAATTCCGTAAAGTGAGCCCATGTGGTTATCAAGGTGCGAAGGCTCCACACCAAAAGAACGGAAGCGTTCAATCTGTGCTCTTATTTCTGCAGCAACCTCGTCAACATCGCTGTTTTTTTCAAACTCGTCTGATTCGTGATACATAAAATCCTCGCTGTCACGCAAAGACTCCGTGTTGTTATGGGCAACGGGGCCCCATCTGTAATTTCCCCATTCGCTTGTAAAGGTAAGGTGCACACCAACGGCATATTCGGGGTGAGCCGCCGCCCACACGCCTGCCTCCCTTGCCCAACTGCAAGGGGTCATAATTGTAGAAGAGGTGATACCACCCTTTTTGAACAAATCAAAAACGGCAAGGTTAGCCGAGTGGCACATACCAAAATCATCTGCGTTAATTATAAGGTATTTATCCATAACAAAGCTCCTTTTTATGAGTTTATTTTACGTCATCAAACAAATCGGATATACTTGAAATTTTTGTTTCTTTATTTGTGGTTGTTGCTTGGATCTGAGCAGCTTTCCTCTGTTTTTTTCTTTTCATAATGAATAAAACAAGAATTGCTGATATAGCAACTATCCAAATTACAGATAAAATGATTACCACAATCATAATAACAGCGTTTTTGTTGCCGTCATCGTTTTTGTTTTCTGTTGTGGTTTGTTGCAACTGAGTAGCCTCAGATGGCTGTGTAGCCGGAACACCGACAGTATACTCCAAAAAAAGAAGCTCAGCGGCAGACACTACGTCAGCATTTATGTTACCATCAACGGTAAGACTCTTTTCTCTCTGGAGCTTTTTGACAACTGCTACGGTATCTTCATCAAGAACACCCGTAATACCGTTATCGCTGAGACCGTATCTTGTGTAAATAAATATCCATTGAAGCCATTTAATGCTCTCATCCTCGTCGCCCGCCACAAAATCGCTTTCGGGCTTTGAATATGGGTTTTCTGTCAAAGCGTAGTCAACAGTTTCGCCGGTCTTTTCTGTTTCAGTTTCAACAGGTATCTGAACCTGGGGCTGTGTTCCGAAAATATCCTGTGTTGCTGCGGGAACAGGGTCAATGTAACCGATATCATAGGTTGTGGAGCTTGTGTCCTTGTTGCCCGAGCCGATTATGCCACCAATAACGTCGCCCAATCCGCCAAGCAAACCACCACCGGAACCACCGGAACCAATGCCGCCGACAATGTCGCCGAAGCCATCAAGCAAACCGCCGGAACTACCGGAACCACTCGCATTACCCGAACCGATACCGCTGACAATGTCACCGAATGCATCCATAGCACCGGAGCCGATACCGCTGACAGCATCACCCACGACGTCGGAAAGAGGCTTTTCCTCTGCCCTCGGGGCTTTATAGGTTATTTCTGTCGCTTGGGAGCTGTTTGCATTTATTTTGCCTGTGCTGAAAAAAGTTACAGTCAGCGCAAAAACCATAAGCATCACACAGGATGCAGTAATTTTTCTTTTCATAAAAAATACCTCACATAATAATTCAAATTATTATATCACACTACATTTCATAATTCAAGAAAAAAGACATCCCGAAGGATGTCTTTTTGAAGATATGTAGATTTTGGGTTATTTTAAGCCTTCTCATTGAGGATTTTTTCAGGATTTTTGAAAAATTCCTCCATTTTTGAAATAAATGGTCTTACCTCACCGAAATCAAGTGCTCGGTGGTCAAAGCAGATGTTAAGAGGAAGAATTGTTCTGATTTCAACCTTCTCGTTGCCGTCTTCATCCTTAACAACAACGGGTCTTCTCTGCATTGCGCCGATGCAAATAACACAAACCTGAGGTGGAATAACCATAAGCATTGCACATTCGCCGGAAAGTCCCCTTGTATCTGCACCGATATTAGAAACGGTAATAGTGCCCTGTTTAAGGTCATCACGAGTTATTCTGTCTGTAACCGGAATTTCGTTATAGGCTTTTTTCTCGGCACCTTTAAGTCGCTGGATTCTGTGACGCTTGTTGGTGTTTGCCCCATAAAGACGTTTAATTGCCTTGAGCACGTGACCTTTTTTCAACTTTTCTACTGTATCGTGGAAAGAAACAGAATAAAGTGCTTCTGTGAGGTTTGTCTTTTCCAATCTCCTGTTAATATCAGCTTGATATTCTGCGATTTCTTTGAGGGTTTTATTGCCCATATCCTTCATTGTGATGGTCATCATTTCACCACTGGGAAGAATCCACGGAACAGAAATATCGATATTGTCGAAAACTGTAACCTTACCTCTTACAAGCCCCTTCTCATAGTGCATGTGAGCATTTATAACAGGGTCAACCTCAATAGCCTCTGCAATAGCTTTGAGAAGAACAGAGTTAAACGTGATTCTTGCTCCGCTGTCACCCTGGTGTTCCGCTGTGAATTTTTTAAATTCTTCAACGAACTTTGTAACGTCGGGTTCATACTGATAGCTGACGTGAGGAATATTCTGCCAGCTTTCTGTTGTCATATTAGCAACAATTTTTCTCTGAATACCGAATCTTGAAACACTTTTAACCGCCATAATAAAACACCTTCTCCAAATTCATTTTGGTATCAATAAGTAAATTACAATGTTTTAGAAATTTGATATTTCATAAAAAGGGGCTTTGATGTACGGGCTGTACTCACACCACAAACACCCCCATTTTTATTGCTTCAATTATACCAAAGCAAAAAATGAATGTCAATTCACTATTTGGATTTTTTATTTTTTCTATATTTTTCACAAAACGAACGTAACACTATTGTAATTTTATACCTAACAAATGTTAAAAAAATGTTACGCAATAAAGCATTAATTAGACACAAAGCAATATTGTTAATTTATTTTACTTTATCTACTTATTTGTTGTATTTTATCTCATATGGTGGTAAAATATTATACATTATTAAACACCAGGCAGGTGAAACCTTAATGAGAATACTCAAAAAAGTTTTGATAAAGCTTCATATAAAAAAGCCGCCCCATCATCCCCACGCCGGCAATACCGCTTTGCCCGACCCAATCAAGGAAGAATTGCAAAAAAACGGATTAAATACAGAAAACATTATAGTTTTTTTCAAAACCGATATGTGCAAAGCTGAGCAATTTGGTGATGCCTACATTTTGTTGGATGAAAAAGGTATCTACGTTGCCGAATTCGACGAGCAGATTGAAAAATCCGAAAAGAAAAAGAAAAAAATAGAGTTTTCACCCAAACTTCTGAAATTGACCGCCACACCGCTGGAGGATATAGATGAAGTATTTGCCGAGCAATATCTTGCAACAGGTCAGCTCACATACAAAAAAGGCGAAGAATACTACTCACTTGCATATTTTTCAATCGGACTTCTTGAAAAAGCAGATAACTTCAAAAAAATCTTTAACGCTCTCAAGCAAAACAAGGATTATCACCAATATATCGCCAACGTTAAAGACCGGGCTTGCATAAAATGCGGGGCTCCCGTTCCCAACGGAATGCGTTTTTGTAAAGACTGTGTAGATAAAAGCTCCACTGTAAAAAGGCTGTTTTCATTTTTTGGTGACGTCAAGGGCAAGATGGTTTTCATCATTTTCTCCATTCTTGTAAGCACCGGGCTGAATCTTCTTATCCCCCAATTCAGCACACAGAAGCTTTATGACGAGGTTCTCAACACCGGGAACACCTCGTCATACGACATCCTTTTTAAGGCTCTTATATCCGTCGTTTTATCAATGGCGGCAATTAAAATTTTCAACCAATTATTCACTCTGTTTTATCAATATCTTGTTGCAGGCGTTCTGCCCCACGTAATTTACAGCATTAAACTGAAGATTTTCAAAGCTATGCAACAGCTTTCCGTGGGATTTTACACTCACAAGCAAACAGGCTCCCTTATGGAACGTGTAACAAGGGATTCTAATAACATTTACTGGTTCTTTGTTGACGGCTTTCCCTATCTTATCGCTAACGCCATAACGGTTATCGGCATTCTTGCAATAATGCTTGCAACAAGCGTGAAGCTCACAATAATGATACTTGTTGCGGCAATATTTATATTTGTCTGCTACCCCGTATTTGACAGAATATTCAGAAAAATGCACCACAAGGTGTGGGTGCAGAATTCACGGTTGACATCTAAGGTCAGCGACAATATCAACGGTCACAGAATAATAAAGGCTTTTTCAAAAGAAGATGACGAATCCGAGCAATTCGGAAAAATAAGCAAAAAGCTTATGGATTCCGAAATAAGGGCATCAGATACAGAAAACACTGTTTTCCCCATACTTTCTGTTTTCGTTTATCTTCTCAGCGCACTCGTTCTGGGCTACGGTGGTGTTTTGTGCATCACCTCAAATGAATTGACTGTTGGTGAGCTGTTAACCTTTGTTGTTTATCTTCAGATGCTTCAGGCACCTATTGAGTTTCTTTCTTGGGTCACAAACTGGTGGGCTCGTTGCGTTGATTCCGCCCAGCGTGTTTTTGAAATTATGGATACGGAGCCCGACGTAAAAGACAAAGAAAACCCCATTATACTTGAAGATTTCAAGGGCTCGGTTGAGCTGAGCGAATTACAGTTTGAGTACGAGCCTGCTCACCCCATAATCAAAAACCTTTCACTTAAAATTGAAGCGGGTGAAATGCTTGGTATCGTTGGAAAAACGGGAGCAGGCAAAACCACCGTTTCAAACCTTATTGCCCGTTTATACGATCCCAAAGAGGGTGTTGTTAAAATAGACGGTGTGGATGTTAAAGATCTTTCTTCAAAGCAGCTTCGCCAAAATATCGGCATTGTTTCACAGGATATTTACTTGTTCATGGGCACCATAGCAGACAACATCCGCTACGCCCGCCCCGATGCCACAAACGACGAGGTTATTGCGGCGGCAAAGGCTGCTTCTGCACACGGATTTATTTCCAAGCTCCCCGACGGGTACGAAACATGGGTAGGCTCCGGCGGTCAAGACCTTTCGGGTGGCGAAAGGCAGAGAATATCTATCGCAAGAACGATAATTCAAAACCCGAAAATTCTTATTCTTGACGAAGCAACCGCCGCAATGGATACAGAAACCGAGCGAAATATTCAGAACTCACTTTCCGAATTAAAGGCAGGGCGAACAACAATCGCAATCGCTCACAGGCTTTCAACTCTGCGTGATGCAGACAAGCTGGCTGTTATAGACGACGGTGAGTGTATCGAATTTGGCACTTATGAAGAATTAATAGAGAAAAAAGGCGCTTATTACAAAATGTTCAGACTTCAGGAAGAAGCTCTGAGATTTATCGGCATCGGTGAACAACACGAAGAAGAGGAAAAGGAGGAAAAAGCAAATGAACAATAAACTTTCTATAAGTTTTCTGCCGCCCGAAGGCTGCAGGCTTGAAATCAATGAAAACGGCTTTCTCGTTATGAGCCTTGACGGTGAAAACAAGGGCAGAGTAAAGCTTATAAAAACATACCCCTATTCTCTTGACGATGAATACATCTGCGTTCACGACCTTGACGACAACGAAATCGGCATAATCAGAGATTTAAAAAAGCTCAACAAATCCTCTTATGAAAACGCTGTCAAGGAATTAAAAAACAGATACTACTGCCCCACCGTTTCGGCGGTTAAAAGCATAAAAGAAAGAATGGGGCACTTTTATTTTGAAACCGTTATCGACGGCAAAAACAAAAGCTTTACCGTGCGTGACCTCACAAGAAACATCCGTTTTTCGGGTGAAAACACACTGCTGATTTTTGACGTTGACGGCAACAGATACATTGTTCCTGAATATGAAAAAATAGAGCAAAAAAGCAAACGTCTTCTTGAACCGTACTTATATTGATTATGAATACAAACACAGTAAAATTCGATATTTCGTCTGACGGTCTTGTATGCGAGGGCACGCTGACTCTTTGCGGCGATTACGTTATAAAGACCGTTGACGGCACAGAAGAAAAATTTAATATTAAAGAAATCGACGAGGCTGTGCAGATAACAGACGTTGGTTGCGGCAGACTTGAGCTAAAGCCCAAGGGCGGCTCCGATGACGGCAGCGACAACATCGCCGTGTGCCGTTTTTCGATGGCTTGTGTCAAAGAAATCGGTGAGCTTGTTAAGGTTATCAACCACTTTCACGAAAGTGGCGAGCTTCTTGATATCAACACAGACGACCTGCCTGTTTGCCCCAAGTGCCACCGACACTATGCAAGGGGTATGAGCGTATGTATGTTCTGCGTGAAAAAATCCTATGTTTTTTCACGTGCATTCACCTATTTCAAGCCCTATCTCAAATCTGTTATCGGTGCAGGACTGTTATTGGCGCTTGCCAATGTGCTTTCGGCAATAATGCCCCTTTTCAACTCAATTCTCATCGACGATTATCTTGTGCCCACAGCAGGTGCAACGCCTTATTTTGAAAGCAGGGCAGCCGGTGTTATCGCCATAGCGGTTGTTATGACAATAACCTTTGCTTTATCAAGGGTCATCAGCATTTTCAGCGCAAGAATATCTGCAAGAGTGGGCTCACGCTTTTCTTATGATTTAAGAAAGCTTGTTTATGACAAAATACAGGCACTCTCCCTTTCATCAATGTCCGGTAAAACTGCAGGTAACCTTATACATCGAGTAACCCGTGACACCGAAAGGGTAAAGGAATTTTTTAACCAGCAGGGTCGATATCTTATTGAACAGGTTATTATATTCACAGTTATTTTAATAATCCTTTTCTGCACAAACGTTATGCTCACCGTGGCTGTTTTGTTACCTATACCAATAGCAGTTTTTGTTATGACGCTCTTCAGGCACTCCACAAGGGTGCGCTACCATAAGCAATGGCGAGTGGCATCCAAAGAAACCTCTGTTCTCCACGATATAATCAAGGGCATCAGAGTCGTGAAGGCATTCGGCAACGAGGAGCGTGAAACAAACAAGTTTTCCGCTGTTTCAAAAAAGCTGGCAAAGGTTTCGGCAAGCAACGAAAAATATTGGGCGGTTACGTTCCCGCTTGTTGGTAATTTTATTGCCCTCGGTGAATTTCTTGTTCTTATCATCGGTGGCAAAATGGTGCTTGACGGAACTCTCACCCTCGGCGAGCTCACACGCTTCAACCTATACCTTGCCTATCTTTATGCTCCCATCCGCTGGCTTTCAATGTTCCCGAGAAGAATTGCAGACTGTTCAACAAGTCTTGTAAA
The DNA here is from genome assembly GCA_045649005.1 of Acutalibacteraceae bacterium. Classification (GTDB taxonomy): domain Bacteria; phylum Bacillota; class Clostridia; order Oscillospirales; family Acutalibacteraceae; genus DTU089. The sequence goes on from JAZRPC010000065.1 coordinate 18,520, forward strand.
AATCTATGAAATTCTTGACGAAGAGCCACAGATGACACCACCCGAAAAACCCGAAAAAATTAACCCCTCGGGCGATGTTGAATTCAGCGGGGTTACCTTCGGCTACAAATCCTACGAGCCTGTTCTGAAAAACATCAATCTTCACATCAAATCCGGTGAAATGATTGGTCTTGTGGGTCACTCGGGCGCAGGTAAATCTACGATGATTAACCTTTGTATGAGGCTTTATGACCCAACTCTGGGAAAAATCACAATAGACGGTGTTGATATACGAGATATCCCGCAGGATGAGCTTCGAAACAATATTGGTGTTGTTTTCCAAGAAACCTACCTTTTCTCGGGCTCTGTTTTCGAAAACATTGCTTACGCCCGACCCGATGCCTCGCTTGACGAGGTTATTGCCGCCGCAAAAGCGGCAAGGGCGCACGAATTTGTAACAAAGCTCCCCGATGGCTACAACACAGTTATTGGAGAAAACGGTCACTCCCTTTCGGGTGGTGAAAGGCAGAGAATAAGTATTGCCAGAGCAATTCTCAAGAACCCGAAAATCCTTATTCTTGACGAGGCAACAAGCTCCCTTGACCCCGAAACCGAAATAAAAATACAAGAGGCGCTGGCAAACCTCATTGAGGGCAGAACAACCATCGCAATTGCCCACAGGCTTGCAACACTCAAAAATGCAGACAGACTTGTTGTTATTGAAAAAGGCAGAATTGCCGAGGTGGGCTCCCACGAGGAGCTGATAAAGCTTGGCGGCATCTATTCAAACCTTGTTGCGGCACAGAGGCAGACAAGTTCATTACACTAACTAATAAAGCATCGATGAAGCTTTTTCATCGATGCTTTGCTTTATACTATATAATCTTTATATTTTTCGAGAGTGAAAATCTCTGCGGTTATGTCGAGCAAAAGGCCGTCTGCGGTGTATTCCTCGGCGTGAACAACACCTGTTTTCCTGAGCTCTGCCCCTGCGGAGCCCATTGAAAACGGGAGCAATATTTTAACTCTTTTTCTCGTTGGTGGCAACGCTTTTGCAACTACTTCAAGAAGCTCGGGCAAGCCGTCACCCGTTTTTGCAGAAACTCGTACCGTTTTTGCAGAGTCGGGTATCTGCACGTCGTTAACAAGGTCGCATTTATTGAGAACGGTGATTATAGGTTTATCACCACAACCAAGTTCTTCTAAGAGCTCCATAGTAACCCTGTAATGCTCGGAGCACTCCTCGTTTGAGGCATCGCAAATATTAAGAATCACGTTTGCGCTGACGGCTTCATCCAAGGTGGATTTAAACGCTTCAACAAGCTTATGGGGAAGTCTTCTGATAAATCCAACTGTGTCAATTAACAAAACACTACTGCCGTCGGGCAAGGTCAGTGCCCTTGCCGTTGGGTCAAGTGTCGCAAAGAGCTTATTTTCTGCAAGAACACCAGCATCTGTGAGGGTGTTCATCAGAGTAGATTTACCCGCATTTGTGTAGCCCACAAGTGCAACGGTTACAACGCCGTCTTTTTTTCTTCTTTCCCTGTGGCGGTTACGCCTTTCTTCAAGAGCTTTCAAATCGTCGCTGAGAGCAGAAATTCTTCTGCGGATATGTCGCCTGTCGGTTTCAAGCTTTGTTTCGCCGGGACCCCTTGTGCCGATACCGCCGCCAAGTCTTGACATTGAAGCACCCTTGCCGCCAAGTCGGGGCAAAAGGTATTTGAGCTGAGCAAGCTCAACCTGCAGCTTACCCTCTCCCGAAAGGGCTCTGCCTGCAAAGATATCGAGAATTAGCGTTGTTCTGTCGATAACACGCACGTCTGTGACGGTTTCAATGTTTTTCTGTTGGGCGGGTGTTAATTCGCCGTCGATTATAACAAGGTCGGGCTTTTCGTTTTCGCAGAACTCCGAAAGCTCTTCAAGCTTGCCTCTGCCAAGATACGTTCCTGGCTCGGGAGCCTCACGCTTCTGCGTCATTTGGCAAATAACCTCAGCGCCTGCAGTTCTGGCGAGCTCCTCAAGCTCCCTGAGAGACGAGTCAACATCAAACTCACCCGTATCAACAGACACGAGAACCGCCCTTTCCTGTTCAATTTTATTTTCGTAAAATTCCATAGTGACCTCTTTTGTGTTTGATAGTTTTATTATACCACCCAATTACGTCTATATCAAGTCAATGGTATTGAAACATTTATTTTGTTATGGTATATTATTTTCAGATTTAGCAGAGGTGATTTTATGAAAAAGAAAACGTCCGTCAGAACAAAATTTATTCGCACCGCAACAAAAGCGGCAATGCCCGCTTTACAGGTGCTTTGCGCCCCGCCAAAGCTTGAACACATAAAAAAAGCGCTGTTTATTCAGCCCCATCCCGACGACAATCAGATTGGCGCCGGCGGAACAATTGCATACCTTGTGAGCAGGGGCGTTGAGGTTTATGAATTAACTGTTCTTGACGACCGTTTCACAGACAGCACCTATTCCGGCGAGGGCTACACAGTCCGCCAGAAGGAGGCACTTGCGGCACAGGAAAAGCTTGGCATGAAAAATGCGGGATTTCTCGGCTTTGGTGACAGAACAAGGGCAACATCACGAGAAATTGCAGATAAAATCACACCCGTTATCAGAGAAATCAAGCCCGACGCAATTTTTACCGTTGACCCAAACCTTGCAAGTGAATGCCACGAGGACCATATAAAGGTTGGCAACGCTGTTAAATTTGCTTTTATGGATGCGGGCTTTGATTTTGTTCCCGAATTGGTTGACGGCAACCCCCACAAGGATACTCACAATGTTTTCACCCTTGGTTTTTACTACACTGATACCCCCAACACCATTGTTGACATAACCGATTTTGAGGACCTGAAGTTTGAAGCAATCAACTGTCACGAATCACAGAAGGACATTGCCCTTAATGCCGCTTTGAGAATCCAAGACCAATATTTTGCACAGGGCACAGACTACAAAGCAGCCGAGGTTTTAAGGCTTCAGAACAAGCTCCATTCACATTGTTTTAATCTGCCGATTGAATGAGTTAGATGGCGGATGCCAGTCACCGGCAGGGAAACGGTCTTGACCCGCCACTTTCAACCTACCACTAAAAAAACCAAACTCCCTCCCGGGAGTTTGGTTTTTTATGTCATATACTTTTTTCTTCCATAATACTGGTGTATGCAGGTCGGATGATTTTGTCAACACAAATGAGCTCTTCAATTCTATGAGCGCTCCAGCCAACTATACGGGCAATTGCAAACATTGCAGTATAAAGCTCCTTGGGAATTCCGAGCATATCATAAACAAATCCGCTGTAGAAATCCACGTTGGGGCTGACACCCTTATAAATCTTTCTTTTTTGTGAAATAAGAACGGGAGCAAGCTCTTCAATGTTTTGGTAAAGCATTAAATCTCTTTCCCTGCCCTTTTCCTTTGCCAGATCCTGAACGTAGCTTTTGAAGACTCTTTCACGTGGGTCAGAAAGGGAATAAACAGCGTGACCCATACCGTAAACAAGACCTTTTTTATCAAACGCCTGTTTATCAATAATTTTGGAAAGATATTCGCCTAACGCCTCTTTATTATCGTATTCGGGCACGTTAGCCTTGATATCATCAATCATTTCCATAACCTTGATGTTAGCTCCGCCGTGCTTGGGACCTTTAAGCGAAGACATTGCCGCAGCAATGGTCGAATATGTATCCGAGCCCGAGGACGTAACAACACGGGTTGTAAAGGTTGAGTTGTTACCGCCGCCGTGCTCCATATGAAGAATCAACGCCGTGTCAAGAACCTTTGCCTCTGTTTTAGTATATTTCTTATCAGCACGAAGCATCATAAGAATATTTTCTGCCGTTGAAAGCTTCGGATCGGGTCTGTGTATTATCATACTCTCCTGCTTTTCGGAGTAATTATAGGCGTGATAGGCATACACGGCAAGAAGCGGAAATTCGCTGATAAGCTGAATACATTGACGAAGAGCGTTGGGAATTGTTGTGTCTATGGCGTTTTTATCGTAAGAAGCAAGAGTTAAAATGCTTCTTGTCATTGAGTTCATTATGTCGCTGCTGGGAGCCTTCATTATAACGTCACGTGTAAAGTTTGCGGGAAGCGTTCTGCAATCCCTTATATATTTTTTAAACTCTTTAAGCTCATCCTTGTTTGGTATTTCGCCGAGTAAAAGAAGATAGGCAATTTTTTCAAAGCCAAATTCATTTTCAGCAAGATTATTGATTAAATCCTGTACCCTATAGCCACGATACCAAAGCTCACCGTCACATTGAACACGTTCCCCGTTAACCGTTTTTGATGAAACGATTTTTGAAATATTTGTAAGCCCCGTAACAACTCCGTTACCGTTCATATCACGAAGCCCTTTGTTTACAGAATGCTCTTTATAAAGCTCGGGAGCGATACTGTCGTTATTTCGGCAAATCGCTTCCTTAGTGGCAGTATAGCTGTTTAATTTTTCGAAATTCATAAACTCACCTACTTGTTTACAATCATTATAGTTCTACTATTTCCACTATACAACCTTTCACCCGGTTGTCAATATATGTTAATGTTTCTTAAAAAAATATTAACACATAACAGTCGTGTGACCATATAAAAAGTTTAAAACACGACATTTTCACAGTTGATTGCAAAACAACCAACCCCCGACAGATTCGTCGGGGGCTTTCTTCAGAAACAAAAAGAATTTATTTATTTTGCAACGATGTTAATAATCTTACCGGGAACGTAGATTTCCTTGATAATGTTTTTACCTACAAGGAATTCCTGCACCTTTTCATCCGCTTTTGCGGCGGCAATTGCTTCCTCAGCAGTTGAATCCTTTGCAATTGAGATTGTTGCTCTGAGCTTGCCGCAAATCTGAACGGGAACCTCGATAGTTGCATCAACTGTCTTTGCCTCGTCAAATTCAGGCCACTGAGCCAATGCAATAAATCCGCTTTCACCGAGAACCTCCCAGATTTCCTCTGCAACGTGGGGTGCAAACGGAGCAAGAAGCTTTGCAAATGCTTTGAGCTCGCCCCTTGTTATTGCGCCAACCTCATAAATCTCGTTAAGAAGAGTCATCATTGTTGCAATAGCTGTGTTGAACTTCATATTTTCGATATCTTCTGATACCTTTTTAATTGTTTTGTGGAAAGAAACCTCAAGCTCTTTTGAGAATTCTTCACCATCTTTTACAATTTCAAGAAGGTTCCATGCTCTATCAACAAAACGTTTACAGCCCTTAACGCTGCTTTCGCTCCAGGGTGCGGCCTTTTCATAGTCACCCATAAAGAGAACATAGGTACGAAGAACGTCTGCACCGAGAGAATCAACAACCTCGTTGGGGTCAACAACGTTACCCTTTGACTTACTCATTTTCTCGCCGTCAGGTCCAAGGATAAGACCCTGTGCAGTTCTCTTTGCATAAGGCTCGGCAAAGGGTACTTCGCCCAAATCATAAAGGAATTTGTGCCAGAAGCGTGAATAGATAAGGTGGCGTGTAACATGCTCCATACCGCCGTTGTACCAGTCGATAGGGCCCCAATATTTGAGTTTTTCTTTGTCAGCGAATGCTTCTGTGTTGTGGGGGTCAATGTATCTGAGGAAATACCATGAAGAGCCCGCCCACTGAGGCATTGTGTCTGTTTCACGCTTTGCAGGTGCACCACACTTGGGGCAAGTGCAGTTTACATAACTGTCAATCTTTGCCAAGGGGCTTTCACCGTCTGAACCGGGCTGGAAGTTATCAACCTCGG
>JAZRPC010000066.1:0-7867 GCA_045649005.1 Acutalibacteraceae bacterium
TATAAGAGGTGTGGAGTTTTCAGAAAAACCGCACCCCCTTTACCATTGTGCCGTGTTGCCTGATTCCCAAATAAAAAAAGAAGAACTCAGAAAAATTCTCGGCGACAGAGGAATCGGCTTTATTCACGACTCCTATTCACATCCTGCCCTTTTCAACAAGTTCCAGAAATATATGGTTGAAGAAACACGGCTTGGCATCCCATGTATGTTCACGGGCGAGGCTCTTCACGGTATTCTTTGGCCGGGTGCTACAGTTTTTCCCGTTCCGTTGGCACTTGCCGCAAGCTTCGACAGAGAAAATGTCAACACAATCGGCAGAGCTATCGCCGCTGAAACAAGGGCTCTAGGGATGCACGAAATATTGGCACCCAACCTTGACGTTGCAAGGGAGCCTCGTTGGGGACGTGTTGAAGAAACCTTTGGCGAGGATACGTACTTATCCTGCAATATGGCTTATGCAATAGTAACCGGTGAACAGCAGGACGGCAACATTGAAAGAGGCGACGCCGTTGTCTGTGAGCCAAAGCACTACTGTGTTCACGGTATACCCGAAAACGGTATAAACTGTGCCCAGGCAAGAGCAGGCAGAAGAGAAATTGAACAGAGCTATCTCCCTGTTTTTGAAACAGCAATAAAAAAAGCGGGCGCATACAACGTTATGGCTTGCTACAATGCAATAGACGCCGAGGTTGTTCTCAGCTCCGAGTACTACCTCACAGACATTCTTCGCAAAAAATGGGGAATGAAGGGCTACGTGCGTGCAGACTGGGGCTCGGTTGTAAGACTTGTTAACCGCCATTTCACCGCCGAAACCGACGAGGATGCAATTTGCGATTGTGTAAATGCAGGCCTTGATATGCAGGGCTGTTGCGACTACACCTCAACACAATGGGAAGAAACTATTGTTAAAAACGTAAAATCCGGCAGAATCCCTATGGAAAGAATTGATGATGCCGTAAGACGTGTGCTGCAGGTTAAATTCCGCCTTGGTCTTTTTGAAAACCCCTATACAGACGAAACTGCATACGAAAATGTTATCAGATGTGAAAAGCATCTCAAGGCTTCTCACGAGGCGGCTAAAAAATCTGTCACACTTATTAAAAATAACGGCATTCTGCCTCTTGAAAAGGGTAAATATAAAAAGATTGCGCTGCTCGGTCCCTCTGCAAACAGGCAGAGATTGGGAGGATATTCCTCCGTGCCCGACGGCTACGAGCTCAGAAGTGTTCTTGTTGAGCTTCAGGAGCTTCTCGGCGACGAGTCAGAGATAACCTATTGCAACGGTTGCGGTATACCCCGTGACGTTCATGTTGAAAGTCAGGATGGTCAGCCCCACCTTGTGGAGGTTTATGATGAGGATGAAAAAGAGTGTATTGACGAGGCTGTTTCAATAGCAGAAAACAGCGATATCGCAATTATTGTTTGCGGCGATAATACGTTTACAAGCAGTGAGGGTCACGACAGAGCAGACCTCAGACTTGCAGGCAAACAAAGAGAGCTCATTGAAAGAGTTGCCGCAACAGGCAAGCCTGTTGTTCTTGTGCTTGAAAACGGCAGAAGCGTTGATTTGTCTGTTGAAAGTGGCATAACCTCTGCAATTATGCTTGCGTGGTTCGGTGGCGAAACAGGTGCAAGAGCTATCGCAGAAACATTAGTTGGTATTAATAACCCCGCAGGCAGACTCCCTGTTTCATTCCCTGCTGATTCATTCAGAATCCCTTGTTATTACACAGTTCTTCCAAACAACACAGAGGTTATGTTCGAGGGTAGCAGAAGAGCGATGTATCCTTTCGGCTTCGGTCTTTCATATACAAAATTTGAATACAGTAACCTTTCTGTTGAAAAACTGGGCAGATATGATTATAAAGTTACCGCAGACGTTAAAAATATGGGCGACGTAGCAGGTGACGAGGTTGTTCAGCTTTATATAAACGACAAGGTTTCATCCGTTATAACTCCTTTTAAAGAGCTCAAGGGCTTTGAAAGAATCAGCCTTGAGGCGGGTCAGACAAAGACAGTTGAATTTATGCTTGATTTTGACTCCTTCAAGCTTCTCAACAAAAGCTTCGAATGGGTTGTTGAAAAGGGTGAGTTTGAAATCCTTGTGGGTGCATCATCTGAAGATATCCGCCTGAGTGAAACAATTTATATAGAATGAAATAAATGAAATTGCACAATAATAAAATGAGGGGGCTTATTGATGAAAATTGCTTTTTTTGATGCTAAACCCTACGATAAAGCATCCTTTGATAAATACGGTGCCGAAAAAGGCATAAAATTCAAATACTATGAAACCAAACTCAACGAAGATACCGTTGACCTTGCAAAGGGTTATGACGGTGTATGTGTGTTTGTAAATGATACCGTGAATAAAACCGTTATCGACCGTTTAATTGAGTTGGATATTAAGATTATTGCGCTCAGGTGTGCGGGCTTCAACAACGTTGATACAAAGCACGCTTGCGGTAAAATCCACGTTTTGCGTGTACCTGCATATTCACCCTATGCCGTTGCCGAGCACACAATGGCACTTCTTCTTACATCTATAAGGCGAATCCACAAAGCCTATATAAGGTCAAGAGATTTCAACTTCAGTCTTTCTAATCTGACGGGCTTTGACCTTCACGGCAAAACCGTGGGTGTTATCGGTACCGGCAGAATCGGCAGAGTGTTTATTGATATCTGCAAGGGCTTCGGGATGAAGGTTCTCGCCTATGATAAATTCCCCGCACAGGGCGTTGAAGACGGCGATAGAGTGAAATACGCATCACTTGAAGAATTGTTTTCTGAAAGTGACATTATTTCTCTCCATTGTCCATTGACTGAGGATACTTACCACATAATTGACGAAAACGCACTTGAGAAATGCAAAAAGGGCGTTGTTATCCTCAACACGTCACGTGGTGCATTGGTCGATGCAGAAGCACTTCTTGCAGGCATAAAATCACGAAAGGTGGGTGCAGCCTGCCTTGACGTTTACGAAGAGGAATCCGATTTGTTCTTTGAGGATAATTCGGGTCACATTCTTGAGGACGACATTCTTGCAAGACTTATTTCAATGCCCAACGTTATTGTTACCTCTCACCAGGCATTCCTGACAGAAGAAGCGTTGGAAAATATTGCTGAAACAACTGTAAAGAATATTATTGACATAACTGAAAAGGGCGAAAGTGAAAACGAAGTCTGCTTCCATTGAATAAAATGAATACAAGGAGCCTCACAGAAGCTCCTTGTATTTTTTTAATACCGTGTATTCTCTTGTGTAAAGGGATTCTTTGCCCTCGTCAATTTTTCTGAGACCTGTGAAATTTTTGAAAATATCAATAGCCTCGTCAATATCAACCCATTTTGAAACTGTTTTTTTATGTTTTTCAGTAGAGGTGAGGGCGGGCTCGCCGTTACCTGTTATTTCGCAGATAAAATAAACTCCCACATACAAGGTGCCCTCAAAATATTCGTTAACGGTAAGAAAATGGTTTTTGGGGGTTACAATGTAGCCTGTTTCCTCAAGCACCTCTCGTCTGCAGCATTCTTCAAGGGTTTCACCCTCTTCAAGCCCACCGCCGGTGCTCATCAGAGTGCCGTCGCAAAGCTCGTTTACAAAAAGAATTTTGTTATTCTGGTTAATGATTGCTCTTGCGGATATTCGTTTTTTCGTTATCGGCTGTTTCGGGGGGAATAAACGCTGAATAAAGGTGAAAGGGGTTTGTACGTTTTCAAGATAAAAGCGGATTGCCGCCTCTTCACGTCGGTACTGACCGCTTTTTTCGGGCTCTTCTTTTTCGTATTCGGCATATCTCCCAAATTCAAGAACAGCGTCGTCAATTTCCACCCATTGTGCACAGGCACCGGCAAGGATTTCGTGCTCTGTAAGCTTTGGGGTGGCAGTTTCAACGATTTCACAAAAGAAGAAGTGGGTTTCATACAACCAGTCCTCGTAGTATTCATTCACCGTGAGAAAATGGTGGACAGGATTTACTACAAATCCCGTTTCTTCAAGCACCTCTCTTTTACAGCAGTCTGCGTAACTTTCACCATTTTCAAGCCCACCGCCGGGTAAAAGCATCATACCCGTGTTTTTTTGCTGTGAAATGAGGATTTTGTCTTCTTTTATTATTATCCCTCTGCAAGCAATACGCTTGTTGCGGGGGCTTTTTTTGTGGTTTTTTCCGTATTGGTTAATGATAGGCACAATATTTTTCATTAAAACTCTACTTCCGTTACAAATTCAATAAATGCTTTCAGGCAATTTGATACCCATTTGTTTTTGTGGTATATGAGCTGTTCCCATATATCGGTTTGAATATCAGTTATATTAAGGTAGGCAAGCTTGCCGTCTTTGACCTTTTCCTGCGTTACAAAATCGGGGAGGTATGATATGCCCTCACCATTTTCAAGAAGGCTTGTAATTATATCAGTTCGCCCCACTTCAAGTATGGGGGAAATTTCAATGGATTTTTTTGCAAGCTCTTTATCAAGAACTCTGCGGTAGCCCATACCGTGCTCTGTGAGCAAAAAGGGTTCGTTTACTATATCGAATATCGAAAGCTCCCCGCACTTGAGCAAGGGGGATTTTGCATTAGTTACAAAATGCATATCAATGTGTTTTTCTTTGGCAATTACGTAGTCGTTCCGGTGGATGTGATTGTCAAGTGTCAGCATTATGTCCGCCTCGTTTTTGTCGAGCATTTCAAACATATCAAGAGTATCAGCGGCGGTAAATCTCAAGTTTATTTGCGGGTAAAGCTCGTTAAATTTGCCGTAGTTAGACATTAGCATTTCTTCGCAGATTGAGTCGGGCGAAACGACGTGAACAAATCCTTTTATTGTTTTGTCGGAGGCTGTGTTTTGCTTGAATTCTTCTGTCAGCCTGCTGATATTCTGGGCGTATTCAAGCAATTCTTCACCACGTTGGGTGAGGGTTATTGTGTGGTTTATTCTTTCAAAAAGAAGACAGTCAAGCTCCGTTTCCAGCTGTTTTATCTGAAAAGAGATTGTGGATTGAGAATATCCCAGTGCCTCAGCGGCTTTGGTGAAGCTGTTGAGCTCTGCAACGTGAACGAATGAAATAAGGTTTCTTATCTCCATGATTCCTCCAAAGATTGTAATCGAATTTTTCGATGGCTATAATCAAATCTATTTGTTTTATTTATCGTGGGTTTTATTATATACTACCTTTCATAGAAAAACAATACCCACGGAGGTTTTTAAAATGGCAGAAATCAAATTTTACAATCGTGAGCCTGTGCCCGTTGAAATGCACAAGGTGAAAATAGTTCAGAAGCTTTCTCTTTTGCCTGCAAAAGAGCGCTTAAACAAGCTTAAAGAAGCGGGCTTCAATACATTTATGCTTCATAATGGCGATATTTTTATGGATATGCTCACAGACTCGGGCGTTAACGCTATGAGTGACAATATGCAATCCGCTATGCTCCGTGCTGATGATGCTTATGCAGGTAGCGAAACCTTCTACAGAATGAATGAAAAGCTGACCGAAATTTTTGGTATGAAATATCTTCTCCCCACTCATCAGGGCAGAGCTTGCGAGCATATTATTGCACAGCATTTCGTTAAACCTGATAGTTGTGTAATTATGAACTACCATTTCACAACCTCAAAAGCACACGTTACCCGTCTTGGGGGCAGAGTTGAAGAGCTTGTTAAGGACGAAGGCTTGGTAGTTAAAAGCACTCTTCCTTTCAAGGGCAATATTGACCTTGACAAGGTTAAGGCTTGCATTGAAAAAGAGGGTGCAGGTAATATTGCATACCTTCGTCTTGAGGCGGGCACAAACCTTATAGGCGGTCAGCCTATTTCTTACGAAAATATGAAAGAGGCAACCGACCTTGCCAAACAGCACGGCATTGTTACCGTTCTTGATGCTTCTCTTTTACAGGATAACCTTTATTTCATTAAAACAAGAGAAGAAGCAATGAAAGATAAATCCATCCGTGAAATCACAAGGATGATTGCAGACCTTTTCGATATTGTGTATTTTTCAGCCCGCAAATTTGGTTTTGGCCGTGGCGGCGGAATTATGGTAAGAGACGAAGAGATGTTCCACGCTATGGAAGATTACATTACAATGTTTGAGGGCTTCCTTACATACGGCGGTATGTCCGTTAAGGAAATGGAGGCTCTTATAATCGGCTTTGAAGAAACAATGGATATGGATATCATTTCGCAAGGACCGCAATTCATTAACCATTGTGTTAAGGAGCTTGATAAATTGGGCGTTCCCATGGTAACACCGGGTGGCGGTCTTGGAGCACATATTGATGCAAGACAGGTTGTTGACCATATCCCTGCAGAGCAGTACCCCGCAGGCTCCCTTGTTGCCGCACTCTATCTTTGCGGCGGCATCCGTGGTATGGAAAGAGGTACTCTTTCCGAAGAAAGAAACCCCGACGGAACAGAGCATATTGCATCAGTTGAAATGGTTCGTCTTGCTTTCCCGAGACGTGTTTTCACTCTTTCACAGACCGAGTATGTAATTGACAGGGTTAAATGGTTGTATGACCACAGACACCTTATCGGCGGTTTAAGATTTGTTCACGAGCCAAAAACACTTCGCTTCTTTACAGGTAAGCTTGAAGCAGTTTCAGATTGGCCCGAAAAGCTTGTTGAAGCATATATTGCTGATTTCGGTGAGGACCAATAAATAAGACATAAAATGGAAATAACCCTTGACTGCCCATCTCTCGATGCCCACAGTCAAGGGTTATCTGGATTCAATTTTAGTATCTAACATCTTTGGTTACCTCGCATTTCTTTGGATTTTTAAACCTGCTGAATTGTTGCCGAGATGATTTTGTCGTATCTATATAAACTCCCGTAAGTGAGAAACACTTTTGTTTCGGCTTTGCTTCAAAAGGTTTAAATTGTGCTCTCAAACTTTACTTTGCTCCGGTTTATCGTCAAGCTTCATATTTGAAGCAGGAGAGCTCTTTACCAATGTCAAGCATTTTTAGTTTTTGAGCGGTGGGAAGAATGGAACTCAACCGGTTTTGATTGAGTAGTTTATCTGCACATCGGACTCAATCCTTTCTTTTGGATTTGAAGTTATCTGTACATTGGACTCACCCTTTCTTCGTCTTTATAATAACACAAAAAAAGTGGTTTTTCAATATGGAATATTGTATAAAATCGACTAATACACTTTATGAAAATGGCAGAAATTGGTGAAAAACAACAATGATATCTTGTTAAAATATTGACAAAAACTGTCTGTTCTGATACACTAAAAATGTTGGTGGCTTTCATTAGCCGCTGTTTTTTATTTGTTTTATAGAAAATACCGACCCCCGTTCGTTTTTCGAGGGTCGGTATTTTGTTTTTAGCCTATAATCATTTTCAGAATTGTTTTAACAAGTGCGATTATCCACTCGATAATGCTCAAAGATGAAGCAATGTTATCTGTGCTGTCATCCGGGGTGATGTTGCCTGTTCCGTCACTCATAACACCGTCAAATTCAGAGGTGTGTTCAGAAAGCCACGAAATCATACCATCCGGGTGAGTCAGCTTTACGGCTTCGCCCGTACCGCTCACGGTTGACATATTGTAATAGTCACTATTGTCTGCTGTAAACATATCGTGGTTGACTGCAAACCAGGTGTGGTGAGCGCTGCTTGTAGGTGTTCCGTCAGGATAGCATACGCTGTCAATAGTCGAAAATCTGCATTTTTCGGGGACAGAGGATGTTTTGATGATGTTTTCCCACGTGGGCGTAACAGAAAAATAATAGTTAACAAGGGGGTCGAGGGTGCTGGAGGTGAGCCAAACGGGAATGTTTGCCATATGGCTTGTCAGGTCTTCGCTCGGTGACCATGCGGGGCAAATCGGGAATGCCGCCGCAAACATTTCGGG
>JAZRPC010000067.1:0-11224 GCA_045649005.1 Acutalibacteraceae bacterium
GGTCAGGTTATCGGTCTTAACTCTTCTAAAATCACAAGCACAGAATACGAAGGAATGGGCTTCTCTGTTCCCAGCAACACAATGCTTGAAATCTATAATTCAATCGTTAAGCACGGTTATGTTACAAACAGACCTATGCTGGGCATAACCTATTACGCTGTTGCTAACGACTACAATTACTCCGCTATTGCATGGAAAAACAATCTCCCCTATGGCTCAATCGTTATAGCCTCCATAACTGAGGGAAGCGGTGTTGCAAACAGCGGAATCCAGATTGGCGACATCATTACAGGAGTTAACGGAACCCCCCTCAACTCAACCGATATTTTGCTTGAGGTTATCGAAAACGCCTCTGTAGGCGACACAATCACCTTAACGTATTGCAGGCTCAACAACAACGGTAGCGTAGCATCAACTGCAACTGCAAAGGTCAAGCTGGTTGAAGACAAGGGCAACAACTCACAGCCCGCCACATCAGTACCCGAAACAGACCCCTTCAGCAATTATTTCGGATATTGAGATAAAACAAACCCACAAAAAAGCCAACACAGAAAATTCTGTGTTGGCTTTATCTATATCGGCAATATCGCTGAGGACCGATTAAACTTATTTCCCCCAACGGTCAATATTGGCTCGTTGTATTGCACCGACAATTTTTTCGGGCACGTCGCCGTATTCCTCCGAAAGGCTTTTAAGAAGATTTTTTGTATCCTCACGCTTTGTATTTTCGTTGGCAGGGCATTTGCTTTCAACAACGGGTAAGGAAAGGCGCTCCGCTACCCTTTCCACCTCACGCTCCCTGACGTATACAAGAGGGCGTATCATCGTTATATCACGCCTGGAAAGATAAGTTACGGGGGCAAAGCACCCAACTCTGCTTTCAATAAGCAGATTCATCATAAACGTTTCTGCTGCATCGTCAAGGTGGTGACCCAAAGCAATTTTGTTGCACCCCAGCTCCTTTGCCGTGTCGTGAAGTATGCCTCGGCGCATTCTTGCACAAAGGCTGCAAGGAGATTTTTCTTTTCTTATATTAAAAATAATTTCATAGAGGTCTGTTGACTTGATAACATATTCAACGTCGTTTTCACGGCAAAACGCCTTAATACGTGAAAAATCGCCATCCTCGTTACCGAAGCGCATATCAAGAGTAAGGGCTATTATCTCAAATTTTGCGGGGTAAAACCGCCTTAGCTCACAAAGAGCCTTGAGAAGCATCAGCGAATCCTTGCCACCGGAAATACCTACGGCGATTCTGTCGCCATCCTCAATCATTTTATAGTCGTCAACAGCCGCTCTGACGTGGCTCAATATTCTTCTCATTGTTGATCCTTTTCGTCTTTTTTATTTATATCGCCAATAGTAATATCCTTTTCCTTTGGAACCCTTTTAAGGCATACCACAAGAACAATTACAGCTATCACAAGAGCAACCGAAAGAATTGCTATATAGGTATTTCTTTTAGTTGTTTTTTCTTTTTCCTCTTGCTGGCGGTAACCGAAAAGGTCTTGCCCCTCGACGGTGTCGGATATATCGGTATACCTTTCGTTCACGTCAATGGTAAGCTGAAAATCCGCCTCATTCGCCGCAACAGCGCACGGAGCACAAAGGCTAAGCAAAGCCACAAGCGACATAACAAAGCATAACAGTTTTTTCATAATTTTACACCTTCTCTATCTGTGAAATAAGGGTTTCTATCGCTTTTTTCAAGACAACTCTCGGGCAAGCAACGTTGAGCCTTGTAAAGCCCTTGCCACCCTCACCGAACCAATAGCCCGGGTCCTGAATGATACCGCATTTGTTGTTGAGAAATTCGTCAAGCTCCGAATCAGACATAGAGAGCCCGTTCATATCAAGCCACATAAGGTAGGTTCCCTGACATTTATGGACTTTAATTTTATCGGTAACGCTGAGCATACTTTCAACCATTTCAATATTGGCGTCAATATACTCGTTAACCTTATCTATCCAATAATCGCATTTTGTGTATGCGGCAATCGTCGCAGGGCGGGAAACACAGTTTATTGAGCTGTAGCCGTCGGCTGAAAGCTGAGCCTGAAATTTATCACGAAGCCCTTTATTCTCTATTATGATGTTGGAAGTGCCGAGACCCGCAAGGTTAAAGGTTTTGCTGACAGCGGTGCAGATAACGGTGTTCTGCGCTATTTGGCGGTCAACATTATTTATTACCGTGTGCTCAACATTTTTTCTGAGAATATCAAAATGTATTTCATCGCTGAGAAGCACAACGTTATTTTCAAGGCAAATTTCACCCACCTGCTTGAGCTCCTCTTTACTCCACACTCTGCCAACAGGGTTATGAGGACTGCAAAGAAGCATAAGCTTCACATCGTCTGCGGATGCAATTTTTCGAAGCTCGTCAAAATTCATCTTGTATTCACCGTCAACAAATTGAAGCGGATTATCAGCAATAACTCGCCCGTTGTTAAGAATAGAGGTAGAAAAAGGGTAATAAACAGGGGTCTGAATTATTACCTTGTTGCCCTTTTGGGTAAAGGCTCTTATAGCTGTGTTTATGGCAAAAACAACGCCGCCAACGGTTGTTATCCAATCGTTTTCAATTTCGAAGCTGTGGCGACGAAGCAAAAATTCACGAACACAATCACGATAGGCTTCATCACTGCTTGTGTAGCAGAAAAAACCGTTTTCACAAAATGAAGACAGAGCCTCCCTCACCTCGGGCGGGGCTTGAAACTCCATATCTGCAACAGAAAACGGGTATGCACCCTTTTCTATTAAACCGTCTGCAACTATCGTATCCCATTTATATGAACCGCTGTTTTTGCGGTTGAAGACCTTATCAAACATAATACACCTTTATGCGTTAATAAAAAGAATTGATGAAGCCAGCATCACCTGACCCCAGAAATATGTAAGAATGTTAAATATTTTCAAGGGATAATTTTTCTTTTGACCGCCAAAAGAAAGAATGCCAAGGGTTATATCCGAAAGCAGGAAGCAGGTTGAGCCACAAGCTAAAAGAAGAAATGCTACTATACCAAATTCTCCGCCGGATTTATAGTAGGACCAGCCCAAAACGCTTGCCCTGACAAGCATTGAAGTTATTACCAGCAAATACACGCCAATGGCATAAAACACTATTTTAGGAGCAAATTTTACTTTTATCAGCTTGGAGAAAGCCATCAACGCCACCACAACACCAATTATGGCGAGTATTTCTGTGAGATTAAACATTTGGTAACCGGGGCTAAGCTTTGGCGTGGCTTTGACAAAAGCCACAATATAAACCACGTGACCGATTAGAAAACTGACGAAACCCGTGGCAAAATACAAATTAGTGGGCTTTGCATGAAGAAAATAGTCGCCAATCCAGCCAAAAATTGCTCCGACAAACATAATTATGGCATATTGAGAGAAATTATCCGCAATGTGCATTGAAACAGCACCAATAGCCACAAAGCCTGTTGCGCATATCATTTTTAATATTAATGATTTTCTGCATTTTTCGGGCCAAAGAGCTTTAAGATACCAGGGTACAAAAAACACCTCAACAAGTAAAAACAAACCGAAAATAATCCAAAGAGTCAAATATATCACCCATTAAACAATTGTTGTATATATTTTACCATACACTCTATAAAAAGGCAATAATGAAAACAGGTATATAATTTTTTTAGCGTATGAAGATACGACGAGAGAGATAAAAAAACTAACCCCGAGCAAAATGCTCGGGGTGTTCTGCTCTAAAAGAACACGATATTATCAAGATGACTGTTTATTTTAGATGCAGAAGTTTATTTTATCGAACGACGGCGTATGAAGATACGACGAGCGAGATAAAAAAACTAACCCCGAGCTAAATGCTCGGGGTGTTCTGCGCTAAAAGAAACAGTCAGATTAATATTTGAGGTCAGTGATGATGATTGTATTAAAGAGCTCCTGCTTATCAATAACGATTTCAGAAATACCAAAAATCTTACCGCCGCCCTGAATAGCAACGTTCATATACTGCTCAAGCTTAATAATCTCATTTGTTTTTGTGTTGTATTCAACAATAGCTGTGCAATCGTGGTATGTGAGGTTGTATGTAACGTTTTTGATAACAGCCTGAACAACGCCACCATTAAGAGTGTTGTCGATATCAGCCTTTGAGAGAGGTGAGAAGATACCACCTGTAAAGCTGGGAGACTTGTTGCCGCCATCGGGAAGAGGCTCGGGGTTCTTTTCATCGTTGAGAACGATTGTGATTCTTGCTTTATCGCCACCAAGATCTTCGTACTTAGCGGATTTGATAGCGCTTGCATCTGTAAGATAGCAGCCCTTTGCGCCCTTGTAAACGGGGAACCATCTCATATCTGAACCTTTTTCAACAACATCAGGATTTGCGGTTGCAGTTTCTTTAGTTGTCATAATATCGAGCTTGTCAACAAGGTCAAGAAGTGTGCCAACAAGACCTGAACCCTTTGAGATTACACGGTTGTTTGCATCGGCGGGAAGCTCCTGGTACTCAACCTTTGTGTAGCCGGGTTTGTCTGTTTTAGCTTTGTTCATAACCTTTGTGTAGATAGCAAGAACCTCTGCGGGTGTTTTGCCACCTGTTGTGTCAGCGCCTGCATTGTTGCCTGCACCGGCGTTGTTGCCTGCACCGGCGTTGTTGCCCGCACCTGCGTTGTTGCCTGCGTTACCGCCTGCGTTACCGCCTGCATTGCCAGCTGCGTTACCTGTTGCATCGCCGCCTGCGTTGCCGCCGACATTACCTGTTGCATCGCCGCCTGCGTTGCCGCCAACATTACCGCCGGCGTTGGGATCATAGTATGAACCTCCACCCTGGGCATTGTTATTATTGTTGTTTGTTGCATCGCCTGCACCGTCTGCACCTGCACCATCAGTTGCCTCAGTTTTAGTAAGGAACATAACAGAAGCAATTGAAACAGCGTTGCTTGTGATAACTGTGAAGAGAAGAGCTATTGTGAGAATAATAGCAATCAACTTCATATCTGATCTTTTCATTGGTATGAAACCCCTTTCGTTTACTGATTTAAAATTAACATTTTAATCAATTACTAGATTACAACAAATCCTCAAAAATGTCAATAGCAAAAAGGTCGGTTCACTTTCGTAAACCGACCTTTTCTTTCAAGCATTAAAATTAATATGCAAAATCCCAGAATTTTGCGTGGAACGCAAGAACACCGTCACCTGAGAGAGAACCAACAAGAAGCTTAGCTTCTGCTTTCAATTCAGCGTGGCATTCGTGAGTGATTTCAACGAACTTGCCGTCTTTAGTCATTGTAGCAGTGATTGTGAAAGCTTTGTAGTTGAGCTCTGCAGTTTTAAGTTCTTTAACGATAGCTTTGATAGCACCGTTGTTCTGGATTTCGTTAGTGACTGCTGTCATATAGAGAAGGTCTCTTGACATAAGAGCAACACCGTCTTTATCCTCTTCTGTGGGGTTAACCTGGTCTTTCATAACAATTGTGATAACAACGTTAGAACCTGAATCCTTCTTTGAACAGCTTGCAACAGCGTTTGCTGTACAGTTGCTAACGGGCATACGATTCATTGAATCTTCGCCTTTAGCATTGTCTTTAACAGTAGCATCTTCTTCAGATGTAACGAAGCCCTTAATGATTCCTTCAAGAACGGAGTTACCGATGTTGATTTCTTCGATAACCTGCCATGCTTTGCATTTGTATGCAGCGTGACCCTTTGTTTTGATAGCTGTTGCAGCATCCTGGAACATTTTGAGAGCTGCAGCATCAACGGGAGAACCTGTGTTGCCCTGAGGCTGGTTACCCTGGGGCTGGTTGCCCTGAGGCTGGTTACCCTGAGGCTGGTTACCCTGCTGTGCACCCTGCTGAGCGTTGCCCTGAGCCTGGTTGTTGCCGGCATCTGTGCTGCCCTGCTGAGTTGCATCGCCAGCACCATCGCCTGTGCTACCGGAGTTGTCAACAGTACCGCCGTTAGGATCATAGTAGCTGTTGTTGTTCTGGTAATTGTTGTTGTTGTTATTGTTGTTGTTTGCATCAGCTGAGCCATCGCCTGTTGCAGCGTCTGTAGCCTCAGTCTTTGTGAGGAACAAAACAGAAGCAATTGAAACAGCGTTGCTTGTAACAACTGTGAAAAGAAGTGCTATAGTAAGGATTATAGCAATAATTTTCATATCTGAATTTTTCATTGGTATAGAACCCCTTTCAAATTTTTAGTATTGCTGAGCCGAAAGGGGCTCAAAATACAATACCACATTATTTTTCAGTATCTAAAGATTAACCTAAAATCCACAAAAAGTCAAGAAGAAATTATCCCAAAGATTACCCAACATATAATTTTCGGCAAAAAGCCCAAAATGTGTTAGATTTTTTGTGTATTCCATATATTACGAGCATATTCGTTGATTGCTCGGTCTGCGGCAAATCTTCCTGAATAAGCGATATTGAGGAGTGACATTTGGTTCCATTTCTTTTTATCAAGGAAAGTCTCCCTCACCTTTTTCTGTGCTCTCTGATAATCAGCAAAATCTGCAAGCACCATAAACGGGTCGTGGTGAATAATTGTGCCGGATATATCGGAGAAATCCTTGCCGTCGATACCGCCGTGGCTGATGAAATCAAGCACCTTGCGGATTTCGGGATTGTTATTGTAATAGTTTTGGGGATTGTAGCCGCTTTTTCTAAGCTCGGAAACCTCATCGGCATGCATACCGAAAAGGAACATATTGTCGTCACCCACAGCCTCGTGAATTTCAACATTCGCACCGTCGAGAGTGCCGATTGTAAGAGCACCGTTCATCATAAGCTTCATATTACCTGTTCCGCTTGCTTCTTTACCCGCAAGAGAAATCTGCTCTGAAACATCTGCGGCGGGCATAAGTCTTTCAGCATTGGTTACATTATAATCCTCAACATACAGCACCTTGAGTCTGCCTCTTACGTCGGGGTCTTTATCGATCATTTCGCCCAAAGCAAGAATCATGCTGATAATACGCTGTGCAACGTAATAGCCGGGAGCTGCTTTTGCACCGAATATATATGTTTTGGGAACAAAATCGCCATCGGGATTTTCTTTTATTGCAAGGTATTCGGAAACGATGTTGAAAGCATTAAGGTGCTGACGCTTATATTCGTGAAGTCGTTTAACCTGAACGTCAAAAACAGAATCGGTGTTGAGCTTGACGCCTGTCTTTTTCTGAATATGCTTTGCAAACGCTTCCTTGTTTGCTTTTTTGATTTCACCGATTTTTTCAAGAACAGCCTCATCGTCCTTGAAATCGGCAAGCTTTGAAAGATGCTCTGCATCATAAACGAATTTGTCGTTGCCGAGAAGCTCTGTTATATATGATGTGAGCTTGGGGTTAGCCTGGCAGAGCCAACGTCTGTGGGCGATACCATTGGTTACGTTTGTGAACTTGTCGGGTGTGAGTCTGTAGAAATCGTTGAAAAGTGAATCCTTGAGAATCTGGCTGTGGAGCGCAGAAACGCCGTTTACCTTGTGGCTTGCGGCAACGCAAAGATTTGCCATGCGAACAGCGCCGCCGGAAATAATTGCCGTTCTTTCAACGTAGTCTGCATCGTGTGTGCTCTCCCACACGTAGGAACGGAATCTGTTATCAATCTCTTTGATAATTGCATATATTCTGGGGATAAGGCGTTTTACAAGCTCCTCGCTCCAGCACTCGAGAGCCTCGCTCATAACTGTGTGGTTTGTGTATGCAACTGTGTTTGTAACAAGTCGCCAAGCATCATCCCAACCGTAGCCGCACTCATCAAGAAGAATTCTCATGAGCTCGGGGATTGCCATTGTGGGGTGGGTGTCGTTGATGTGAACCGCAATTTTTTCGGGAATATTGTCAACCGTGCCGTATTCACGAAGATGGTGGCGGACAATATCCTGAATTGATGCAGAAACCAGGAAATACTGCTGACGGAGTCTGAGAGATTTACCCTCGGGGTGGTTATCCATAGGATAAAGAACCTTGCTGATAACCTCTGCCATAGCCTGACGCTCCATTGAGCGGAGGAAGTTGCCCTGGTTAAAGGACTTCATATCAAACTCGGGGGCTTTTGCGCTCCAAAGACGAAGACAGCTGATGCCCTTGCCGTCTTTACCGGCAACAAACATATCGTATGGAACAGCCTGAATCACGTTGCCGTCAACGACCTCAACGCTGTGATAATCGTCATACCAGCATTCGTTGAGAGTACCCTCGAAGCAGACGTTTACAGAGCTGCTCTCACGTGGTACAAGCCACACCTCACCGCCGGGGAGCCAGTTATCTGGAAGCTCTGTCTGCCTGCCCTCAACAAGCTTCTGGCGGAAAATGCCGTATTCATAAAGTATGGAGTAGCCTCTTGCGGGGTAGCCCTGTGTTGCGAGAGCATCAAGATAGCAGGCGGCAAGTCTGCCGAGACCGCCGTTTCCAAGACCCGCATCGGGCTCGCATTCAAAAAGATTATCAAGTTTAACTCCGTAGTCTTTGAGAACACTAGTGAAAGTATTTGTGAGATTAAGATTGAAAAGAGTGTTTTTGAGCGAGCGACCCATAAGGAACTCCATTGAAAGGTAATAAACACGTTTTTTACCCTCGGTGTCTGCTTTTTTGGAAAGCTCTGCCCTGCCCTCAACCATCATATCACGCACAATCATGGTGATTGCTTTATAAAACTGTTCATCCGTTGCATTTTCGGTTGAAATGCCGAAAAAGTGGAGAAGTTTATTTTCAAGCATCTCTTTTGCTTGCTTCTTTGTAAGCTTATAATTCATACAAATCCTCCAAAAAAAATCTTAAAAAGTGGTTTTTTGGTTATCCAATTATACATATTACACTAAAATCACGACAAAATCAACTGTAATAAAAGGAAAATATGTATAATATATTATGCTCATTTTTAGACAATATTTTACCCATAAGCGACAACCGAGAAAAACAAATTGAATAAAAAAGCACTTATCAGGGCACAACATCAGAGAATTTTAAAAAATGATTAAAAAATCGGTTGACAATTTTGATTTGGTGTGATAATATATCAAGGCTAACATATGCAGAGATACCGAAGTGGTTATAACGGAACGGTCTTGAAAACCGTCGTACGGCAACGTACCGTGGGTTCGAATCCCACTCTCTGCGCCACCTCTTTTGAGGACAATTTAACAACCGTTTCCGGTTACCAATGCAGAAGTACTCAAGTTGGTGACGAGGCGCCCCTGCTAAGGGCGTAGGTCGGGAAACCGGCGCGAGAGTTCGAGTCTCTCCTTCTGCGCCAAGTAAAAAGGATACCCTTTCGGGTATCCTTTTTGCTTTGTTGTTTTCAGTAGAGAGACTCGAACTCGTCTCGGCGAAGCCGAACACAATCGGATGTTCGCGTAGCGAACTGCAAGGCAGAGCCTTGCGAGTCTCTCCTTCTGCGCCAAGCAAAAAGGATACCCTTTCGGGTATCCTTTTTGCTTTGTTGTTTTCACTGGAGAGACTCGAACTCCTCTCGGCGAAGCCGAACACAATCGGATGTTCGCGTAGCGAACTGCAAGGCAGAGCCTTGCGAGTCTCTCCTTCTGAGCCAAACAAAAAAGGCATCCTTCGGGATACCTTTTTTGTTTGGCTCTGTAATGAAAACCTGAACCGATAGCCGGTTCCGGCGCGGGCAAGGAGCACGACCGCCAACAGTTTTATAGTTCCGTTTTCTGTTCAACATCGTCTTTAGGAAGTTTTTTGAAGAACCATATAATAAACGGCATTGAAAGGAAGAAGGTTATCACGTCTGTGACAGTCTGTGCAATCTGAATGCCCGTGAGTCCAATTTGATTAGATAAAATGATGATAACAGGAATAAACACAAGCCCGCTTCTTAGCATTGAAAGGAAGGTAGCAGGCTTATTTTTACCTACACTTTGGAAGGTCATATTACTGCATATTGATAAGGGCTGGAAGAAAAGTGCAATAAGCTGAGCCTTGAGAGCAAAGGAGCCGACTGCAATAACCTGCGGGTCGTCACGAAAAATACCTACAAGGAAATCACTGCAAAAAAGACCGATTACAGCAAGCACGCTAAGGAACAGCTCACCTATACCAAAGGTAAACAGGAAACCCTTTTTTACACGCTTGTACTTTTTGGCACCATAGTTAAATGCGCACACAGGCTGATAGCCCTGTCCGATACCCAGACCAACTGCAAATATGAAGAAGCAAATACGGTTTACGATAGTCATACCCGCAACGGCGGCATCACCATAAAGTCCTGCAAGATTATTAAGGAGCATTGTCGAAACACTTGACAAGCCCTGTCGCATAAGACTCGGGAAGCCTGTTGCAATAATATTTTTAAGGTGGGGAAGCCCTGCTTTAAATTTGCGCAGACTAATCTGACTTTGGGTTTTACCGCGCAAAAACATACTTAAAAGAATAAAGAAGCTGATACACTGAGAAACTGCAGTTGAAATGCCCGCGCCCGTAATACCCAAATCAAATATGTTAATAAGGAGCCAGTCACCGAAAATATTAAGAATGCCACCCGTTGTAAGACCAATCATAGCAAGGGAAGCTTTACCCTCGTATCGGAGAATGTTATTAAGCACAAAGCTGTTCATTGTTACAGGGGCGGCAAGGAGAATCCAAAAAGCATAATCCTTGGCATAGGGAAGAATCGTATCCGTACTACCGAGAAGCTTCAGGAAGGGCGTTGAAAACGCCAAGCCTAACACTGTTATAACCAAACCGCACAACAAGCAACAGAAAAACGCTACAGATGCAACAGCATCGGCAGCAGCCTTATCCTTGGCACCGAGGCGACGGGATATAATGCTACCCGCACCGTGACCGAAGGTAAAGCCGCAAGCCTGAATAATTGCCATAAGTCCGAAAACAACACCCACGGCACCGCTCGCGCTTGTTCCGAGAGTTCCCACGAAGTATGTATCCGCCATATTATAAATATTGGTTACAAGCATACTCACGGTGGTGGGAATACCTAATTTAATTATAAGCGACGAAACAGGAGTTTCGGTCATAAGTCTGTATTGGTTTTGATTTTTGTTAGACGTAATAATGCACTTCCCGACAAAGTTTTATTGACAGTTATTATAATAGCACATAATAAATCATATTACAGTAAAAAAATAAAATATTTTTTGAATTTTTCTATTGACAAGTGCAAAAACTGATAGTATAATATCACTCGTTCCTAGCGGGATAGTGTAACGGTAGCACGACAGACTCTGACTCTGTTTGTTGGGGTTCGAATCCCTATCCCGC
>JAZRPC010000068.1:0-12847 GCA_045649005.1 Acutalibacteraceae bacterium
CGAAGGCAATTTCACAAATCCCGCAAGGGATTTATTTCGTTGAAAAAAGGACTTCACTTTCGTGAAGTCCTTTTTTCTGGAGGCGACACCCGGATTTGAACCGGGGAATCAAGGTTTTGCAGACCCATGCCTTACCACTTGGCTATGTCGCCATATTCGTTTGTCGCTGACGAGGCTCTGAACTCTGGTTTTGCTATTGCAAAACCTATAGTTTTGGCAAAGCCAAAACTAGGCTCGTTCTTCGCTACTCATCGTTGCGAATTTTATTATTGCCGTCCCAAAGGACGGCAATAATAAAAATTGGAGCGGCGGACGAGGCTCGAACTCGCTACCTCCCCCTTGGCAAGGTGGCGCTCTACCAGATGAGCTACATCCGCAAAAATGGTGCCTCCGGTCGGAATCGAACCAACGACACGAGGATTTTCAGTCCTCTGCTCTACCAACTGAGCTACAGAGGCGCTTCAAAGCACGTGTGAAAGTATACACCAAGGGGAGCAATTTGTCAATACACAAAAAAATTTATTGAGTATTTTATTAATTAATTGATATATTTTTTCAAAAAACGTCAAATTTACCCGTCAAACTCTTGTAAGATTGATTTTAATGTGTTATAATTCCAAAGATTGAAAAACTATTTTGGTGTTTGGAGGTTTTCTCAGTGAAAACAATTGGTGTGCTTACAAGCGGTGGCGACGCTCCCGGTATGAATGCTGCTATCCGTGCAGTTGTAAGAAGCGCTTGCGAAAGTGGCTTGAAGGTTATGGGTATCCGCCGTGGCTATAAGGGTCTTATTGAGGGTGATATGTTCGAAATGAACCTTCGCTCTGTTTCTGATATTATCCACAGGGGTGGCACAATGCTCTATTCAGCCCGCTGCCCTGAATTTGCTGAATCCGACGTTCAGGATAAAGCAGTTGAGGTTTGCAAGGAATTTGGTCTTGACGGCATCGTAACAATCGGTGGTGACGGCACATTCAAGGGTGCACGTGCGCTTACTCTCAAGGGTGTTCCCTGTATCGGTATCCCCGGCACAATCGACAACGATATCGCCTCAAGTGACTATACAATTGGCTACGATACCGCTCTTAATACCGTTATGGCAATGGTTGACAGAATCCGCGACACCACAGAGTCTCACGACAGATGCTCTGTTGTTGAGGTTATGGGCAGAAATGCAGGTTACCTTGCTCTTAATGCCGGTATTGCTGTTGGTGCTACCTGCATCTTGATTCCTGAGGTTGATTACGATATCGATTCTTACATAATCCAGAGAATGAAACGTACTCAGAAAACAGGCAAAGAACATTTTGTTATTGTTGTTGCTGAGGGTGTTAAGGGAATTGATGCGAACTCTTTGGCAAAATATATTGAACAAAAAACAGGCGTTGAAAGCCGTGCGACAGTTCTCGGTCACGTTCAGCGTGGTGGTTCACCTTCTGTAAGAGACAGAGTTCTTGCGAGCCAGATGGGCTTCTATGCTGTTCAGCTTCTTAAAAATGACGTTGGTAACAGGGTTGTTGTTGCTCAGAAAGACAAAATTACAGATTTTGACATTATTGAAGCACTCAATATGAAAAAGACAATCGACCTTGATCTTTACAGAATTGCAAACGAAATCTCTATCTGATTATAATAGGGTTATTTAAAGCCGCCTTTGGCGGCTTTATTTTTTTGCATTTTTTTCAGTTTATAATCTTCGCAAATTTACACAAATTATTATTCGGCGGAGGTGATAAAATGAAAAAATCCAAAATCATATTATCTTTTATATCAATAATATTAACTGCAGTTTTGATGTTTTCTGTTTTTTCGCTTTCTGTTGTAAATAAAACTGCGACGGCAGATATGAACTTCAATGAAGCATTAAATGGTATAGAAAACACAATAAACAGAATTTTTGGTATTTCTGCGGATAATTATAACCATAAGGTTAATGAGTTTTCGAGTGAAGAGAAGGTTAATCTCGGAGGATTTCCTATAGGTCTGAAGCTTTATGCAGACGGTGTTATTATCGTCGGAACAGAACCGGTTGATACAGGAGAGGGTTCGGTTGATACTGCTTTAAGAGCGGGTTTGAAAATTGGTGATATAATAAAGAAAGTAAATGGTAAGGATGTTTCAAGAAACGGACAAATATCTGATTTTATGGAAAATAGTAATGGTGAATCAATAATTTTTACAATCGAGAGAAATGGTAAAGTTTTCGATGTTTCCTTTGAGGGAGCTTATTCAGAAAGTGAGAAAAAGTTTAAAGCAGGTATCTGGGTTCGTGACAGCTCCGCCGGTATTGGTACAGTTACGTTTTACAGGGAAAACGGTAGATTCGCTTCACTTGGCCACGCTGTTTGTGATATAGACACAAAAATGACATTGCCCATATCAAAAGGGGATTGTACTAATGTTCGGCTTACCGGATATACAAAAGGTTTAAGTGGTTCTGCGGGTGAGCTCCAGGGCTATTTAACCAATGATACTGTTGGTGAGATTTTTATAAACGGAAATAAAGGAGTTTATGGGACAGTTTCTTCCGGCTGTTTTAAATCAGCGCAAAAATTCTGTATAGCCTCTGCAAGTGAAGTTCGTGAAGGTGAAGCAGTTATATACACCACTCTTGATGGTAGTGGTGTTCAGCAGTATAAAATATCCATAGAAAAAATTGATAAATATAATAAAGAAAATAAACACCTTGTAATAAAAGTAACAGATAGAAAACTTATTGAAAAAACAGGTGGAATAATTCAGGGGATGAGCGGGTCCCCAATTGTACAAAACGGGAAAATCGTTGGTGCAGTAACCCATGTTTTTCTTAATGATTCGACAAGCGGATACGGTATTTTTGCTCAGACTATGTTTGAAGCGACACAATGGGAATAGTGTGAAATTTTTAAAAAAATACAGCCAAAAATCATCGAAACATGTTAAATTAAAAAATACAATTGGTTAAACTGCAATAAGACTTCGACAAATTTTGAGTAAATTCAACAAAAATCAAATTTTTTTGAAAATATAAAAATATGGCATTTTGTGTAAAGTAACGATAATTGTTGAATAACCTTGATTGTGGTTGAATTGGGTGTTATAATTTACCGCATGAGGAGGTGAAAAAATGGTTAACAGTAAGACTACAGTTTTGTTAACTGAAGACAGAGGGGAACCTATTTTAAAGCTTGCGGCAGCTTTAAAAAATAATATGATGAACGTTGTGACTTGCCCTAAGGATGGTTCTGCCCTGTTGGAAAAAATGGACGAGGCTATTCCTGATGTAATCGTTATGGATGCGTTTATGCAGCATATTGATGCTATGGGTATTGTTAGCAGGATTAACAAGTCGAATCCCGTCAACAGACCCTTGCTTGTTGTGCTGACAAGCGTTGAAAACCCTAGTTACGAGCAGGAGCTTATGATGAGTGGTGTGGATTATTGCTTCCACAAGCCCATTGACCCGCTGATGGTGGCGGAGAGAATCGTTCAGCTTGTTTTTTGGCACAAGGTTGGTGTGGTTTCACACCCGAGGAAAAGCGAGGATATAATGGTGACAATAACCGATATGATGCGTGATATTGGTGTCCCCGCACATATCAAAGGTTATCCTTACTTACGTGAAGCGATTAAGCTTTGTGTTGAAAATCCTGATATGCTCAACTCTGTCACAAAGGTGCTTTATCCCACGGTTGCAAAGACTTTTAAGAGCACTTCATCAAGAGTTGAACGTGCCATTCGCCACGCAATTGAAGTTGCGTGGGACAGGGGTAATATAGAGGTGCTTAACTCATATTTCGGGTATACTATCCAGACAGAAAGGGGAAAGCCCACTAACTCAGAGTTTATCGCTATGCTGTCAGATAAAATCAGATTAAAAAACAGCGTTTCAGTTTAATATTTGATTGAAAGAAATCGACCCACTTGATGAAAATCAGGTGGGTTGTTCCTGTTATATATTATATATAAAATATTATTAGAATTTTAATGTAATTGACTATTTACAATTTTGTGCTTTTATTGTAAAATATATTGGAACTAATAGGCAAAAATATTTTGCAATGAAAGGTGTGTTTTTATGGAACCGGTTTACAAAAGAGTGCTGCTTAAATTAAGCGGTGAGGTTCTTGCCGGCGAAGCTGGTCACGGCTTTGATTTTAATGTAATCGAAGACGTATGTACAGCAATTAAAGCTATTGTTGATAAAGGTGTTCAGGTTGGCATCGTTGTTGGCGGCGGTAATTTCTGGCGTGGTCGCTCAAGCGGCTCTATGGACAGAACAAGGGCTGACAGCATCGGTATGCTTGCAACTGTAATGAACTCTCTTGCTCTTCAACAGGGTTTTCTTGATATCGGTGTTGAGGCACGTGTTATGTCTGCCGTTCAGATTGTCGGTGTTGTTGAAACATTTGTAAGAGACGAGGCTGTGAGACATCTTGAAAAAGGCAGAGTTGTTATTTTCGCAGGCGGAACAGGTAACCCGCTGTTTTCAACCGATTCGGGTGCCGCACTCAGAGCTGTTCAAATTAACGCAGACGTTCTTTTGAAGGCAACAAACGTTGACGGTATCTATGATAAGGACCCTAATAAATACGATGATGCTGTTAAGTTTGACACAATTTCTCATAATGAGCTTCTTGAAAGACATCTCAAGGTTATGGATACTGCAGCAGCGGCAATTTGCCAGGAGAGTGACTTGCCAATTCTTGTATTCAACCTTAATGACACATCAAACATTATGAAAGCAATCAACGGCGAGAATGCCGGCACGGTTGTTGTTAACTCATAAATTTTAATTTTACATAAAACAATGGAGGTATTCTTTATGGAATCAGTATTCGCAAAAACAAATGAAAAAATGGAAAAATCAATTAACTCTCTTAAATACGAGTATAATTCAATCAGAGCGGGTCGTGCCAATGCCGCAATTCTTGACAAAGTTCTTGTTGATTATTACGGAACTCCCACACCCATCAACCAGATGGCTGCTATTTCTGTTCCCGAAGCACGTATTCTTGCTATTCAGCCTTGGGACGTAAGTGCTGTTAGCCTTATCGAAAAAGCAATTCTTGCTTCTGATATCGGCATCAATCCTTCAAACGACGGCAGAATTATCCGTCTTGTGTTCCCTGCACTTACAGAGGAAAGAAGAAAACAGCTTTCTAAGGACGTTTCAAAGATCGCTGAGGATACAAAGGTTGCTGTTCGTCAGGTAAGACGTGATTCAATTGAAAAAATCAAAGCAATGAAAAAGAATTCCGAAATTACTGAGGATGATCAGAAATACGGTGAAGAAAAGTTGCAGAAAATAACAGATGAATTTGTTAAGAAAATTGATGAAATCTGTGTTGCAAAAACAAACGAAATCATGGAAATCTGATTATGAGAGATAATATTCCGAAATTTGATGTGCTTCCTGAGCATATCGGTTTTATAATGGACGGTAACGGCAGATGGGCAAAGAACCGTGGGCTTGAGCGTAGCGCAGGTCACCGTGAAGGCGCAAAAACCTTCAGAAGAATCGGTGAATATTGTGCTGACGTTGGCATAAAATATATGACGTTTTATGCCTTTTCTACTGAAAATTGGAACAGGCCCAAGTCCGAAGTTCTTGCATTGATGAAGCTTTTTAAAGAGTACCTCAATGAGGGTGACGAAAGAATCGCTGAAAATGACATTCGCCAGATGCGTTTGAATTTCATCGGTGAGCGTGAGGGTCTTCCCAAGGATTTATTAAAGCTTATTGAAAAGGCTGAGCGTGAATCCGCAAAATACGATAAGGTTACCGTTAACATTGCGCTTAATTACGGCGGCAGAGCAGAGATAACTCACGCTGTAAAAGAGATTGCAAAAAAAGTTAAAAACGGCGAAATGTCAATCGCTGACATTTCAGAAAAAACAATTTCTGATAATATATATACAGCTAGTCAGCCGGACCCTGACATTATTGTCAGACCAAGTGGTGAGTACAGACTTTCTAATTTTATGACTTGGCAGTCGGCGTATTCTGAATTTTGGTATTCAGACATTCTTTGGCCCGATTTTACAGAGGATGATGTTAACAGAATCCTTGAAGATTATCAGAAAAGAAACCGTCGCTTTGGCGGCGTTTAAGAATTACAAACAGGGGAGAATAACGTGAAACAGAGAGTAATAACCGGTCTTATTTCCGGAATAATATTTATAGGTGCACTTTTGCTGATGAATACCATTGTTTTCCCGATATTTGTCGCTCTTCTCAGCGGCATTGCTGTCTGGGAAATTGAAAAGGCAGTTGGGCTTAAAAACAAAATGATAATGGTTATCAGCCTTGTGCTTTCTGTTGCAATTCCGTTTATTGTCAATTTTGACATTAAATTGCCTATTGCGGCCTTTGGCGGAGTTTATGTGGTTCTTGTGTTTATATTTATGCTTTTGCAGTTTGAAACCACAAAGTTTGAACAGGCAGTTACGGCAATTTTTGCATCTGTTTGTGTTCCGTTTTCATTTTCTTTGATGATTGTTTTCCGTGACGTTTATAAGCATTTTGACGGGTACACCAAAATTGATGGAATCTACTTGCTGCTCTTTGCATTTTTTGCAAGCTGGATGACAGATATTTTTGCATATTTTGTCGGCAGCAAAATCGGTAAACACAAGCTTTGCCCCAAAATCAGCCCCAAAAAATCTGTTGAGGGTGCTGTCGGTGGTGTTGTTGGTGCAATTATTCTCAATGTTTTGCTATTGTTCGTCTTCAAAAAATTCTTTTTCGAGGGCGAGTCAATTCTTTCATACATAACCGTAGCAGGTCTCAGTGTTGTTCTTTCAATAGTCAGTATGTTCGGAGATCTTGCCGCATCAACAATCAAGCGTAATTTCGGTATAAAGGATTTTGGTAAACTGTTGCCCGGTCACGGTGGAATTATGGACAGATTCGACAGCGCCTTATTCGTTATGCCTGTTTTATATTCAGCTATTTATTTTATTAATGCTTTTTAAACTATGAAAACTTTGAATTTATTAGGGTCAACAGGATCCATAGGTAAACAAACATTAGATGTAGCAAGAGCCCACGGTTATAAAATCGAGGCTCTTGCCGCATATTCCGATGTTGAGTGTATCGAAGCTCAAATTCGTGAATTTAAACCCCGATATGCCGCGCTCGTTGACGAAAAAGCTGCTAAGGATTTAAAAACAAGAGTCAGCGACTTGAATGTTACCGTTCTGAGCGGTCTTGAGGGCGTTTCTTTTTGTGGCTCACAGGCAGGCGGTGAAATAACACTCAACTCTGTTGTGGGTATGGCAGGCTTGAAGCCAACCCTTGATGCAGTTAATGCAGGTAAAACAATAGCACTTGCCAATAAAGAAACGCTTGTGGCAGGCGGTCACCTTGTCACAGAAGCCGCAAAGAAAAATGGTGTAGCAATTTTACCTGTTGACAGTGAGCATTCTGCTATTTTCCAATGTCTTTTGGGTAAACCCGCAAATAAAGCGTTGAAAAGAATTATTCTCACAGCGTCGGGTGGTCCGTTTTTCGGTAAAACAAAAGAAGAATTAGCTAACGTTACTCTTGAGGACGCATTGAAGCACCCCAGCTGGAGTATGGGGCAGAAAATAACAATTGACAGCGCAACAATGTTCAATAAAGGTCTTGAGCTTATTGAAGCAGTCTGGCTTTTCGACGTTGATGCCGATATGATTGACATTGTTGTTCACAGGGAGAGTATAGTTCATTCCCTTGTTGAATACGATGACAATTCTGTGATTGCTCAGCTTGGTCACCCTGATATGCGTTTGCCAATTCAGTTTGCTATTACTTACCCCGAAAGGTATCCGTCGCCCGAAAAACAATTAGATTTGTGGGAGGTTGGCAATCTTTCCTTCTACAAACCCGATTATGAAAACTTCCCGTGTATGGATATTTGCAGAAATGCAATCAAAAAAGGCGGGCTTTATCCTGCGGCAGTTAACTGTGCAAATGAAGAAGCTAACTTGCTCTTCCGTCAGGGTAAAATATCATTTAATCAGATTCCCGAATTTATCTCTCTTGCAAGTGAGTGTGTGTCTGATAAAAAGGATTTCACTTTGCAGGATGTTCTTGATACTGATGTTCTTATGCGTGAAAAGGTGCGTCAGTTAGCGTCAAAGTAATTTTGGAGGTGTCAACCTAAGTGGATATCGGTGCGTTATGGAGCAGTGTGTGGCCGTATCTTTTAGCAATTTTTCTTTTTGGTGTAATAATAGCAATACACGAATTCGGTCATTTTGCTTTCGCTAAATTGTTTAAAGTCAAGGTTAATGAATTTTCTTTGGGGATGGGCCCGAAAATTCTCAAAAAACAAAAAGGCGAAACACTTTACTGTCTTCGTTTGTTCCCTGTTGGTGGTTTTGTCAGTATGGAGGGCGAGAGCGAAGATAGTGACGATGAACGTGCTTTTAACAAAAAACCTGCGTGGCAGAGATTTATTATAATCGCCGCAGGCGCAATTTTGAACCTCGTTCTCGGTGCTGTGGTTGTGGGTATATGTCTTTCTTGTAGCAAACTTGTGGGGACAAGAACTGTTTATGGCTTTACAAAAGACTCTGTCAGCTCACAGTATGGTCTTCAGGTTGGTGATGAAATTGTTGAAATCAACGGTACTAATGTATATTCCTTTAAGGGTGTTGCTTTCAACATGGTCAGAGACAGCGATAATAAAATAGATTTTACTGTTATTCGTGACGGTGAAAGAGTTGTGCTTAAAGGTGTTGAGTTCAAGCAATTTGAGTTTGAAGGCAGAAAGTATATTCAACAGGATTTTTATATTGTAGGGGAGCCGCCATCACTTACTAATGTTTTAAAAAATTCTGTTCTTGACTCTGCCTCAATTGTTCAAATGGTCAGACTCAGTCTTGTTGATATTTGCACAGGTAAATACGGTTTAAAAGATATGGCAGGTCCAATCGGTACTGTTTCCGCTATTGCCGAATCGACCTCACAGGCGGAGCAATTCAAAGATAAAATATTAACTGCGCTTGATTTCTTGTCTATGATTACCATAAATGTAGGCGTGTTCAATTTGTTGCCGTTGCCTGCTCTTGACGGCGGTCATTTGTTCTTTATTTTTATTGAGATGATTCGCCGTAAACCTATTCCGGCTAAAAAAGAGGGTTTGGTTCACACGGTCGGCTTAGTATTATTGCTTTTGTTGATGGTGGTAATTTCCATCAGCGATATTGTTAAACAATTTTAGGGTGTTTTGTTATGAGAAGAGAAACAAGAGTTGTTAAAGTAGGTAATATTAAAATCGGTTGCGGTGAAAAAATAGCAATTCAGTCAATGCTCAATGCACCTGCAGACGATTTCGAAAAAAACTTAATACAGTTAAAGGCTTTGGAGGATGCGGGTTGTGAAATTGTCAGAATGGCAGTTCCCGATATGGCTGCCGTTAAAATTCTGGGTAAGCTAAAAGAGCATGCTTCTATTCCGCTTGTTGCCGATATTCATTTTGATTACCGACTTGCTCTTGAAAGTCTTGAAGCCGGTGTTGATAAAATAAGAATTAATCCCGGCAATATCGGTTCACGCGATAAAGTTGCCGCTGTTGCAGATGCCTGTCAGCTGAAAAGTGTTCCCATAAGAATCGGTGTTAACTCCGGTTCTGTTGAAAAAGAGCTTCTTGAAAAATATGGCGGAGCAACGCCTGAGGCAATGGTTGAAAGTGCGTTCCGCCACGTTAAAATGCTGGAGGAATGTAATTTCTTTGATACTGTTATATCCATAAAGTCCTCGGATGTAAAAAATATGATTGAGGCATATTCATTAGTTGCAGAGCGTTGTGATTATCCTCTTCATCTTGGCGTTACCGAGGCGGGTACAGAGCGAAGCTCGTTGATTAAGTCTTCAATCGGCATAGGCTCGCTTGTTGCAAAGGGAATTGGTGATACTATCCGTGTTTCCATAACAGATGACCCTGTTAAAGAGGTTTACGCCGCTAAGGATATTTTAAAAGCTTTGAACGTTAGGGTTGAGACACCGCAGATAGTTGCTTGCCCGACTTGCGGAAGAACCAAGATTGACCTTGTAACATTGGCAAATCAAGTTGAGGATGCTGTGAAAAATATTAAAAAACCCATTAAAATTGCCGTAATGGGGTGCGTTGTTAACGGTCCCGGTGAAGCCAGGGAGGCTGATATCGGTATAGCAGGCGGCGACGGATGTGCCGTTTTGTTCAAGAAAGGCGAAATATTAAGAAAGGTACCTGAAAGCGAAATCGTTAAAGAGCTTCTTAACGAAATCGAAAAAATGTGATGTATAATTTTTTAGATATTTTCGGTGAATACATTGCAACGTCTAAGTATCGTGAGATGCTCAGTAACACTTATTTTACCGATTTAACACTTAATGAAGAAGACAGAAGAATAAGTGCACTTCTTCATATTGATAAATTTAAAAATATTATGTGCCTTAAAGCTGTAGCAGGTGAAATTAAATCAGCCTTGTCGCTTAAAGGTGTTGAATTTGACTACGTTCTTCCGTCCGAAGCATTAGAGGAATCCTGTTTTCCAATGCTTTTAAAGGTTGTTAAAGTAAATGTTCCCCAGACAAACGGATTCATAGATTCTATTGAAACGAATTTTTCAAACGATGTTTTCACCATCAAATTTTTGAAAAGCGGCAGAGACATCTGTGAACATGCGGGTGCTCATACATATCTGGAGGAATACGTTTTAAAACACTTCGGTAAAAAAATCACCGTTGTTCTTGAGGGTGAAAACAGCGATGAAAATGAATTTCTGAAAAAACAGCAGGAGATTGACTTTGCAAATAAACCCACAAGGCCACCTGTTGAAAATCTCAATTTCCCCGATTTGCCGTTGGATATGTCTTCGGTGAAAATTATAATGGGAAATTATAAATTCGATAAACCCAAAAATATGTGTGATGTTTCTTATGATGACGGTCACGTTCTTGTTTGGGGTGAGGTTTTCAAATACGAAAAGCGTGAAACAAAAGACGGTAAGAGATACATTATCGAATTTAATTTGACAGATAACACAAATTCATTCTGCTGTAAATTCTTTGACACTAAAGAGATGCTTGAAAACCTTGACAGTAAGGTCAAGGACGGTGTATGTCTTATTGTCAGAGGTCTTCTTACATACGATGACTTTAAGCGTGATCACGTTATTAAACCCAATATGGTTGCGTTGGTTCAGAAAGTTGAGCCCGTTGACGAAGCTGAAGAAAAACGTGTTGAACTTCATCTCCACACAAATATGTCTGCTATGGACGGTATGAGTAGCGCTAAATCCATTGTCAAAAAGGCTATGAAATGGGGACACAGCGCCATAGCTATTACAGACCACGGATGCGTGCAGGCTTTCCCCGAGGCTTGTAACACAGCACGTGGCACGGATTTTAAAATAATCTATGGTTGTGAATGCTACCTTGTTAACGATTATAATGAAGACGGCTCATTGAAAAGCGAAGCGGAAATTAAGGCGGACAAGTATTATCACTGTATTTTGCTTGTTAAAAATAAAGTCGGTTTAAAAAATCTTTATAAGTTAATTTCTGCCTCTAACCTTGATTATTTCAAGGGTCGTCCCAGAATGCCCAAAAGTATGATTCACAAAATGCGTGAAGGACTTATTGTGGGCAGTGCTTGTGAGGCAGGTGAGCTTTACCGTGCAATTATTGCAGGTGAAAGCCACGAAAAGCTCCTCGAAATTGCAGAGTTTTATGATTATCTTGAAATTCAGCCCGTTGGCAACAATGAATTTATGATAAGAAAAAATGAAGGCGGTTACGAGAAAATAAACTCTTTTGAGGATATTCAGAATATTAACAGATTCATCATCAGCCTTGGTGATGAGCTGGGCAAAAAAACAGTTGCCACCGGTGACGTTCATTTTCTTGATAAAAATGATGCTAAATACAGAGCAATTCTTATGGCGGGTCAGGGCTTCAGCGATGCCGACGACCAGGCTCCGCTTTATCTTAAAACTACACAGGAGATGCTCGAAGATTTTGCATATCTCGGCGAGGAAACAGCAAAAGAGGTTGTTGTAACAAACACTAACTACATCGCCGATATGATTGAACCGGGTATTTTGCCCATCCCGGATGGTACATTTAACCCCATTATTCCCGGTGCTGAGGAAGACCTTACAAAATGCTGTTGGGACAGAGCAAAAGAATGGTATGGCGACCCTGTTCCCGATATTGTTGCAGACCGACTTGAGCGAGAATTGAAATCTATTATTGCCAACGGCTTTGCCGGACTTTATATGATTGCAAGGCTCCTTGTTAAGCATTCTGAGGAATGTGGCTATTACGTCGGCTCCAGAGGCTCCGTCGGTTCCTCCTTCGTTGCGATTATGGCGGGTATTTCAGAGGTTAACCCCTTACAGCCACATTATCGTTGTCCCAAATGCCGTTATACCGAATTTTTCCTTCATAATGAGGTTGGTTCAGGCTTTGACCTTCCTGAAAAAATGTGCCCCGAATGCGGCGAGCCTTTGTTCAGAGACGGTCATGAGATTCCCTTTGAAACCTTCCTTGGCTTCTATGGTGACAAATCTCCCGATATTGACCTTAACTTTGCGGGTGAGTATCAGGCGCAATCCCATAAATACACCGAAGAGCTTTTCGGTAAAAAATACGTTTTTAAAGCGGGTACAATTTCAGGTGTTGCAGATAAAACTGCATACGGATTTGTTAAAAAATACGTTGAAGAACGTGGACTCAATATGACAAAGGCTGAAATAGACCGCCTCACAATCGGTTGCACCGGTGTTAAAAGAACTACAGGTCAGCACCCCGGCGGAATGGTTGTTGTACCGCGCACGAACGATGTCTACGACTTCTGTCCGGTTCAGCATCCCGCCAACGATAAAGTCGGAG
>JAZRPC010000069.1:0-5766 GCA_045649005.1 Acutalibacteraceae bacterium
CTGTCATTCTTCGGGGAGGAACACCGTGATGCGCTGAAGCTGTGCGGCTCAGTCAGTGGTCGTGACCGCGATAAGATCGGGGAGGCGGGACTGACTCTCACCCACAGAAACGGTATGCCTTGCTTCGAAGAAGCGAAGCTGACCCTCTACTGCCGCAAGAGATACGGTCAGTTTCTCACGGAGGATTCCGTCGGCGGCGATTCCGTAAAATCAAACTACGCCGCAGGAGATTATCACAAAATGTACGTCTGCGAGATAGTAGCGGCAGAGGTTCGCGAATAATTTTTTGAAAAAATCGAATATTTTTGTAAAAAGGTATTGATTTTTTGAAAATGCTGTGGTATAATATTAAGGCTTTGAAGAAAGCAGCAATGAAATATTGTACCACGACCATGGAGAAGTCGCCTAGTTGGTCGAGGGCGCACGATTGGAAATCGTGTAACGGGTAACACTGTTCGAGAGTTCGAATCTCTCCTTCTCCGCCAAAAAGAAAAGTC
This sequence comes from Acutalibacteraceae bacterium, assembly GCA_045649005.1. Lineage (GTDB taxonomy): Bacteria > Bacillota > Clostridia > Oscillospirales > Acutalibacteraceae > DTU089. The sequence goes on from JAZRPC010000069.1 coordinate 498, forward strand.
ACACGATAGTGTGGCTTTTTCTTTTTGTTCTCTTCTCTTTTCTCTGTTCTCTCTTCACTCTTCTCTTTCTCTGTGACTTTTCCAGATAAAAGATAAAAGAGAAAAGAGAAGAGAAAATGTAGCTTTGCTCCGCAAAGCATTGAATTATATAATGATTTTTGATATAATTTAATCAGAGGTGATAACAAATGAACAGCCCATTGCTCAATAAATCCCTTGACTTCGCAAAAAATAGCAACAACTAAGAGTAATTATGCTACTTTTAGTTTTTACTACCCCTACTTATGCTACTATTAGTTGCTTTTTTGCAATAAAAACTTTCACGAGGTGTTGAAATGATATTTGAAAATATGGAAAGAATTGTGTTTGCCGGTGATTCTGTTACCGATATGGGTAGCGTAAACCCTGTTGGCGAGGGCCATTCGGATTGCATCGGCGTTGGCTATGTCAGACTTATCGACAGCCTTTTGGCGTCCACTTATCCCGAAAAGAATATCAGGGTAATAAATTCCGGTATTTCAGGGAATACAAGCCGTGACCTTTTAGAACGATTTGACAGAGACGTTCTCGGCTTTAGTCCCCAATGGGTTTCGATTTGTATCGGTATCAATGACGTTTGGCGTCAGTTCGATTCACCAGCAATCACAGAGGGTCATGTTTACATTGATGAATACAGAGATAATGTAGAGAAAATGATTCTCAAAATCAAAGACAAAGTCAAAGGTGTATTCATTCTTTCGCCCTATATTATGGAGCCTAACCGTGATGATGCAATGCGAAAGAAAATGGATGAATATGTTGATGTTTGCAAAAATCTCTCCGAAAAATACGGTTGTGTTTTTGTGGATTTTCAGAAAATGTATGAGGATTATTTCAAAATTCAGCATTCTTCTTTTGTTGCGTGGGATAGAATTCACCCCAATCAAATCGGTGCTATGCTGATGGCAAAGGAATTCTTGAAATATTGTGATTTTGAGTTTTAATTATTTCTGAGTTGAGGTGTTGTTGTGACGAAGCTTGTAGCTCTTGTGTTGGTTGTTTTAATGCTTTGTAATCTGGCAATGCCCACAAAAACCGGCGAAAAAACGGATGTACTCGCTGAAGGTAGTGAAACAACAGATGTGGAAGAAAAGGTGATTTGCTTGAAGGTTATGACTTTTAATGTTCAACATTTTCTGGATTATAACAATCAGGTTATTGATACGGAATTGTTTGCGAAGGTAATAAAAGAAAACAAGGTTGATTTTTGCGGTCTTAACGAGGTCCGTGGTGAAGGCACCTATGAGGACTACACCGACCAGACAAATGCTTTGGGCGATTCTTTGAGGTATAACAGGTATTTCGGCGAGGCGATAAAGGTCGGTGGCGAAAATCCCTACGGCAACGCATTTGTAACTAAATATCCTGTAATTTCTTCTGAAACGTTTATAATTCCCGACCCCGAAAATCCTAAAGGTGAGGAAAAATACGAAACACGCTGTGTTATAAAAACAGTTGTGGATATTGACGGCGAAAAGCTCTGTTTTCTTGTGTGCCATATGGGGCTAAACAAGGATGAACAAAAAAGTGCAGTGAATACCCTTTGCAGGATTATTGATAAAATAAATATGCCGCTGATTCTGATGGGGGATTTTAACACAACGCCCGATTCAAAGGTGCTTGAGCCTATTCGTGAAAGACTCAAGGATGCAGATTGCAAGGCGGAAACACCCACTTTAGCTACATACCCCTCATACGCTCCCAAAATAAAAATCGACTACATTTTTTACAAGGGTCTTGAGTGCGTCGGTTCAAAAACCATTTGCAACGTCTATTCGGACCATTACCCTATAATTGCAGATTTTGAGTTATAAAAAAGCAACAGTTCATAACGTGGTTATGAACTGTTGCTTTTATTTTGTACGTAATCCTTTAGGGTAGTGGTTTTTTGCGGTGTTGTTAACAACCTTAACTCCGCCAACGGTGCAACCCTCAACCGTTACAACTGCCCAGCCGTTTTCACAATCTGTTGTAAATTCTTCACCGTGAAGATATTTTTTTAATTCCTCGCTGTCGACAGCGAGGGCTATTTTTCTTTTAAAGCTGTTTCCCATAGCCATAAAAAATTGGTGATGGGGTAGAATGTAGCTTTTTCTCAATTCACCGATTGTTACGCCGCAGGCAAAAGCTGTGCCATTTTTAATGGGAAAATCGGCGGTGAAATAAACGGGATTGTCATTATAAAGCTGAACGTCGTCTTTGCTGTAATCAAGAAGAACATCATCGAGAAAATCAAAAACTGCCTTGTCGATTTTTTGAGCGTTAGCTTTTGCTTTGTTTTTGTTTTCTTGGAAGATATCAGTATTGTGCAGTAATGCCATAAACTGACCCTCGCCCGGTGATTTGTGGGGATAAAATCGCCTTGTGAAACAAATATTTTCACATTTGCAACCTTCAAATAATATACCGTCACAGGTGGCATTTTGCACTCTTTTATTAACGGGTAAAAGTTCAAATTCAGGGTTGCTTTCGAGAAAACGGTCAATTACCATCTCGTTTTCTTCCAAAGAAAAGGTGCACGTGGCATAGATTATATATCCGTCGTTTTTTAAGCATTGGGCGGCATTTTCAAGGATATCATATTGGCGGCGGGCGCACATCAGAACGTTTTCTTGTGACCATTCCTCGATTGCGGCATCCTCTTTTCTGAACATACCCTCACCCGAGCAGGGGGAATCAACCATAATAAGGTCAAAGCACTCGGGAAATGTTTTTGCAATTTTATTTGAATCCATACAGGTTGTAACCGTATTTCTCAACCCAAGCCTTTCTATATTACCCGTGAGAATTTTACAGCGTGAGGGAATAATCTCGTTTGAAACAAGCACCCCGCCTTCACCGAGCTTGCTTTTTAATTGTGTGCTCTTGCCACCGGGGGCGGCGCACATATCAAGAATTTTCCAATCGGGCTCAATGTCAATGCATTCGGCGGGAGCCATAGCGCCCGGCTCCTGTACGTATATCATACCTGCGTGGTGATAAGGGTGATTGCCGATTTTTTCATAGTCAAGAAAAAAGCCGTTTTCAACGTAGGGGATTTTCTCGTTACCGAAAACGTTAATTTTCTCGAAATCCTCTGATGATATTTTATTTGTGTTTACACGAAAACCTTTAACGGGTGCTTCTTTAAGTGCGTTCTCGTAGCTTTCGTAATCTTTACCCAACAGGTTTTTCATTCTGTTTGAAAAATCAAGGGGAAGCTGTAGCATATTTATTCACCTAAATTCATTTCTGCATAAAGCATACACATAGAAAGTGCGGTTATTGCGGCTGTTTCTGTTCTGAGGATTCGTTTGCCAAGAGAAATAACGTGGGCGCCCATATTGGTAACAGACCTTATTTCACTTTCATCAAAGCCACCCTCGGGGCCGATTAATATGCCCACAGTCATACCGCTTGTTATTTTTTCAAGGGCTGTTTTTGTGTCCTGCATACCGTTTTTGCTTTCGTATGGAACAAGCAGAATATCAAAATCTGAAAAAAAATTTTTTAATTGGTTTATTGTTATTGCATCGTGAACTTCAGGGATAATTGTTCTTTTACTCTGTTTTGCCGCACTTTCTGCAATGCTTTGCCAACGTGCAGTTTTACTTTTTTTCTTTTTGTCATCGAGCTTTACTACGCAACGGTTCATTTCAACGGGAGTGATTTCTTCAACACCAAGCTCAACTGCTTTTTGAATAATGAGCTCCATCTTGTCGCTTTTAGGAAGCCCTTGAAGCAGATGCATTTTAATTGGCAAAGAGGTGTCTTGAAAATTCTCCTGTGTAATCTTTACAACAACACAATTTGTTTCAAATTCTTCTATTTCACATAAGTCACTTTTTCCGCCACAGCTTACTAACAGCACCTCGCCCGGCTTCATTCTGAGAACATTGGCGATGTGGTTGAAATCAGAGCCGACTATATAATATCTGTCACCATGCTTGTCGGTTTCGTTAACAAAAAAATTAAACATTATTTCACCCGAATTCAGATTTTTACCGCAAATATTATAGCAAAGAAATTTTCTTATTACAACGATTATGTAATAATTTTTGATTGACGGATAACAATAGTAAAAAAGAAAGGATTGGTATATATGGTTGAACAAGATACAATAAAGCTTTTGAGAGAATGTGACGCAGGCGTAAAAATGGGTATTTCTTCAATAGAAACCGTTCTTGATTACGTCAAATCAGACTCCTTGAAGAAATTTCTTACCGATTGCAAAAACGACCATATGAAGCTTGATGTAGAGCTTCAGGAGCTTCTCAATAAATATCACGACGAGGGCAAGGAGCCCAACCCTGTTGCAAAAGGTATGTCGTGGCTTAAAACAAATATGAAGCTGACAATGAATGAATCCGATGAGGTTATTGCTGATCTCATTACAGATGGTTGCAATATGGGTGTGAAATCACTTAACCAGTATCTTAATCAATACGTTGCAGCGGATGAAAAAACAAAGGATATCACTAAAAGACTTATTCAGCTTGAAGAAAATCTCGCCGTTGATATCAGAAGGTTTTTGTGATTGATGGATTTTATTGAATTATCAAAAAAATTTGAGAAAGAAATAATTGATGAGCGTCGATATCTTCACAGTAATGCCGAGGTGGGCTTTGAACTGCCGAAAACGGTTGGGTTTGTTGAGAAAAAGCTGACTGAGATGGGCTACTGTGTTAAAAGGTGCGGAAAAAACGGTATAGTTACCACAATCGGTAAGGGTGCGGGCAAAACCTTTCTTCTTCGTGCGGATATGGATGCTCTGCCCATAAAAGAAGAAAGCAACATTGAATTCGCTTGCAAAAATGGTTGCTTTCACGGTTGCGGTCACGATATGCACACGGCGATGCTCCTCGGTGCGGCACGTATCCTCAAGGAGGTTGAAGCAGAGCTTGACGGAACCGTTAAGCTTATGTTTCAGCCCGCAGAGGAGATTTTGTCGGGTGCCAAAAATATGCTTGAAAACGGCTTGTTCGATTCACACAAGCCTGATGGCGCCATGATGCTTCACGTTATGGCAGGGCTCCCGATGAAAACGGGGAGTGTGATAGTTGCCTCGGGTGGTGTCAGCGCACCTGCCGCAGATTATTTCACGGTGAATATCAAGGGTAGAGGCTGCCACGGCTCGATGCCACAGGACGGTGTTGATGCTTTGAGTGTGGCATCACACACGGTGGTTGCCTTGCAGGAAATATCAGCAAGGGAACTCGGTGTTTCGGAGGCGGCATTGTTGACGATAGGG
>JAZRPC010000070.1:0-2859 GCA_045649005.1 Acutalibacteraceae bacterium
TTCACCGTTACTGCCGACGGCAGAGAGCTTCAGAAAAGAAGATACTATTTCTCAGAAACCTTTGCCGCTATCGGTTGTGCCGAGCTTTACAAGGCAACGGGTGACAAGGCTGTTCTTGAAAGTGCAGAGATGTATTTCAACGTTGCCTATGAATGCTTCACAGGTGTTCGCAAAAACCAACCCAAAATCAACCCCGCTAACATTGATTCAAAGGCGCTTTCGCCTGTTATGATTATGCTTTCGACGGCACAGGTTCTTCGCAGCATTGACGGCCTTTGGGATAAATATAACCCCCTTTGCAAGGAATGTCTTGATGAAATTCTTCACGGCGGTTACCTCACAGAAAAGGCGCTCCTCGAAAGCGTTACAAAGGCAGGGGAGTTTATTGACAGCCCCAACGGCAGAATCGTTAACCCCGGTCACTCTCTTGAAGCCGCATGGTTTATTATGGCAGAGGGTCTTTTGACAAATAATGAGGAAGCCGTTAACGTTGCAAAGCATATAATCGACATTACCTTGCCCTTGGGTATCGACAAGGCTCACGGTGGCATTATTGCTTTCACAGATTTAGAGGGCAAGCCCCCCGTTCAGCTTGAGTGGGATATGAAGCTCTGGTGGCCCCAGTGCGAGGCGATGATTGCTTTGCGCCTTGCATACCTTCAGCTTAAGGATGAAAAATACAACGAGCTTTATAACGAAATCAAAGAATATTGCGAAAAATATTTCTGTGATGACGAGTGTGGCGAATGGTATGGCTACCTTCACTATGACAACACCGTTTCCACAACTCTCAAGGGTAATATTTTTAAAGGCCCGTTCCATATCCCGAGGCTTTATATGATTATGGCTTCTATGGACGAAACTAACGGCATTACCGAATATATGAAATAAGGATTTTTATGGAATTAAAGGTTTATAATAAGCTCTGTTTTTATGAGAATTTAGCTGAGTTTGAAAAAGAGTGCTTCCACCGATTGACCAACTACCATTGGGAAAGCGACCCGCCATACAGACCCAATACCTATTTTAAAATGGGCGTTGTTGGCGAGGATTTGGTTGCTACACTTATTTGCTATGAAGAAAGCCCGAGGGCTGCTTTTACGGGGCGTGACGACCCGATTTATCGTGACAGCTGCCTTGAGTTTTTTGTGGCACCGCTTGAAAATAGGGATGAATACGTCAACGTCGAAATGAATGCAAACGGGGCTTTTCTTTGCGAGTTTGGTAAGGGCAAGCTCGACAGGGCTCTTGTGAGCTCGTTAACGGCGAGTTCGCCGATAGTTGAGTCGTTTAAGGGCGAGAATATGAACGGCGCTTATTGGGGCGTTACGGCTAAGCTAACGAAAAGTTTTCTTTGCGAGCTCTATAAAACGGATGAAATCAATTTCACAACTGTTAAGGCTAATTTTTATAAATGTGGCGATGATTGCGAAATTCCGCATTACATTGCTTTTTCGCCGGTAACCACCTTGCCGCCCGGGTTTCATAACCCCGAATGTTTTGCAGTTTTTAAAAAATGAGGTATTTTTACAATGAGTATGATAGTTGAAACAAATTTGCTTGAAATAATTAAGGCATTTCCCGATTTTGGTAAATATATTGGTTATAAACCCGTGTCTGAGGGGCATATAAATGATACATATATAGTTGAATATGAAATGGAGGATGGCTCCGTTTCACGCTACCTTTTGCAGAGAATCAACGTCAACGTTTTTAAAAAGCCCGTTGAGCTTATGGAAAACGTTTGCGGCGTTACCTCATTTTTGCGTGAGAAAATTAAAAATAACGGTGGCGACCCAACAAGGGAAACGTTGACCGTTTACCCCGCAAAGGACGGCAAAAACTATTATATGGCTGAGGATGGCGGTTGCTGGCGAGTTTATAATTTCGTTGATGATACCTTCACAATCAGCGAGATTACTTCTGCGGATGATTTCAGAAGTGCGGCTTTAGCTTTCGGTAATTTCGCAAACCTTCTGGCAGATTACCCCATAGACACACTTTATGACACAATCCCTAATTTTCACAACACGCCCTCACGATTTAATGATTTGAAAATTGCTGTTGAAAAAAATGCATCAGGCAGAAAAGATAATGCTCTGCCCGAAATTGAATTTGCGTTTGCAAGGGAAAAGGATTGCGCTGTTATTACAGATTTATTGGGCTCTGATAAAATCCCCTTGAAGGTTACCCATAATGACACAAAGCTCAACAACGTTCTTTTTGACAAAGAAACTAAAAAAGGTCTTTGTGTTGTTGATCTTGATACTGTTATGCCCGGCTCGGCTCTTTATGATTTCGGTGACAGCATCCGCTTCGGTGCAAATACCGCCGCCGAGGATGAAAAGGACTTGTCAAAGGTATCTCTCAGCCTCGAATATTTCAAGGCTTATGTTGACGGTTATCTTGAAGCCGCAGGGGAGAGCCTTACAGAAACCGAGATAGATCTTTTGCCCTTTGCCGCTAAACTCCTTACCTTTGAATGTGGTATGAGATTCCTTGGCGATTACATCAACGGCGACGTTTATTTTAAAATTGAATACCCCGAACATAACCTCGTAAGAGCAAGAACTCAGTTCAAACTTGTCGAGGATATTGAGGCAAAATATGACGAAATGAAGGCTATTGTTGACGAAATAAAAAAACTCAAAAATTTTTAAAAAAAGTTTAAAAAAAGTGTTGACAAATACTTTCAAATAGTGTATAGTAGTCAACGTTGCGAGTGAGCAACGGACACATGGGAGCATAGCTCAGCTGGGAGAGCATCTGCCTTACAAGCAGAGGGTCATAGGTTCGAGCCCTATTGTTCCCACCAAGAGGTGGCCCGGTAGTTCAGTTGGTTAGAACGCTAGCCTGTCA
>JAZRPC010000071.1:0-2886 GCA_045649005.1 Acutalibacteraceae bacterium
TATGAATTTGAAAACTTATTGCAGGAAGCAAACAACGCACTTGTTCAGCAAGCAAAGGCTGAGGGCGGAATTGCACTAGGCTACACCTGTTACCACATTCCTGAGGTTTTACTCAACTGCGGCAACTGCTTTTCGGTAAGGCTTCGTGCACCGAGAACGGGCTCGATGGATATTGCCACCTATTATATGAGCAACTTCCTTTGCGGATTTTCGAAAGCAATTCTCGAGCGTGCCATTGAGGGCGGCTACAATTTCCTCGATGCCCTTCTCGCAAGTGAAACCTGCTCTGAAATGAACAGAGCCGCCGAGCATTTTGAATTATTAAAGCTTGTTGAGAACGATAAATTCTTCCTGACTTTTCTTGATATGCCCTTTAAAATTGCCGACCACACGGTGAAGCACTACGTGACCCAGACAAGAAACAAAATTCTTGACAAAATGACCGAGGTTTACGGTGTTGACACCTCCGACGAGGCTTTATTAAAGGCTGTTGAAGAGCACAACGAGGTTTGCCGACTTATGACAGAAATCGGCAACTACAGAAAAGAGGATAACCCCAGAATAACCGGCTACGAATACCACATTCTCAGCCTTGTTACATATTGCTGTCCTAAATCCCTTATTTTGCCGAAGCTTCGTGAAACAGCCGAAGAACTCAAAACAAGGGAGCCCGACGCCAAAAAGAGCTTCAGAGCAAAAATCGTTGTTGTGGGCTCTGAAATGGACGACCCTGATTTCACCGCACTTATTGAAGACAGCGGTGCACTTGTTGTTGCAGACAGGTATTGCTTCGGCTCAATGCCCGGCAGGGAAGAAATCAAAATCAATCCCGACGAGGACGTTCTCACACAGATTTGTCTGCACTATCTCAGAACAAGTCAATGCCCCCGTTATATGAGCCACGAAAAGGTGCAGGAGCGCAGAGATTACGTCAAGCACCTTGTTGACGAATACCACGCAGACGGCGTTATGTATGAACAGCTCAAATTCTGTGAATACTGGGGCTATGAAAGAGCGTTAGCATCATATGTTATGAGTAACGACTACGGTGTGCCTACTGCGGCAGTTGACAGGCAATATACAGCGTCCGCCTCGGGCCAGCTTCGCACACGTGTTCAGGCTTTTGTTGAAAGCCTTGAAATCAAAAAAATCCAGAAAGAAAGGCAGGCGAAAACAGATGGCTAATCTCGGCGACCTTTACTCCAAAGACCGCAAAGCCGTTCTCAAGCACAGAGAATGGCGTGGCGTCAAAGACACAATGTATGACTACTATCGCTGGCTTGTCACATGGAAAGATATGATTAAAATGGTGCTCAAAGCCCCCATATCAACCGTCAAGGGCCTGTGGAAATACCGTTGGATGGCTTCATACCTTTCAACACCATCCTTTATCGACAGACACACCGCAGGTCTGCGAGGCACTCACCTTCGCATTGTTCACCTGCATTTCAATATGATTGTAAAGCACGCAACAGGGCTCATTAACACGTCATTTGTTGCTGATGAAAAAATCAACCCCAACAACAAGCTTTCAAAAAAGATTGTTCTCACCGATGAAATTATCCCCAACGAGATTTTCTCGGGTTTCCCAAATCTCAAAGTCATCCCCCTGCAGACAATCCCCATCTTTTTAACCTCTATGGTTGACCAGCAGATTACACCGCCCTACCTCGAGGTTACAGAAAGCTTCGGCGTGCCCGCAGACGTTTGCCCCCTACCCAGCGCAGAGGCAGGTGTTGCCATTGACGACGACTACCCCAAAATGGGTTGCTGTATGGTTGCAACAAATATGCCTTGCGACGGCTCTGTTATGAACTCAACCTTCCTCGACAGACGTCTTAACCTCCCTGTTCACCTTTTCAACATTCCCCTTCGTTACAACGATGAGGATGTGCAGGAATATGCCGTTGAAGAGGTAAAAGAGCTTATTAAATTCATCGAAAACCAAACAGGTGAAAAGTTTGACTGGGACGTTTTCATTGAAGCTCTAAAAAACTCAAACAAACAGCTTGAATACGAGCTCGAAAAGTGGGATATCAACAAAACCGATTACCCGCAGATGACAGGTGCTGCCTTCTGGCTTTACAGAATTTATTACTTCAACCTTTCCGGCGGTGTTGACAAGCGCTTTTTAAAGGTTGACAAAAAGGTCAACAAGCTTATGCTCAAGGGCTATGAAAAGAAAGAGCCCGTTTCTAAAGAGATGCGCCACCGTGCCGTTGTATGGAGCTGTCCGGCCAACTATTACACAAGCTTTGCAAACTGGCTTGAAAACTGCTGGGGTATGAACGTTGTTATGGATATGGAAACAATGATTTCCTACATAAAATACGACACAAGCGACAAGGAGCAGATATTCAAGGACGTTGCAAAAACATATCAGCGTTCAATTATGAGAAAGCACACCAAGGGTGGCTACAGAAACGTTGTTGACGAGCTTTGGAGAATTGTTGAAGAATACAATGCAGACACGGTTATTATGTACGACCAGATTTCCTGCAAGGGTATGGACGGTCTCGCCGGCATTTTTGATGACCAGGCAAGAGAACGCAACATAAACTTTATCTGGGTTAAACAGGATTTGATGGACCCCAGAACAATCTCAAGACGAGATATGCGAGAGCAGGTTAACAAATATATGCAGACAGTTCTTCAGGAGGAGCCCCTTGACCCCTCACTTGTTGATTTTGAAGACGATTTGGCTTGGTAAAGGAGATTTAATTATGAAATATTTCGGCGGATGTGACGTCGGTTCAACATATACAAAATGCATTATTCTTGATGAAAACGGTAAAATAGTTGCTAACGTCACAAACAGAAGTAAAATCAACCCCGTTGCAAGTGCTGAAATTGCACTCGCTGACGCTGTTGCACAGGTAGACGGTC
>JAZRPC010000072.1:0-3078 GCA_045649005.1 Acutalibacteraceae bacterium
GAACGGCAGCTGACTTAAGCAGCTGCTAAAACTGTTTTATTATTGTCAGTTATTTTTAAAAGTGTGGTTTTTAAAGCGGTACCACGCCTCTGCTCGCTTATAACGGTTCAAAATCCCCGTCGAAATCCTTTCATCCCCAAATATTTCGCTTCGCTCAAGTGAAGAGTGGAAAGTGAATAGTGAAGACGTAATAGGGAGCTACGGCTTCATTATTTATTTTACATCAACCCACCGTAATCGGTGAGTTGATGTATGTAATTTTATTCAATACTTATTTTCACATTTGTGTTATCGTCTGCAACCACGTTGAGAATTTCTCCTGTTGCTCCGTTTTCTACAAGTGAAAGTATTTCATCAAATTTAACGCTGTCAATTGTGCCGTTACCCACAATGCCCGAAATACCGTTACCTATTTTAGCAAATCTTTTAACCATTGACAAGGGGAGGGAAACATTTACCGGATTCTGTCCCGGTTTTAAAACATTGATATTTATTTTAAGGTTGGATGTATCAATGTTAACCGTTTTTGGTTCCTTGCTTTGCTCTGCCTTTTTACCTGTGAGCAGTTCGTCTGTTGTCATATTAAGGATTTCTGCGATTTTGGGTAAAAGCTGGATATCAGGGCAAGAAATGTCGTTTTCCCATTTCGAAACTGCTTGTGCGGTAACGTCAAGTAATTGTGAAAACTCTTCCTGTGTGTAACCTTTTGCTTTTCTTCCTTGTGCTATTCTTGAACCGATTGTGCCTGTGTTTTCAAATTCCTCGGTAACGGGTTCTGTTACAATTTCCTGTATAGGTTCTTCGTTAGGAATGTTTTTCTTTTTACTGAATATTGACATTGTTCATTCTCCTTTCGGTACTCGTACCGTATATTGCATCTTCATTTTAACTTTTGTGGTGAAAAAATTGAAGATAACAAAGGTTGAAACACGTAAAATCCAATAAACCGTTAGTTGTTTTTTCAAAAAACACTATAAACCAATGGTTGATTATAGTGTTTTATTGGTTTTTTAATGACATTGCCCGCTGAATGTTTCTTTCAGCATCACGCTTTGCTTCGGTTTCTCGCTTGTCATAATTCTTTTTACCCTTACAAAGACCGATTTGCATTTTTGCTTTGCCTCTTTCGTTGAAATACACCGAAAGAGGTATAAGTGCGCAGCCCTGCTGCTTGACCTCGCCCATAAGCTTCATAATTTCTTTTTTGTGCATCAGAAGACGCTTGGGTCGTAACGGGTCACGGTTGAAGCGGTTGCCCATTTCATAGGGGGAAATATGCACACCGTTTGCAAGCATTTCGCCGTTTACAACATTGCACCATGAATCCTTTAGGTTGAGCTTGCCCGCACGGATAGATTTTATCTCCGTTCCGAAAAGCTCAATTCCCGCCTCGTAGGTTTCAAGAACAAAGTAGTCATGGTAAGCCTTTTTGTTCTGCGCAACTGTTTTGTTATCTTGTTTTGCCATAACTACTCCTTTCCATAAAATAAAAGTAGTGCGAAAATTTATCATCCCTGTTTCATCTTTGATGAAATAGGGAGGGGGACCAAAAGCGAAGCTTTTGGTGGTGGGTCGCCCCGTAAAGATACCCCTTCGTAAAAGTAGCGCAAATATTATAATTCACTTCTTCCTGCCAACGCTCTCATAAGTGTAACGTCATCGGCGTATTCAATGTCGGCACCAACGGGTATGCCGTATGCGAGCCTTGTAACCTTAACGCCGAAGGGTTTTATGAGCTTGCTGATATACATAGCAGTTGTGTCACCCTCAATAGTGGGGTTTGTTGCCATTATAATTTCTTTTATGTCGCCCTTTGCGGCACGTTCAACAAGGCTCTTAACCGTAAGGTTCTCAGGACCGATACCGTTCATTGGCGAAATTACACCGTGCAAAACGTGGTAAACACCGCTGAATTCACGCATTCTTTCAATAGCAAGAACGTCACGGGGCTCTTCAACAACACAGACTGTTGAATGGTCTCTGTTGACGCTGTCGCAAACGGGACAGAGCTCGTTTTCCGTCAGATTGTGGCAGAGTGCACAGCGGTGAATTTTGGTGTGGGCATCAATTATTGCTTCGGCAAATTCCTTTGCTTCTTCATCGGTTAAGTCAAGCACGTGAAAAGCCATTCGCTGAGCAGTTTTTCTGCCGATTGAGGGCATTTTTCTGAATTGCTCAATGAGCTTTTCAAGTGCGGCAACGTCGTATGCCATATCAGAAACCTAAGCCTGCAGGAAGACCGAGACCGCTTGTGGCATTGCCCATTCTCTGCTCCATTGTGTCAGCCGCTTTGCGGATTGCTTCGTTTGTTGCGGCAATAATCATATCGGAGAGAATTTCAATGTCATCGGGGTCAACAACCTCGGGCTGAATGTTAACAGAAAGAACCTCATGCTTGCCGTTAACTGTAACCTCAACCGCTCCGCCGCCTGCGCTTGCAGAAAATTCGGAGGTTTCAACCTCTTCCTGGATACGAGCCATTTCGTTCTGCATATCCTGGATTTTTTTCATCATTGCTGCCTGTGAGTTTCCGCCCTGGTTGGGGATTCTTGCTTTCATATATTATACCGTCCTTTGTGATTTTTTATTCGTGAAGCAATGATCAATCTTCAATAAGAAATTCAATCTGATGCTTCTTGAGTTTTGATATAAAGGTGTCTATAGGTTGAACCGCATCGTTTGTAACGGGCGAGGCGCCGTCGTTATAAATCATGGGCTTCAGCTTTTCACCTGTTGCCCTCATCAATGCTTCTGCAATAGAATCGGCGTGCATTTTCTGACTGAACATCTGTGGGAAAGCGTTGTTTTTTGCTTTAATAAATACGGTGTTGCCTGCTCTGTATGCCGATGAACCGATAAGCATCGGGTGCAAGGGTCTGTTGATTTTTGAGAGCTGATTGAGCGTGTTGTCCCAAGCGGCAAAGGGCACGGCTTCGTCTGTTTCGTTGACAACGCCTGTGTCAACAACAGTCTTGGGCATTTCTGCTACGCTTGGTGTAACCTCTGCGGGAGCAGGGGCAGGCTCGGTGTGTTCAAACTCGTGGTCGATGTATTTAATGGGGGGCTCCTCGGGGAGAG
>JAZRPC010000073.1:0-10675 GCA_045649005.1 Acutalibacteraceae bacterium
AAAAATACAATTCATATACCATTCCCAAAATCACAAAAGAAGATTTGTTTAAGGCGGGCTACAACGAAACTGTCAGCCGCTATGGTGAGTTTTGTTGCGAAACTGCATCAAATGCCGTTGAGCATTTCTGCAAGGCTCTTAAAAAGCTTATTAACAACGAACAGGTTGTTGGCGCTTTCTACGGCTACAATGCCTTTGTAAATGACCCGCTCCTGGGCCTTGCGGGCTTGGGGAATGTTATTGATTCGCCATATATCGACTTTTTCTCGTCACCCTGTTGCTACGATTGCACAAGGGAGCTTGGTGTGGATTGGGGCGATATGATAACAGAAAGCTCTCTCAAGCTTCATAATAAGCTGTATTTTGTAGAGTGTGACATAAGAACTCACCTTACAAGAAAAATGCAGGAATCCCGTCCCGGAACTTTTAACGGCGATTATTTTGCCCTCAGAAACGATAAAGGTAATAAAACCGTGTGGTGTGGTCCGGATACTCTTGAACTTTCTCTTTCTGCTGTGAGAAAAGCATTTGCCCATCAGCTTACAAGGCTTTCGGGTATATGGTGGTTTGATATGTGGGGCGGTTGGTATCACGATAAAGAAATTATGCTTGAAATGAGCAAAATGAGAAATATTGCTGAAAGCTCCAAAAAGAAAACTACCTCATATCCGTCTGCTGAAACAGTAGTTTTCATAGATGAAAAGGCATATTTTAATAACCCTCGGTGTAGCGACGTTGCCTGCAGCGTTAATAATATAAGGGTTGCAATGGGCAACACGGGCATTCCTTTTGATTTATGTATGACAGAGGATGCCGAAAAGATTGTTGATAAATATAAAGTTGCAATTTTTACAACACCATTACCCTCTGAAAGCGGAAGAAAAGCAATATCGCTTTGCGAAAGCCGTAATATACCCTATCTTTTCCCGAAAGGGGATAAAATCTATATTTCTACATCCGAGCTCCGTGAATACCTTGCTTCAAAGGGTGTTCATTGCTATAATGCAGACAATAACGTTGTTTATTGCGGTGGCGGATATGTAGGTGTTCATACCTCCTGCGAGGGTCGGGTTGAAATTAAATTACCTGAAAAATATAAGGTTAAGTCACTTCTCGGCACAAATCTTGAGGAACAGGAAACCGACGTTATTTCGCTTTATATGAAAAAGCACGATACAGCTTTGTTTGAATTGATATATTAAAGGTTGGTAAAGTATGACGTTTGATGAAAGAAAAGCACAGGTGAAGCATTATCTTGGTAAGAGGGTTATTATCGGTATCGACAGACCAATAGGCTACGTTCACAAGAAGGATAATTATTCGTTGATATACCCCATAAATTATGGCTATATCCCGGGCGTTCTCGGTGGCGACGGTGAGGAGCTTGACGTTTATCTTTTGGGGGTGAACGAGCCTGTGGAGAAGTATGAATGTGAAATTATCGCCATCGCTCACCGACATAACGATGTTGAGGATAAGCTCGTCGGCGCACCCGTTGGGGTGAAGTTTACAAAAGAAGAAATTGAAAATGCAATCCGCTTTCAAGAGCAGTATTATGATACCGAGGTGGAGGTTTTATGATGATTTTTGAAGCTTTAAACAAGCTTTGGCTCCCTGTTTTCACAATAGCGTTTTGCGGGGTTATTTTAATTATTTACATACTTGATAATTTCTTTGTGATTCCCAAGACTGAAACGGTAACCTTGAAAGAAAAGCTTTGGTCGGGTCATAACAAGGGCTACATAAACCACGCTCTTCATCTTTCAGAAAAGAAAATAAAGGGCGGTCAGGTGTGGCGGCTTGTTTCATCCGCACTTCTTCACGTTGGAACGTGGCATATCGTTTCAAATATAACTGCCACACTTATTGTGGGGTGGGCTGTTGAGTCACAGCTTGGCACGGTAAAAACTGCACTTTGCTATATCGGTGCGACCTTTGTGTCGGGTTTGTATATGACTTTTGTCTATAAGCTCCACGAGGGCGAAGGTGCATCAACGGGAATTTACGGTTTGATTGCGGTGTTTATTATGCTTGCAGTTAAAAACGGAACTGTTTTCTTTTCACCGGTACATTGGGTAGCATTGATTGTTTTGGCAATCTACACAATCGGTGGAATGTTTATGGGTAAGGCTACTGCTTGGGAACACATTTCAGGCTTTGCAGGCGGTCTGCTTATGGGTTTGGTTTTTGTTGTTTTGATGTGATTGAAACGGCGGTTAAATAAAAGTATATAATAACTCCCACTTACTGAAAACAGTAGGTGGGAGTTTGTGTATATGGTTAATCCATAAGCGTTCTTTCAATAACGTTATCCTGAAGCTCTTCGGTGAGGTTTGTGAAATAGTCACTGTAGCCACCCACACGAACTATAAGGTTGCGATGATTTTCGGGGTGCTTTTTTGCATCTATAAGGTCTTCGGGCGAAACAACCGTAACGGTGTATTGCTGCCCGCCACCCGCAAAAAATGCTTTTGCAAGGGCGATGAATGAAGCCTTGCCTTTCTCGCTGTTGAACAATTTCTTTTCAAATTTGTTCTGAAAAACAAAGCCGCTGCAAGCTTCTGTGTGATTGTATCTGAGAACGGATTTGATTTGGGCTGTGGGGCCCTTGGTGTCACGTCCCGGAGTTGCCGCTATACTGTCTGCAAGAAGGGGCTCGCCCTTCAGCTTTCCGTTGGGGAGTGCGGCGGTTTGTTTTCCATAGTTTGCGGCACGGTTAAAGGTACTGCACCCGCCTGTGAATATGCCGCCTCTGTATGTTCTGTTGCGTTTAAGAACGGTAAAGAAGCGGTTGAGAGCACGTGCGGTTATCTTGTCAACCTCTTCAATATCGTTACCAAACTTTTCGCAATTTTTAAAATCGTGGTGGAGCTGTTCATAGCCCTCAAAGTTTGCACTAAGCGCAGCGATAAGCTCAGCCATTGTGTATTTCTTTTCATCGTAAATGAGTTTTTTAACAGCATAAAGGCTGTCGCCTGTGTCCGCAATACCCTCGGCTAAAATCTGCCCGTGGTTGTAAAGGGGACCGCCGTTTCGATAATCCTTGCCCTTTTCAAGACAACCCTCTATAAGGCAGGAGCGCAGGGGATGAGGCTGAAACAAGCCACGCATGTGTTGCCACCTGTTTGCACTGCCGCAGGAATTATAGGTTACGAACTCGAGCTGATCCATAAATGCACGTTCAAATCTTTCGTAGGTGTCAAAGGTTATCGGGTCGCCCGTTTCAATGGAAATCTTTTCGCCGTTCATAGCATTTACTCCGTTATGGAGTGCAAATTCAAGGCATTTTGTGAAAAGAACCTCGCCATCCTCAAGACCCATGTGGCTTTTGCCGAGAATGTCAATCTGATTACAGCCGTTCATACAATAATCGTGGCTGTCCTCGGGCGGGATACCAAGCTTTTCAAGTGCCACACAAACCACATCGTCGTTATAAAGTGCGGGGAGACCTGTGCCCGTTGCGAGAGTGTCTGCGATTGCGTTCCATAGCTTATCAGGCGTGTTTCTGTGAACTCGGCAGGTGAGGTTAGGTGTGTTGTAGCCCTTCTTTCTCACCATGCTAAGAATTTCGTACGTAAGCTCATTAGATTCGTCGTTCCAATTTTCGTTGCTACCTGAAACGCAAAGGTTCCAAGAACGGTGGTCACGGAAATAATCCCACAATCTGTCGAGAAGGTCAACTGCTTCTTCCTTGTTTTCGGTTTTCTGATATGCGGGGTACATATATTGGTCGAAGCGCCCGGGTGAATCGCTGCCGTCAAGAGCAAAAACAAGTATAAAAGAGCACGTTGCAGACGTGAAGTCGTATGCAGGTTTCTTTGGGACTGTTTCAAATGCTTTTGCTATACGAAGATAAAACGCTTTGTCACCTTGGTTTTCGGCTTTTTCAGCGTTATTGAGTGCCGCTTCACGGTACCTTTCGCCAAAAATATCTATTGCATCGAGGGCGTATGAGCAAGAACGGTAAAACCAAGCCTCGTCGGGATGTTTATCACGGTTTTCGGCGATAATTGAACGTATGTGGTCGGTGCCGAGGTTTATGATTCTTCCGTAATCGGGGTTGGAGTGACCGCCCCAACCGCCACCCCATTCAGCCCCGGAATTGTTCAGGGCATCGGTAGTTTCGCAGTTAAGCATTTGCGATTTGCTTTTAAAAATATTAATCTCATGAACGTAACGGTGAAGCGCTTCGCTGTGTTCGGGGTGTTCCTCGGCGAGCTTCAGAATGTTTTCTCGAGAAAACCAAAGCCCGTCAGAGGGCGAGTAGCCCGAGCTGCCGCTTTCTGTTATAAAGGCAGTTTCGGGGAGTAGCTGACGAGAAAATTTTATTTTTAGATTTTTAGCAGCGTGAAGAAGAGCAAGACCTACTCTCTCGCCGATTTCAAGACCTTCGTCAAGAAAATATCCGTAAAGGAATGGGTCGAGTTGAGCTAAATGAGTCATATATAAACCTCGTTATTTGGATACTTTAATATCTATATCGTGTGAATTGAAAATGGAAATCCAACGTGATATTTCATCATCCGTTGCATTGTCGTGAATGTAAGTGGCGGTAGCACCAAGCCTTTCGGCTTTGCCGATACCAAGTGTGTGGTACGGCATAATCTCTGCATACCTGAATCGACCTTTGTTTTCATTAAGAAACGCAGAAAGCCTTTCAATATCCTCGTCGCTGTCGTTACAATCGGGCACAAGGGGGAGGCGGATTATTATATCCGCTTTTTTATTCATAAGATATTGCAGATTTGACATTATGTGGGTGTTGCCTGCCCCTGTCAGCATTTTGTGGCGAACATGGTCAACGCATTTTATGTCAAAAAGAAACGTTGCACCAAGGTCACCACATTTATCATAAAAGTCACGTGAACCTGCTCCGCAGGTTTCAATGGCAACTGAAACCCCGTTTTCTTTCGCAAGAGTGAGAAGCTCCAACGTAAACTCGGGCTGGTATGAGGGCTCGCCACCCGTAACGGTGAGCCCGCCACCCGACGTGTCATAGAATATTTTGTCCTTCAAAACCTCGCAAAGAACATCATCGGCAGTCATTTCCTTGCCGATTATCTCATTGGCACCGTTAAGGCAGACTTCTTCACACTTGCCACAGGTTATGCATTTTTTACGATTAATCTTCAATTTGCCGGTTTCAATATTTCGTGCAGAGCATTGTGCGATGCATCTTCCGCAAGTTGAGCATTTTTGATTGTTAAATGAAAGCGAGAGCTTTCTGTCAAAACTTTCGGGATTGTGGCACCAGATACATCTGAGGGGGCATCCCTTCAGAAACACGCAGGTGCGTATACCGTCACCGTCGTGAATACAAAATTTCTGTATGTTGAATACAATCCCTTTTCCCAATATGCTCACCGGCTTTCTCTTTGATTTGCGCTCAACGTGTTTGCGGAAGTCTTTATTCTTCGATTTGTTTCATTATTTCATCATAGGTAATCATATTACCATATTTTGTGAAATCCACTTTTTTGCCAAGTATTCGTATGTTGTCAACCATTGGCTTGTTGTTTGTGTAAACGGGCTTGCCGGGGGTGATGGGGTAAATACCAAGACAGCTGAAAATGTACCATGCGGCGGTTGAACCGTTGTCCTCGTCACCGGGGAAACCGTCATCCTTCCACGAGAAGCCCTCTGCACAAATCTTTTTGAGCCAATATTCGGCTTTTTCGGGCTCGCCGAGATAGGTATAAATAAAGGGGATGTGGAAGCTTGGCTGGTTTGAAATTGCGCACTGACCCCAATCACAAACTGCCATTTCAGTCATTTCGTGAATCTCGTAGCTGTAGCCGCCAACCCTGTATTCTGCAGGCTCGGCAAAGAATTCATCAAGCTTTTTGAGAAGTCCCTCTTTACCACCGTAAAGCTCTGCAATGCCGTCAATATCGTGCTGAACGGCAAAGCTTGTCTGCCAGGCAGAGGCTTCGGTGTAGTGCTTGCCCCAGGAAATGGGGTCAAAATCGGGGTCAAAATTGCCCTTTGTGTCACGGGGTCTCATAAAGCCGGTTTCTTTGTCGAAAATGTTTTTGTAATTCTTTGCACGCTTCTGGTATATCTCTTTTTTATCTTCATACCCGAGAATACCCGCAACGGTAGCAATGCAATCGTCAAAATATGCGGCGTCAAGTGTAAGGTTAACGCTTTCGCTGTATTTGTCATAGGGCACGTAGCCAAGCTCAAGATATTCCTCACAGCCCTCTCTGCCGTAGGCAGGCACGGTGGAGGATTTATTTGCGTGGTGCTCCATACCCTCGAACGCAGTCTGAAGCAAATCTCTTGAAATCAGGTTTCTTGTTGCAACATCTGCAATAACGGCGTCAATAGCGGTGCTTGGCATACAGTTTTGCGCATCACCCGCTGTCCAACGGGGGAGCCAGCCGCCATCCTTGTAATCCTGAATATATCCCTCAATAATTTCGGGCAAAATATCCTTTGCAACAATGGCATAGAACGGGTAGTTTGTGCGGTATGTGTCCCAGAAGCCGTTATCGGTGTATCTAACACCGGGCAAAACCTTGTCTGCACTTGGTGAATAGTGAATGGGGTTGCCGTTTTCGTCGGGCTCGTATGCCTTGTGGGGGTAAAGGAAGGTGCGGTACATACAGCTATAGAACGTTTTCATTGTATCTTCATCTGCATCAATCTCGATTTTTGAAAGATACTCGTTCCATATACGCTCATTCTCGTTTTTGAGCTCATCAAAACTGCCATAAACGGAGTCGTGCTCAAGGTTTCTCAATGCCTGCTCGTAGCTGATGAATGATGTGGCAACAGTAAATGTAACTTCCTTTTTCTTCAGCGCAATGTGTATGCCTGTGCCTTCGCCCGCAATATGTAAAGCGTGCTCTGTGTCGCAGGTGTCACGTCTGCCTGTAAGAATTTTATCCGCATCAACAGAGTCAGAGTCAAACTGGAAAACGTAGTAGCCCTTGAGTGTGCCCTTGTCGTGGCTGTTTTTGCCACGGTTGCAATCTGTCCAGCAATAAAGGCGGTTATTCTCCTTGTCAAATTCGTATTCGCAGTTGTATTTAACAGGCAAAACCGAAAGATAACGGTCGAAATCCTTTTTAAAGCTGAGCCTTACACAAGCACCGTATTCTGTGGGAGTAAGCTCGAAATCACAAAACGGTCTTTTGAGATAGCATTTGAGGTAATGGGGCTGCAAAATTGCCTTTTCGGGGTCGTAGCCCGACCAGCAATCCTCAAAATCCACAAAGGGTCTTTCAATCTGCGGCATCATTGTAAATGCGCTGTGGTCACTTATCCAAGGGCTGGGCTGACGTGTAAGTCGAATACCCTCAACGGAGCGGTCACCGGGGTGGTAATACCAGCTTCCCCTTGATGTTTCTGTCTGCAGGCTGAACGCCGCAAAGCCAAAGGGCTTTTGAACAAGGGGCAAGGTGTTGCCCTGTGAGAAACGGTGCAGGGATTGTGTACCTTGCTTGATGTTGACATATTTAAGATAATTCATAAGAATACCAACTTTCATGAATTTGGATATATTAAGTAGAGGTTATTATATCTGTTTAACGCTGATTTTAAAAAGTCTTGCTCCGTGTGAGTTGACCTTTGCCGAGAACTCTGCATCGGTTACTGTATACTCCTCGTGCTTCCACATATCCCAAACGCAGTATTTAACGCCGCCGATTGAAATGTCGGTAATGTTAAAGGCGATTTCTCTTTCCTTGTCGTCGGTGTTGAAAAGTGCAACGTATTTACAGCTTTCGCCGTTGGAGGTCCAGATGATTTCGCCCTTGCCGTCGATTTCCTCACGCTTGAACTGTCGTGCACCGTTTGAATTTTTCAGCATATCAATAAGCTCTCTGTTCTGAAGAAGTGAAAGGGTGAATTCATCGTTTTCACGCATTTCGCCACCCATCATAAGCGGTGAACGGAAGATGCCCCAAAGGGTCATCATTGTAATCTGCTCGTCGTGGGTAAAGCGTGTGTAACGGTTTCTGTATTGGGGGAGCTCCTCGGTTATCTGGATTCTGCCGAGGGGGAGCATATCGCAATCGGGCCAGGCACCGGGCTGAACATATTCCTGCCAGGCGTAGCAGCGTTCAAACATAGCGTGGAGCTTGCTCCATTCATCCCAGAAGTCGCCGGTCATTCGCCACATATTTGCGTGTGCCGCAAGGTGCTCGTGCTCCCAAACGGGGGCGGGGCCGGGCGAAAGGCTGAGGACCATATCTCTGCCACATTTATCAATGGCTTTTCTGAGCATTTCAATTTCTTTTCTTGCAGAATAAGGGTTGTCGGGGAACATCTCTGTGTTGGCAATGTCGTCGCACTTGATGTAGTCCACATCCCATGATGCATAAAGCTCAAATATTGAATCGTAATATTCCTGTGCACCCTTTTTGTCGGTTTGAAGACCGTACATATCGGGGTTCCATTTACAAATATTGGAGGGGTTTGCAATATCTCTTGCAGTTACACCATCACATTTGATTTTTGTGTTTTGGTGCGCCGCTTGTCTTGGGATGCCTCTCATAATGTGAATACCGAATTTGAGACCAAGGGAGTGTATGTAGTCTGCAATCGGCTTGAAGCCCTTGCCACCGGCAGAGGAGGGGAATCGTTCAACCGACGGTATAAGACGTGAATATTTATCCATGCAAAGGGGTGCAAAATAGTTGTAATAGAAGCTGTTTGCGGTGGGCTCTGACCATTGAATGTCACACACCACGTATTCCCAGCCGTAGTCCTTCAGGTGCTTTGCCATATAGTCTGCATTGGCAAGAAGCTGTTCTTCGTTAACAGCCGCACCGTAGCAGTCCCAACTGTTCCAGCCCATAGGGGGAGTAAGCGCTAATTTTTTGTGCATATAAATCAACCTCTTTGTGAATTGTGTTTTGTTGCTACCATTGTATCACCGGGAACAGATAAAAACAAGAAAATCTTGTTTTTATTTTCTTTAGAATGGCAAAATATATAAAACTCTATGTTACGAGGTGGAAGTAAAGGTATAATAAAGAAAGGACAGGGAATTATCCCTGTCCTCATTTTTTACTTCAAATGCATTTTATAGAATTTCGCCTTAAATGTTTGAGTGCCGTCAAAGGTGCTGTATTCTCCGTAATGGTCAAAAGTTAAACCGCACTTTTCCATAACTCTGCCCGAAGCAGGATTATCAACTGCGTGGTTTGAAACAAAATCCTTTATTCCTTGTTCTTTATGTGCAAACTCAATCATCCGTTTTGTAGCTTCTGTGGTTAAGCCTTGGTTCCAATAGTCAGAACGGATATTATAACCAAATCCCCAAGCACCCGGTTCTTTTTTGTCGGGACCAATGCTACCACTACCGATTAAAAGATTGTTTTCTTTAAGCACAAAACCCCAGTGAAAATTGTTGTCATTAGGAAGTATAATATTTATCCAATGCAATACCTCAACTGTGTTTTTATAAAGGTTATACGGCATAAACTTATTGACTTTTTCATCGCTCAACCATACAAAAGCCTGTTCAGCATCTTTTGGTGTAATAGGGCGAAGAATCAGTCTTTCTGTTTCAAGCACAGGTGTAGTTTTTATGTATTTTATCTGCTTTATTTTTTGTATTATATTCATCGTCGTTTCCTCTTCTCTGTTTCAATAGCTATGAAAGGAACAGTCATTTCTTCTTCGGTGAGACCTGCGTGAACACCAACGAATTCAAAATCTCCTCGTTTATAGTCAATAGTGGTTTCACCAAGAGCCACTGCGAAAAAGTCACCTATAAAGTCAGCGGTTTTCGGGTGAGGTGCTCCAAACCCTAAAATGTTTTCATTGAACACCTCATCCTTTGTCATTAACCTGAAACTATCACCAAAAACT
The DNA here is from genome assembly GCA_045649005.1 of Acutalibacteraceae bacterium. Classification (GTDB taxonomy): domain Bacteria; phylum Bacillota; class Clostridia; order Oscillospirales; family Acutalibacteraceae; genus DTU089. Next base: position 9,826 of record JAZRPC010000073.1, read on the forward strand.
TTGTTGAACTCTGTTTTGAATTCTTCTGTCTTTCCGTCTTTAACAAAGAAGCTTAATGCTCTCGGTTCAATAGATGGTGGTCTTTTCAAGAGTTCTGTTAATTGTGGATAGTCCTCTAAATATTCTGTTTTTCCGTCACACAGTCCGTGGTCTGCGGTTATTATTACAAGTGAATCCTTTAATTTACCGCAAAGCTTTTCTATCTCACTATTAATGTGCAAAATCTCTTTGTGTGCTTCAGGGCTTGTTACTCCGTGACCGTGCATTGCGCCGTCAGGCTGATGCCAATATGCATATATGTATTTTTTCTTTCTCTTTTTTGAAAGCTTGTATATCGTCTTGCAAATATCTTCAACACTTCTGATGCGGAATTTTGAAAAGAATGCTACACAGTAAGCGCTTTTTCTGCCTCTAACTTTTTCAATTCTTTGCATAACATTTTTGTAAGGAATGTATTTGTGTGCCACATTATATTTTGCGGCAGGCTCACCATTTCTCTGCAAAGTGTTTTTGAAAACTGCAACGTTTTCTCCTATTTCTTCGAAATACAAGTCCCAGCCGAGCCATCCACATTCCAGTGGAGAATAGCCACTTAAAATTGATGTGGTTGCAGCAACAGTTGTTGACGGAAAAACGGAAGAAATATCTGTTACATAATGCTTTCTCAAAAAGTCATTCTCAGTAAGATGGTAGTTCAGGGTTGAAGTTCCCAATCCGTCAAAAATAATTACTATAACGTTCTTGTAGTCTTTTTCAAGTAATTTATCAAATTCGGGTAAGGTTTTGTGTTGGCAATCTTTAACGCCAAAATGGTTTAAAACTGATGAAGCAATTGAAAGTATGCTTCTGT
>JAZRPC010000074.1:0-9923 GCA_045649005.1 Acutalibacteraceae bacterium
GAGGTTCTGTGCTTACTGTTTTTAACCATACCAAACACAGGAACGTCTATTTTATATTCCGCCAAAAGGGGCAGAACTGCATTAACCTGACCCTTGCCGCCGTCAAGCAATATAAGGTCGGGAAGCCTTGCAAAGCCAACCGTTTCACCCTGCTCCTTGTGAATATAGTATTCATCAAATCTGCGGGATAAAACCTCGTTCATTGAGCGGTAGTCATCCTGCCCCGAAAAGCCCTTGACCGCAAAGCGTCTGTATGCACATTTCAGCGGTTTGCCGTCCTTGAAAACCACCATTCCGGCAACATTGTCGCTGCCGCCTGTGTGTGAAATGTCATACGCTTCAATATATTCGGGGATTTTATTCATACCGAGAACAAGCGCCAGCTCTTCAAGAGCCTCTCTGTTTCTGTCGTTGACTGTGTATTTTTCGGTCAGCTTCTGACCCGCATTTGACTTGCACATTTCAACAAGCCTTGCCTGAACACCTTTTTGAGGTATCACAACGCTTACATTGGTGCCACGTTTTTCAGAAAGCCACTTTTCTATATTATCTCTGCCCTCAACCTCGCCGTCAACTTCAATTCTCGGCGGGATTTTTCTGTTCATAGAATAATATGAAGTTAAGAACTCCCCTCGCATTTCGGGGATTTTGTCGCCCTCGTCACAGAAGAAATGCTCACTGTCAAAAAGTCTGTTATCGCTGAATCTGAGAACAGAAAAGCAAGCCTTACCATCCATAACTGCAACGGCAAAAACATCCTGCTCCTTGTAGGTTGATGACACAACCTTCTGGTCACTACCCACTTTTTCAATGCTTCTTATAGTGTCACGGATATTCGCCGCACGCTCAAACTCAAGATTCTCGGCGGCTGTCTCCATTTCAGAGGTCAACCGTTTTATTGTTTCCTTGCTACCGTTCTTGAGAAAATCCAAAGCAGATTGAACATTCTTTTCATAGTCGCTTTTGCTGAGCTTTCCCGAACAGGGAGCACAGCACAAGTTGAGATGAGCGTTAAGACAAGGTCTGTCTTTGCCGATATCTCTGGGAAAAACCTTTGAGCAGGTGGGAAGCTTAAAAACCTTTTTTGCCTCTTCAACCGCCCTTGTAACCGAAAAGCCCGCTGTATATGGGCCGATGTACTCTGCTCCGTCATCATCCCTCTGAAGCACGGCATAAATATTACGCCAATCGCCCTTTGTGACCTTGATATAGCTGAAGCCCTTATCGTCCTTGAGAAGAATGTTATATTTGGGCATATTTTGCTTTATAAGACTACATTCAAGAACAAGTGCTTCAAACTCACTGTCGGTGAGTATATAGTCAAAATCCTGCACGTTTTCGACCATTCGTTGCACCTTTTGTGAATGCTTATCCTGTGCGCCGAAATATTGGCTAACTCTGTTTTTGAGTGCCTTTGCTTTGCCGATATATATTATGTCATTATTCTTGTTTTTCATAATATAAACGCCCGGCGACAACGGTAGTTTGTTTGCCTTGTCTTTAAGTCGTCTGAGCCTATCTGTCAATATACTCACCTCCTGAAACTAAAAAAGCGGTAAAGGAAAACCTTTACCGCCAATGGTTTAAAATTAATCTACAAAACCGTTTTCTACAAGTGCAACAAGTGCATTAACTGCCTGTTCCTCATCAACACCGCCGGCGGTGATGCGAATTTCTGTATCTCCCATAATACCGAGAGAGAGAACACCGAGAAGGCTCTTTGCATTTGCTTTCTTTTCATCTTTCTCAAGCCAGATTGATGATTTGAATTCATTAGCTTTCTGGATGAAGAAAGTTGCAGGGCGAGCGTGAAGACCAACCTGATTCTTTACTGTTACATCTTTACTAAACATAATATTTCTCCCACATTCAAAGATTAATTATTGTGTTAATTGTGTACAAATGTGTTTACCACTTACTATATTATATCACCAAATTAATTTAAGTCAACGAGGAAACTGATATTTTGGGTGTAATACTAAACCGTGACATATTTAAAGTTGGTGATTTGTGCACATTTACCACAATTATTTCAACATATTATTGAAGATGAACAATAATTTAATCTTTGGCCTTTAATTGCTCAAGAAATTCCTTTTCTTTTTTATCTAATTGGGCATTTTCTAACAAATCCGGACGGCGCTCCAGAGTCCGTTCGATTGAACGCTCCCTTTGCCATTTTCTTATATTTGCGTGGTGACCTGTTGTGAGAACCTCGGGCACCTCGACACCGTGCCACACGGGTGGCTTTGTGTACTGAGGATGCTCAAGAAGTGAGGAATAGTGGCTTTCACCCATAAAGCCCTCGGGTGCTGAAAGCACACCGGGAAGCATACGTGAGATACCGTCTGCCAATATCATAGCCGGCAGCTCACCACCTGTAACAACATAGTCACCTATTGAGATTTCTTCATCCACCAATTCATCAAGAACACGCTGGTCAACACCCTCATATCTTCCGCAAAGGATTGCGATGTTGGAGTATTCTGAAAGCTCCTTTATACGCTCCTGGGTAAGGGTTTTGCCACAGGGTGACATATAAATAAAATGGGGCTTCGTGCCTGTTTCGTTGCAAACCTTTTCAAAGCAATCGTAAATGGGCTGTGCCAGCATAAGCATACCTGCACCGCCGCCATAGGGGGTGTCGTCTATCTGACCGTGTTTATTGATTGCAAAATCACGAATCTGGTGAAAGTTAATTTCAACCTTACCCTTTTCTCTTGCTCTGCCGATTATGCTCTCGCTCATTACAGCGTCGCACATCTGCGGAAACAACGTTAAAATATCAATCCTCATCAAAAAGCCCCCTTAACGGGCGTATAAACGCCTTATTCTGTGCCACGTCACATTCTATGACAACTTCCTTTATTGCAGGGATAAGAACCTCTTTGCCATCGGGCGTTTCGATATACCAGACGTCGTTTGCGGCGTAGCTTTCAACGTCTTTGATTATTCCATAGCACACGCTGTTGTCGTCAAAATCAAGAACGTCGCACCCGATAAGCTCGGAAACGAACCACTTGCCCTTAGGCAGATTCACGTCCGAGCGTTTCATATAAAGAACGGTATTCTTCAATTTCTGAGCCGCTTCGATGGTATCAACACCCTCTAATTTGAGCACGGCAACATTACCGTGAGGACGGCAGGAAACAACTTTAAAGCTACCCTCACCTTTATCGTCACGGTAAAGTATTTTGAACTTTTTAACAAATTCGGGAGAATCGCACCAAGGATTAAGGCGCACCTCGCCTTTTATGCCGTGGGTGCTGACTATCTGCCCTATTTCAAGATAATCTTTTATCATAAATTCAACAAAAAATGGGCTGAAACCAGCCCATTTTTCCTTTCTCAGTCAATATCGACTTGAACCTTAACATCTCTGCGAATTGCAGCCGCACGCATAACAGTTCTGATAGCTTTGGCTATTCTGCCCTGTCTGCCGATTACTCTGCCCATATCATCGGGGCCGACGTGAAGATGGTAAACAACAACACCCTCTTCATTGGGTTCGTCAACGGTAACCTCGACTGCTTCGGGAGCATCAACAAGCCCCTTAGCAACTGTCTCGAGTAATTCTTTCATTGTAGCCACCTTAATTACTTAATGATATTCTGCTTCTTGAGAAGAGCACGAACAGTATCAGTGGGCTGAGCACCGTTCTGAATCCATTTTGTAACCTTTTCTGCATCGATTTTAACCTCTGCAGGCTCTGTTGTGGGGTTGTAGTAACCAACTTCTTCAATGAAGCGGCCGTCACGAGGATAACGTGAATCAGCTACAACTACACGATAGAAAGGTGCCTTTTTTGCGCCCATACGGCGAAGACGAATTTTTACTGCCATTTTAATTACCTCCGAAAAGTTATTAATAATAAACTGATTTATATTAAACACATTGTGTTTAAAGACTTACTGAAAGGGCTTTTTTACATTGGGAAACCGCCCATGCCACCCATTCCGCCCGGCATACCGCCGCCCATACCCATACGTTGCATACGCTTCATCATTTTCTTGGAGCCTTTGCCGTTGAGCTGCTTGTAGAGCTTCTGCATTGAGCGGTACTGGTTAAGAAGCCTGTTGACGTCTTCAACCTTCATACCACAGCCTGCGGCAATTCTGCGCTTGCGGGAGGGGTTTATTATATCGGGATTTTCACGTTCCTTCATTGTCATTGAACGGATAATCGCCATTGTATAATCGATTTGCTTGTCGTCCACATCGGTATCCTTAAGCTTTTTGCCGATACCGGGAATCATAGAGATGATGTCCTTCATGGGACCCATTTTTTTCATTTCCTCAAACTGCATAAGCATATCGTTGAGGTCAAGCTTGTTTTCACGAAGCTTCTTTTCGAGCTGTTCTGCCTTTTTCTCGTCAAGGGCTGTTTCAGCCTTTTCGATAAGAGAAAGAACGTCGCCCATACCGAGAATACGGCTTGCCATTCTGTCGGGGTGAAAAACATCAAGGTCACCCAGCTTTTCACCGATACCGATGAACTTAATGGGCTTGCCGGTAACTGCTCTTGCGGAAAGAGCCGCACCGCCTCGTGTGTCACCATCGAGCTTTGTAAGAACAAGACCGTCGATTCCCAAGGCTTCGTTGAACGAAGAAGCCACGGTAACTGCATCCTGACCCAGCATGGAGTCAATAACAAGCAGAATTTCGTGGGGTTTGACACTTGCCTTGATATCTTTAAGCTCCTGCATAAGCTGTTCATCAATATGAAGACGGCCTGCAGTGTCTAAAAATACGTAATCATAACCGTTGTCTTTAGCGAGCTTGATTGCTTCAGAAGCAATTTTAACGGGGTTTTCCGTGCCCATTTCGAAAACAGGCACACCAATCTGCTCACCGACAACCTGCAACTGCTTGATAGCGGCAGGACGGTAAATGTCACAGGCAACAAGCAAGGGTCTGTGACCCTGTTCCTTGAGCTTTAACGCAATTTTTGCGCTATGGGTTGTTTTACCTGAACCCTGAAGACCGCACATCATAACAACCGTTGGCGGATGGGGTGCAGAGGCAAGCCTTGCCTGAGTGCCACCCATAAGAGCGGTTAGCTCCTCGTTAACGATTTTTATAACCATCTGCGCAGGGGTAAGGCTTTCCATAACCTTTGCACCGATTGCACGCTCTGTAACGGTTTTGGTGAAGTCCTTTGCTACCTTGTAGTTAACGTCAGCCTCGAGAAGCGCAAGTCGCACTTCACGCATGGCATCACGGACATCAGCCTCCGTAAGACTGCCTTTGCTTTTTAATTTTTTAAAGGCACTGTCGAGTCTGTCTGAAAGACCTTCAAAAGCCACAGCACGACCTCCTATTCGTCGAGCGAACTGATGACTGACCTTACACGGACAACTTCATCATTCACTTCTCTTGATAAAGAAACGTTCATATTGTATGTGTTGATTGCTTCAACACTTGATTTGATAACCTCAAGAGCCTCGTTAACACGGCGTGTGCGCTCTGCAAAGCCCAGCTTCTTTTCCATATCGAAAAGCTGACTTTCGGCACGCTTTACCGCATCACGTACACCTTGTCTTGTTATGCCTTCATTCTGAGCTATTTCGGAAAGAGAGAGGTCGTCGTTATAGTAGTATTCTATGAACTTTCTCTGATTTTCTGTGAGCATTTCGCCATAAAAATCAGCAAGCAAAACCACATCGAGGTTTTTAGCCATAATGCCTCTCCTTTCTTTAAAAGAATCGCTCAACTGTAAAGATGTTTAACTTTACAGTTGAGCATTATAACAGAGTAATATTTATTTGTCAAGAGTTTTTTAAAGACCAATATAATTAAGTATAAATAAATCTATTTCGCCCCAATATTTTTCTGAATCCGTATGAAGATTTCGGGCGTGGGTGCCGTTTTGCACTATGAATTGGTCTGCACCCTTTGCATAGCAAACCTCGAAAATATCGTTGCTCTGAATTATGGGAACGGATTCATCATTTTCGCCGTGGATATAAAGAACAGGCACGTCTGTTTTCACCGCCTGCAGGGTTGTGTCGGCACTCTTGAAATCCCAACCCATTTTGCTTTTGCACATTGCAGAAGCCATATTTCGTACAGGGAACGTGGGCACAATGGGAACAGAATCCAGATAACAGCCTGCCAAATCCCAGACAGAGGAATAGCAACTGTCAGCTATGACGGCACGGATATTCTGTGGCAACTCCTCACCCGCTGTCATTGCGACGGCTGTTCCGCCCAATGAAACACCGAAAAGGATAATTCTTGCACCTTCATCCGCTTTTATTATTTCGTTGCACCAAGCTATTATATCAAGCCTGTCATCCCAACCCATTGAGGTGTTTTTTACCTCTGTTTTACCGTGGCCACGCAAATCCGGCAATAGCAAATTAAATCCCAATTCATAGAAATGGCGGGCATATTCGCCCATTGAAAGGGAGCTTTCACCGTATTGGTGACAAATAACGATATATGCGTTGGTGGGTTTTGTGTTTTTGATTTTTAACGCATGAAGCTTTTCGCCGTTTTCAGTTTCAATAAACACACTTTCGGATTTTTCGCTGAGCCAATCCGAATCCTCTTTTTTGATATTCAGACCGTTTTCACCGTAAAGGTAGTTGTAAAATGATTTCGAACCGCCCTTTGAAAGCATCGAGTTACAAAAAACCATAGCCGCCAGAAAATCAAAGATTAATGACACCGCAATAATAATTGCAAAGGCACAAAGCACTTTCTTTTTTGTTAGCTTACCGCAAAGCAAATTGAACGGGAACCTTCTTTTCACATAAACCGAGGTGGGTCCGTCGTCATATACAAGCTCTTCAACAGCTTCTTCAACAATATTTTCTTCAGTCATTTTTAAACCTCTGTAAAGTTTTGTCTATAAGTTATATATACATTAATATAATACAGAAAAAAATCACCAAAAGCAACGAATTTGCGTAAATTCGGCAAATGTAACAGTTACTTTGTTGACATTGAATGGTGTTTGGTATATAATTTTCGAAAAATAATACGGAGAAAAATATGGGTATTTCAGAAATAATCCTTTTAGCAATAAGCCTTTCTATGGATGCTTTTGCGGTAGCACTGTGCAAGGGTCTGGCTCTTAAAAAAATCGACATCAAAAGCTGTTTGATAGTCGGTTGCTGGTTCGGCTCTTTTCAGGGCTTGATGCCTCTTGTCGGCTACCTTTTAGGTAGCACGTTTGCAGATAAAATAACCTCTATCGACCATTGGATTGCCTTTGTTCTTCTTGCAATTATCGGTGCAAATATGATAAAAGAATCCCTGTCGAAAGAGGAAGAATGCGTTAACTGCTCTCTTGGCGCAAAGGCTATGCTCGGTATGGCTATTGCAACAAGCATTGATGCTCTCGCAGTTGGTGTCAGCTTCGCATTCACAGACTTTGAGCCCGATTGGTTCGTTTATATTGCATTTGCGATGATAGGTGTAATTACTATGACGCTTTCCGCAATAGGTGTTAAAATCGGTAACATTTTCGGAACAAAATACAAATCCAAGGCAGAATTTGCCGGCGGTGCCGTGCTGATTCTTTTAGGCTTAAAAATCCTTCTTGAAGGCTTGGGTATTTTAAAATAAAATCGCCATTACATAAACGAGCGTGTCCGTGAGGACACGCTCGTTTTATATTATTTGAAATATTTAACAGCAGCCTTGAACATCTGAATGTCGTAGTTACCGGAAACATTCTTATAAAGTCCGTCGCCGATACGCTCGCTGTGACCCATTTTACCAAAGACTCTGCCATCGGGTGAAGTGATACCCTCAATAGCAAACATAGAGTCGTTGGGGTTAAAGTGAACATCAACTGTTGCGTTGCCCTCAAGGTCAACATACTGTGTTGCAATCTGTCCGTTTTCTGCAAGTTTTCTGATAAGCTCTTCGCTTGCAAGGAAACGACCCTCACCGTGAGAAATCGGAACGTTGTAGATATCGCCCACCTCTGTAAGTGCAAGCCAGGGAGATTTGTTAGATGCAATTCTTGTTCTTACAATTCTTGACTGGTGGCGTGCAATTGTGTTGTATGTGAGAGTGGGGCAATTTTCATCGGTGTCAATAATTTTACCGTAGGGAACAAGGCCGAGCTTTATGAGAGCCTGGAAGCCGTTACAGATACCGCACATAAGACCATCACGGTTCTCAAGAAGGTCTGTAACCCCGTCCTTGACGTTTGCGTTACGGAAGAAAGCTGTGATGAATTTTGCAGAACCGTCGGGCTCGTCACCACCGGAGAAGCCACCGGGAATAAATACCATCTGAGCATCCTTGAGCTTTCTTGAGAACTCCTCAACGCTTGCAGTAATATCTGCTGATGAGCGGTTCTTGATAACAATGATTTCGGGCTCTGCGCCTGCATCACGAACAGCCTTTGCACTGTCAAATTCACAGTTTGTGCCGGGGAATGCCGGGATAAGAATCTTTGGTCTTGCAACCTTGATTGCGGGAGCCTTACGCTCGGTTCCTGTGAATGAGAAATTCTCAACAGGCGTATTTGTATCGGGAATGTTACAGCTGTAAACGCTTTCGAGCTTATCCTCGTAAATTCCGAGTACGTCTGTCAAATCAAGTGCTTCTGCACCATATGCGAACACTGCATTTTCAGTAACGGTACCGATAAATGTTGCGTCTGCAATATCCTCAACAGCTTCTACAAGGAATGTTGCATAGTTATATTTGAACATATCTGCAACAGTTACGGCAGAGTCAAACTCAAAGCCGAAGCCGTTACCGAATGCCATTTTCATAACAGCCTCTGCAATCCCGCCCATACCGGGTGTGTAGCAGGAAACTGCCTTACCCTCACGAAGAAGAGCACAAACTCTGTCAAAGACTTTGAGAAGAGATGCTGTTTCGGGAAGTCCGTTTTCATCAAAATCGGGAGTAATAAGGTAAACCTTGTTACCTGCCTTTTTGAATTCGGGCGAAACAATATCCTTAACCTTTTCGGTTGTAACTGCGAAGGATACGAGTGTGGGAGGAACATCGAGGTCTTCGAATGTACCGCTCATTGAGTCTTTGCCGCCGATTGAACCGATACCAAGGTTTTTCTGTGCCTTAAATGCACCGAGAAGAGCTGCAAGGGGTTTGCCCCAACGCTTGCTGTCTTTACCAACTCTTTCGAAGTATTCCTGGAATGTGAGGTAAACGTCCTCAAACTTTGCACCTGTTGCAATAAGCTTACAAACTGATTCAACAACTGCAAGATATGCACCGTGATAGGGGCTCTTTTCTGTGATGAAGGGGTTGTAGCCCCAAGACATAAGAGAGCAATCGTCTGTGTGTTTTTTCTCAACGGAAATCTTCTGCACCATTGCCTGAATGGGAGTGAGCTGATTTTTACCGCCGAAGGGCATAAGAACTGTTCCGGCGCCGATAGTTGAGTCAAAACGCTCTGAAAGGCCACGCTTTGAGCAGATGTTAAGGTCATCTGCCATAGCCTTCATATTTTCTGTGAAGCTACCGCTGATTTCTTTATCGTAGCTTTCCGGCTTTGCTGTTGCAACGTCAACGTGCTTATCTGCACCGTTGGAGTTGAGGAAATCACGGCTGATGTCGCAGATAACCTTGCCGTTCCAATGCATAACAAGTCTTGCCTGTTCTGTTACCTTTGCAACGGGGCAAGCCTGAAGGTTTTCTGTTGCCGCAAGCTCGAGGAATCTTTCAACGTTTTCTTTTTCGATAACAACAGCCATTCTTTCCTGTGATTCGGAAATAGCAAGCTCTGTACCATCAAGACCTTCATACTTTTTGGGAACTGCATTAAGGTCGATTTCAAGACCGTCTGCAAGCTCACCGATAGCAACCGAAACGCCGCCTGCACCGAAGTCGTTACAACGTTTAATCATTCTTGTTGCTTCTTTATTTCTGAAAAGTCTCTGAAGCTTTCTTTCTTCGGGAGCATTACCCTTCTGAACCTCTGCACCGCAG
>JAZRPC010000075.1:0-11649 GCA_045649005.1 Acutalibacteraceae bacterium
AACAATTCCCTCATTTCACAATATATTACCAAATTAATCTTATCATATATCTTGTTTTAATGCAATAAAAAAACAGTAGATAATAACATGTATTATCTACTGTTCAATATTATTCTGGATAACGTTTATTGGCTTTAAGGTTAGGTAAATTAGGACAGAAATAATTTTCCATCAATACAAATGTAATTTTACTTTCAATTACACTGATACCATCATTGCCTACACCGTTTTTACTTGCTTTGACAATTGTTCCTTTACTATCATCAATATTATAAACATACTTTAATTCCTGGTATGTCATAACAAGTTCACCATTTGAATCTCTTTTACCTGAAAACTCAAGAACCATACCACTTGGGAATGTTGCATTAACCTTAATTAATGCAATAAGATTATCCGGGTTAGAACCATACTTATTGACAATCTTAGATATGTACTTGTTATTAGGATTGTCTGAGAAATAAACCTCTGCCTCACTATTTTCAAGCTTTGAAATATCTTCATTGCTTATAAACGGATTGTTAGGGATGCTTGGAGTCTGATTATTAGATTGATTAGGAGCTGTAGTATTAACATTCTGATTACTGTTTGAGTTGTTTCCTATATTATTCTGATTATTATTCAGATTATTATTCTGGTTATTATTCAGATTTCCTGATAAGTTGTTATTTAAATTATTTCCTTCTGATGGAGTTTCCTGTAAATCCTGATTTAAATCTTCATAATAATCAGATGGATATTCATCACTCCAACTATTTACAGGAAAGCTGATTGTTTCATTTGTTCCATTATCATCAGTCTTATCGTTTGAACAACCTACCATAAGTAATAAAACACAAATTGCAACAACCGTTAATGTAATATATTTTTTCATAGCATTATCACCTCAAAGAAAAAGGTGTGACAGAACACACCTTTTGCACTACTATACTTCTCATTACTGGAAAATTGTGCCAGCAAGTTCGCCGATAATCTTTAAGAAACCATTAATTGTTTCCCAAAAATCTTCTGTTGAAATAATAGCCTTTACATATTCCAAAATAGCTGCAAAATCCATACGTGCACCTCCTAAATATTTTACCAGATAATTATATCACAACGCAAAATCTATTTCAACTATATTTTACAAAATTAACAATTTGATAATATTTCCAAAAAAAATCCCATTTCACAAGGAAATGGGATTAAATCAGTTTTTCTTAAATTATTTAAGAGTAACTTTTGCGCCAACTTCTTCAAGCTTAGCTTTGATGCTTTCTGCATCTTCCTTAGAAGCAGCTTCCTTAAGTACTTTTGGTGCGCCGTCAACAACAGCTTTAGCTTCAGCAAGGCCAAGACCTGTAACTTCACGAACAGCCTTGATAACCTTAATCTTTTCTGCACCTACGTCTGTAAGTTCAACGTCGAATTCTGTCTTTTCTTCAGCTGCTGCTGCGCCAGCTACTGGAGCTGCTACTGCTACTGCAGCTGCTGCAGATACGCCAAATTCCTCTTCTACTGCTTTAACGAGCTCTGAAAGCTCAAGAACTGTAAGAACCTTAAGTTCTTCAACGATTGCCATAACTTTTTCTGATGCCATGGTAATTTACCTCCAAATTTTAAACTAAATATTTTATAAGATTATTTTTTAATTATTCAGCAACTGGTGCTGCTTCGCCATCCTTGTCAACAATAGCCTGTACTGCACGAGCAAAAGATGCGATAGGTGCGTTGAACGCACTGAGAACTGTAGCAAGCAATACTTCTCTTGAAGGAAGTTTTGCAAGGCTGTCAACCTTTTCAAGAGAGATAACCTCGTTATCAAGGAAACCTGTCTTAATGCTGAAGTTTTTGTGAGTGTTAGCAAATTTAGCAAGGATTCTTGCAGCAGCAACGTAATCATCCTTAGATGTTGCGATAGCTGTAGTACCTGCGAGAGCGTCTGAAAGACCTTCAAGCTCTGTACCTTTAATAGCAAGCTCGATCATTGTGTTCTTTGTAACTGTGTACTCAACACCTGCTTCACGGAGTTCTTTACGGAGAGCTGTGTCATCAGCAACGTTGATACCTTTATAGTCAACGAGGACACCTGCACATGCACCCTGAAGTCTCTCAGCGATTGCAGCAACTTCTGCTTTTTTAGCTTCTAAAATCTTAGCACTTGGCAAACTAATTCACCTCCGAATAAATTATAAATTGCCTTTTTGCTCTTTGGTTAAATATTAATACCCTTCCCGCATAGCACGAGAAGGGCATAGATACACAATACATAAAATATCAGTATAAATGCATTCCTCGGCAGGCGGATAGGACCATTAAACAAATTTGCACCTGCTGTCTTAAGAACAGCTTTGATATTGTAACACACCAAAAGAGGTATGTCAAGCACTTTTTTAATCTTCGTTTGAAGCTGTGCCTGTAAGCTTTGCAGCATTAACACGAACGCCGGGACCCATTGTTGATGCAACTACGCATGAACGGATGTAAGTACCCTTTGTTGCTGCGGGTTTTGCTTTGATAACTGCATCAAGGAGAGCCATAGCATTCTCTGTGAGCTTTTCGCCACCGAATGAAGCTTTACCGATGGGGCAGTGAATGATGTTTGTTTTGTCAAGACGGTATTCAATCTTACCTGCCTTTGCTTCTTCAACAGCCTTTGCAGCGTCAGGAGTAACTGTACCTGCTTTGGGTGAAGGCATAAGACCACGGGGACCGAGAACCTTACCGAGACGACCAACAAGACCCATCATATCGGGTGTTGCAATACAAACATCGAAATCCATGAAGCCGCCCTGAATCTTTTCAAGAAGATCCATATCGCCAACGATGTCTGCACCTGCTGCTTTTGCAGCTTCAGCAGCGTCGCCCTTTGCGAAAACCGCTACACGAACATTTTTACCTGTTCCGTTGGGAAGAACAACAGCGCCTCTAACCTGCTGGTCAGCGTGACGGGAGTCAACACCAAGACGGATATGCATTTCAATTGTTTCATCGAATTTAGCGCTTGCAGTTTTTGCTGCAAGTTCGAGAGCCTCTGCAACCTCGTAGAGCTTTGCTCTGTCAACGAGCTTTGCGCTCTCTACATATTTTTTACCATGTTTCATAATTAAATTTCCTCCCTATAGAGTGGTTAAATCGGATTTACCTCCCACCCGGGAGCATCAATCAACAACAGTAACGCCCATGCTACGTGCTGTACCTGCGATCATTGAGATAGCAGAATCAATATCAGCAGCGTTAAGATCAGGCATTTTCTGCTCTGCGATTTTTCTTACTTGCTCTCCGGTAATTGTTGCAACCTTTGTCTTATTCGGAACACCCGAACCGCTTTCGATACCGCAAGCCTTCTTAATAAGAACAGCAGCAGGCGGAGTTTTTGTGATAAAACTGAAAGAACGGTCAGCGTAAACTGTGATAACAACAGGAATGATAAGACCCATGTCGTCCTTTGTTCTCTCATTGGATTCTTTTGTGAATCCCATGATGTTTACACCGTGTTGACCTAATGCAGGACCAACGGGGGGTGCCGGGGTTGCTTTACCGGCGGGAATCTGCAATTTAATTAAACCTACAACCTTTTGAGCCATTTTTTGCACCTCCAAAATTCGTGGTATGGCGGAATAAGAGCTCGCCTTACTCCTCCCACACGCAGCGCTTTGCGCCGCATATAACAGCGGATATACCGCTGGTTACCAAATTAACTGCGATTAATCAATCGCTCTTTTTACCTGATTGAGAGCTAACTCAACAGGGGCTTCTTTACCCATAAACGAAATGATGACACGAACAGTGTTGTTTTCTGTGTCGATTGCTTCAACAACACCTGAGTTACCTTCCATGAGGCCATCGGTGATTGTGACAAGGTCACCGACCTCGTATGCAACCTCTGTAACTGTTCTTGCAATGTTAGAATCAGAAGATTCAACCTCTTCAACACCGAAGCGGCGGATTTCATCCTCAGTAAGAGGAACGGGTCTGCCATCGGGGCCTACGAAGCCTGTTACACCACGTGTGTAACGGATTGCGTGCCATGTTTCATCGGGAACTTTGAGAACGTTTTCTTCGCCCTCTTTGTCGCTGTATTCAACAGCAAGCTTAACGATAACGTAGCCGGGGAACATTTTTCTCTCAACTTCGACTGTTTTGTCATCTCTGACCTCAACAACCTTTTCAAGAGGAATGCACACACCAAGGATTTTATCGTGCATCTTGCGGTTTTCAACGAATTTTTCGATATTCTCCGCAACCTTATTCTCATAACCTGAATAAGTGTGGATTATATACCATCTTGCTTCAGCAGCCATTGTAAACCTCCGAAAATACTTGATTTTTTAGTAGTGCTCGGAATTATTCAGCCGTGTCAGCTTTTTTGGATTCGTCTTTTGAATCCTTTTCCTCGTCAGCAGCATCTTCTTTGTCTTCTTTTTCGGTAGGAGCTTCTGTTGTAGCTTCCGTGTGTGATGCTATCTCGTTAACTCCGGTGATTGCGCCGGAAACAGCAAAGTCAATAAGCCAGATACCTGCACCAATAACAAGGATTGCAGCAAGTACGATACCGGTGCTTTTGATTACCATCTTACGACCGGGCCAAACAATTTTCTTTGTTTCACCTTTAAGGTCTTTAAAGAAGCGGGCAATACCTTTACCGATACGCTTGGGTGAAAATCTGGAAGGCTCTTTTTTCTCCTTCTTTGCGGACTTTGCAGCGTCAGAGGCATTTTCTTTAGCGACAATTTTTTTCTCGTCTGCCATTACGCTACCTCCTTACTTTGTCTCTCTGTGGAGAGTGTGTTTCTTGCAGAATCTGCAGTACTTTTTCATCTCCAACCTGTCAGGGTTGTTCTTTTTTTCCTTCATAGTGTTGTAATTACGCTGTTTACATTCTGTGCAGGAAAGTGTGATTTTTACTCTCATTAACGGCACCTCCAATTTTTGATTAGCCTCCCTCTCGCCGGTGAACGGAGCGTATCCCCGAACTTGCCGAATCAGATTCTTTCGATGTGCTAAAATCAGGGCACAAAAAAAGAACCCTCTTTGAGAGGTACAGGCATTATAGCACAGGCTTTTCCGATTGTCAATAGAATTGAAAATATTTTTTCGCAATGATCCAAAGCCCTTCACACCAGCAATAATATCACAAACAAAGAAAAAATTCAATCAACTGTGCCCATAATATATAAATTGTATAACTTTTTTTAATTTAGATATTGGCATATCGAAAAAATTGTTCTATAATGTGCTTATTATACATTATAATAAGGGGGTATGCTGTTTTGGGTGGCAAATACTCTGTTCAGCTTGATAAAGTCATAAAAGCGCACAGCTTCGAAGTTATTTACCTTCCCGACAAGCCCGCAGAAGAGCTGGTCATACGTTCACAGGACGTTACAAGACCGGGTCTTATGTTTGCCGGCTATGAAAAACACTTTGACAGAGAGCGTGTAGAATTCATCGGCCTTGCCGAAATGGATTATTTAAGAGAGCTTGACGAAGCAACTCAGCGTGAGAGATTAGATTTATTCTTCAGCTACAAGCCTGCCGCCGCCGTCATTACCCGAGGAATTGAAATTCCCGAATTGATGGTGGAATACGCACGCAAGCACGAGGTTCCACTCCTTAAAAGCAACGAGGTAACCTCGCAGATAATGGCAACGCTGATTTCATATCTCGGCACTGAGCTTGCAGAACGCATCACCCGCCACGGTGTTATGGTTGAGGTTTATGGTGAAGGTATTCTCATCCTCGGCGACAGCGGTGTCGGCAAAAGCGAAACTGCAGTTGAGCTCATAAAACGTGGTCACCGTCTTATTGCAGACGATGCCGTTGAAATCAAGCGTGTTTCTTCAAAAACACTTGTGGGCTCAGCGCCTGACAACATCCGACATTTCATCGAGCTCCGAGGCATCGGCATTGTAAATGCACGAAACATCTTCGGTGTCGGCTCAGTTAAGCTCACAGAAAAAATCGATATGGTAATTCAGCTTGAGCACTGGGACAGCGAAAAGGTCTACGACCGACTGGGTCTTGAAGATGAATACACCGAAATCCTGGGTATAAACATCCCTTCAACAACGGTACCCGTAAAGCCCGGTAGAAACCTTGCTATCATCATTGAAATCGCCGCTATGAACAACCGTCAGAAAAAATTGGGCTACAATGCGGCAAAGGAACTTATGCAACAACTCGGAATGGGTGAATTTTAATAATTAAAGGAGAAATAATTATGTACAGAATTGGTGTAGATTTAGGCGGAACAAATATTGCAACAGGCATTATTGACGAAAACTATAAAATAGTGGGCAGAGGTAAGGTTAAAACCCGTGCTCCCCGCCCCGCAGAAGAAATTTTTGACTCCATCAAAGAAGCTGTTGATATGGCTATTGCAGATGCAGGCATTTCTTATGATGATATCAAATCAGTAGGTATCGGTACCCCCGGCTCAGTGAACAAGGATACCGGCGCAATTGAATTTTCAAACAACCTTAAATTCCACAACGTGCCCGCAAAGCAGATGCTTGAAGAAAGACTCGGCAAGCCCGTTTACCTTGAAAACGACGCAAATGCCGCCGCTCTCGGCGAAGCAGTCGCAGGCTGTGGCAACGGCGTTAAAAACTTCGTTGCGGTAACTCTCGGCACAGGCGTCGGCAGCGGTATCATTATCGATGGCAAAATCTACCGTGGCAGCAATTATTGTGGCGGCGAAATGGGTCATATGGTTATTAACGTTGACGGCATCCCCTGTAACTGCGGCAGAAAGGGCTGCTGGGAAAAATACGCTTCTGCAACAGCACTTGTTTCACAGGCTGTTGAAGCAATGGAAGGCAACCGTGACAGCCTTTTGTGGGAAACCTGCGAGGGTGACCTTAACAAGGTTGACGGCCGCTCTATTTTTGAAGCTCTCGACAAGGGCGACGCTATAGCAAAGGCTGTTGTTGACAGATACCTTTACTATGTATCAATCGGTCTTGCAAACGTCATCAACGCACTTCAGCCCGAAATCGTTTGCATCGGTGGCGGCATCAGCGGTCAGGGTGAAAAAATTCTTCAGCCTATCCGTGACATTGTTAAAGCTGAGCGTTACAGCGTTTATGCAGACAAAAAGGCTACGCTTCTCCCCGCTGCTCTCGGAAATGACGCAGGCATAATCGGTGCAGCATTACTTGACGAATGACGGTGATTAACATAAATAAAGCTAATCTTTTCTCCGATATTTCAAAGAAGGCAGCCGCCCTGGGCTGTAGGGTAAGTGTTAATGAAGCACTTTCTTCACACACCTCCTTCAAAACAGGGGGCGCCTGCCCTTTATTAATAGAGCCGACCTCGGTTTCACAGCTTGCACCCCTTTTCAGTTTGATTAAGGAATCAGAATTACCCTACCTTATTCTCGGAAATGGCACAAATGTGTTGGCGCCCGACGAGGGACTCGACAAAATCGTCGTAAAAATCGGCGATGCTATGGCGCAGATAACTCTTGAGGATGACGGTGTCATCACCTGTTCTGCGGGAACAAAGCTTGTGACACTTTGCAAGTTCGCATTAGAAAACTCTCTCAGCGGTCTTGAGTTTGCGTACGGCATCCCCGGAACCTGCGGCGGTGCAGTTTATATGAATGCCGGCGCATACGGTGGTGAAATTAAAGATGTGCTCACTCACGTCACGCATATCACTCCGGAGCTTGAAACGGTGACAATCCCCGTAAGCGAAGCCGATTTATCATACAGGCATTCTGCATATAAAACGAACGGTTGCATTATTGCAGAAATAAAAATACAGCTCAAAAAAGCCGATAAAACCGATATAAAAAATGCTATGGACGATTTTCTTAACAGAAGAAAGACAAAGCAGCCCCTTGAATACCCCAGTGCGGGCAGCACCTTCAAGCGCCCCGAGGGTTATTTTGCAGGAGCCCTTATTGAGCAATGCAACCTTAAAGGGAAATCAATCGGCGGTGCACAGGTCAGCGAAAAGCACGCAGGTTTTGTTATCAACAGGGGCGGTGCAACCTCCGCTGATATACTGGAGCTTATTGATTTCATACAAAAAACAGTTGAAACCGAAACCGGCGTTCTTCTTGAGCCGGAAGTTATAGTATTGAGGTAATTATGTCATTTTCCACAGATGTTAAAGAAGAACTCACCAAGGTTATACCCTCTGCCTGTTGCTCAAAGGCAGAGGCTTTCGGTATGCTTCTTTTCGGCAGGGCATTCAACCTGAGAGAAATCTCGTTGATGACCGAAACAAAATGTGTTGCCGAGCATTATGCGGCAGGCATACGTGATTTAACAGGTGTCACCCCGACGACCACCGAGACAAAGGCAGGTAACTATAAAATAACCGTGCCCGACCGTGCAGACAGGCTCAAAATTCTTGAGTTTTTCGGCTACACCGGAAAAGAGCTTGTTCTCAGAATAAATCTTTCAAACCTTGAACAAAGCAACGATGATTGCTGTTCACGTGCATTCCTCAGGGGTGCATTTCTCGTTTGCGGCAGCATTACCGACCCCACAAAGGATTATCACATTGAATTCAGCGTTCAGAAGGCAAAGCTTTGCGACGACCTTATGCAGGTTATTGAAGACATCGGCTTGCCATCAAAGCGTTTATTGCGTAACAACAGCTACATTGTCTATAGCAAGGTGGCGGAGGCAATAGAGAATTTCATCGGCATAATGGGTGCAGACAGTGCTTTTCTTCAGGTTATGCAAACCCGTGCAGAAAAGGATTTAAAAAATCGAATCAACCGCCGTGCAAACTTTGAAAACGCTAACCTTGCAAGGTCTGTCGCCGCCGCGCTGAAGCAATCAGAGGTTATTGAAGAAATACTCAAACAAATCAGGTTAGAGGATATGACAGAGGACCTTGCACAGCTTTGCACACTTAGACTTGAAAACCCCGACTTATCTCTTGATGAAGTCGGCAAGGCTATGAATCCGCCGCTTTCACGCTCAGCCGTGAGCAGAAGATTCAAAAAGCTGGAGAGCATCGCTGCGGAGTTGAAAAGCAAATGAAAGAATTTATAATCAACAAAAACGACGCAGGTCAGCGACTTGATAAATACATCTCAAAATCCGTGCCGTTGTTACCGCAATCGCTGATGTATAAATATATACGCAGTAAACGCATAAAGGTTAATAACAAGCGTAGCGAGATATCTTACCGACTTTGTGAAAACGACGTTGTTTCAATGTATATCAACGACGAGTTTTTCGAGAAAACCACACCAAAATATGATTTTCTCAATGCGGGTAAGAATATTAATATAGTATACGAGGATGAGAATATACTTCTTATTGACAAGCCCACGGGAATCCTCTCCCACCCTGACGAGGGCAACTACACCGACACGGCAATAACACGTGTAAAGCGTTACCTTTACGAAAAGGGTGAATACGCCCCTGAAAAAGAAGCATCCTTCGCCCCCGCACTTGTCAACAGAATCGACAGAAACACCTCGGGTATAATAATTGCGGCAAAAAACGCTGAAAGTCTGCGTGTGCTCAACGAAAAACTAAAAAACCGTGAAATACATAAGTTTTATCTTTGTGTGGCAATCGGCAAATTAAAAAAGCCAAGCGGCATAATCGAGGGCTTTCTTGAAAAAAACGAAAAGCAGAATCGTGTTTATATCAGCGAGAAATCAACCGACAAATCAAAGGCAATCGCCACAAAATACAACGTGCTTGATTACAAGGGCGGTCTTTCTTTAGTAGAGATTGAGCTCCTCACGGGAAGAACTCACCAGATACGTGCTTCATTTTCGCACCTCGGTAACCCGCTTCTCGGCGACGGTAAATACGGCACAAATGCAAAAAACAAGGAGTTCGGCGGTTACAAAAAACAATTTCTGTATTCATACAAACTGCAGTTTGATTTCAAAACCGATGCAGGAATCTTGAATTACCTAAACCAAAAATCCTTCGAGGTTGAAAACGTGTGGTTTAAAACCGCTTTCTATGAAGGGTCAATATAAAAAATTAGCTCCGCAAGTTTTACCTTGCGGAGCTTAAATATTTTATAACTCTTTTTCTTCTTTGATTTCGATATCTTCCATTTTAATTTCGTTGTTTGTTCTGGGCTTCTTTGTGTAGCCGAGCTTAAAGAAGAACACGGGGAACAACGCCGTCGCAATCATAACGGGAATTGTGATGTAAAGTGTTGCATCCTTCACCAGCAAGAAATACATATAAATGGGGCCGTTTATAAATTGATACGTTTCTGCGGTGTCGGGCTTGAAGAGCGAAACCATACCAATTATCAGCAAAACCACGTTGGCAAGAAGCAGTGTTACGAGAACGAAATTTTTGTTGCCCTTGCCTTTACGAAGCCTACCCGCAATATAATACAAAAGCAAGCTTGCAAGATACGTGGATATAAGAACAATCCAATAAAAAACTCCGTTGTATCTGTTTTCAAAATCAAATGCGGGTGAATAATAGGTGTGGTTATAAACAAAACACATACCTATATGAACAAGAACCGCAAACAGAACCGAAGCTAAACTTTGTCTGATTACTTTCATAGAAAAACCTACTTCATAGTAAAATACGTCTGTTAAAGTATAATACCACATTTTTGGTTTATATACAAGTTTTTTCAAAAAATGTTGATTTTTATTAGTTTTTGCCAACCAACAACGGCTTCACAGATTTTAATATTTCGCCAACCTCTTTAGAAGAAAACATTTTCATAAGATTGTTGTTGATAGCGGTCTTTGTCTTATATTTGTTTACTACGTCTGCAATTTCATTTGCTTTTTCTGCAAATTTCGGGGCATATTCTGCAACGCTTTGCACGGTTGCCTCAACCTTTTCTTTTGCGACTGTTGCATTTGCAGTTGTTTTGCAAGATGCCAAATCCGATTTCCTGCTGATTTTCTTGCCAAATCCTTTGAGATAAGAAACAGCCGCATCAAAGCCGCCGTCATTGCTTACCACGTAAAATTCTTCATCCGGCAACTCAGAGCTGAGCTTTCCAAGACAAGCTACAATCTGAAAATCAACAGCGTTTTTTGTTGACTCTTTTACACAAACAAATTCTTTTTGCATCTTTGAATTGCAGTATTTTGCAAGAACCTTTATTGATACTGTGGAATTTTCTTTATAAAACACAATAACCCTGTCTTTTGAAGATAAATTATCCAACCCTTTGAAGCCTTTGTTACCTATATTTTCAAGATCAATTAAAGCTATCATCATTTTCACCTCAAACTTAATTTACCATAAACAAATAGAATTTGCAACATATTACTACTTGTGATTTAGACACCCCCAAAAAGGTGTCACAGTTATATTCGCCTTGCGGCGAGTGATATTGCTTTGCAGTGATATGATGCTTCGCATCGTGATATTGTCCTTCGGACAGTTTAAGGGCGAATATAATATAACTGAAGCCGGAGGCTTCAATATCACTTTGCTGACAGCCAAAATATCACTGTGAGACTTATCTCACAATATCACTTATTCACTTCGCATGGACATTTGTAGTGTGCAGATTTTTTGTTTTACGAACCCCGCAGCGTACGAGGTACGCAAGTTTGGGTATAAAAACAAGACACCCTACCGGATGTCTTGATTTCATAAATTTGATTTTTGTGCAGAGTGCGTCAGATTTGTGATTTAGACACCCCATAGCTTACAAAACAAAAAGGTGCCCTTTCGGACACCTTGAGTC
>JAZRPC010000076.1:0-3070 GCA_045649005.1 Acutalibacteraceae bacterium
TGTGGTGAAGTTTTTCTCCACCTGTGAAAGGATTGAATCTGCCTGAAGCTTTATTTCTGCATTGGTATGCTTTTTGAAATCCTCAAAATCCGTCGTGACGCTCTCCGTTGCCGAGGCAGTTACCTCAATTCTGTCTGAGGTCTGGCTCAAAGCGGTGTCAACGCTGTTTTTGTATTCTTCATGCTGAGCCTTTGCAAGGTATTCTCTGCCCACGCTTGCAAGAATCTCTCGCTGTGTCACGTCAATATCCGATGCGTACGCCGTGCAGATTTCATCCGCCGTTCTTATTATTTCATCTTTAATTTCCGCAAATTTATTAAGGCTTTCCTTTTTCAGTCTGAGAATTTCCTTGTCGGTGTCATTGCCCTTTTCCACCGCCCGACTTACCCTTTCAACCACCTGACTCTCGCTTTCAGAAAGAGCAAGAGCCAGCATATCGTTGAGCTCATATAAATAGTTTTTCAGTAGCAGAAACCTGTTCTCGTTGGTGTATTTGGGTGAATTGAAGTTGGGCACACAAAGATTCATATCATACATCAAGCTCACTCCCTTTCCGAAGCGTTCTTGCTATGCTGTAGATTTTCACCCTGCCCTTGCCGCTGAGCCTCAACGACAGGTGGTCGCACCTCGGCAGAGTAAAGGGCAAAACAAGTGAGCCTGTTTTTTCAATTCTTTCAGACAGCTGTTCAACCCACTCCCCGTCGGAGTTTGTCTGCACCTCAACCTTAAAGCTCGCACCCCTTTCACCCCAAAGGCGAAAAATCACCGAGGCATAATATTTATTTTCAGGCACCGAAAGCCCCCAAAGACCTGTTTGCGCCATCCACGAAACCTCGTCCTCCTCCGAATAGCCCGCAAGCTCACCCGAAAAATTACCAAATCGGTTTTCGCCGTCTGCAAGGCAAAGGCGCCTTCCCTTCGGCGTATCTGCAATAAAATAGAGATTATAGTTGTGAGCTGCAAACTCACGGATGTCAACCTTATCCTGCTTGCTCCAGAGTGACTTGTTTTCGTCAAAAGTGAACAACACCCTCTCGCCGTTTTTGTCGCTCATACAGATGTAATAAACGTCACCGAGAGCACCCGCCACAGCATCAGTAAAATATTCGCCGCCCAAGGCTTTTGAAACATCAACGGGCACGCCGCCGTCAAACACACAAATTCCGTTCGGCGACTTATAAAAAAGCGATTCATTGAGAATAACAAGCGAGCCCTCGCTCCCCTTCTGCACACCACGGATATATGACGTGCTCACCGAAAACGGCGGATTCTGACCATAGATTTTGTGAACGCAGTTTTCTTTAAAGAACAGAACGTAGCCCCTGAAAGAAGCCGCCCCCGTAAACTCACCGTCGCTTCCGACAGTTACGGCATAGCTGTCTGTTGAAACACCTCGGTAGCAAAAAAAGTTTTTCGCATCCCCCAATTTCGAAGCGTATATTTCATTTTTCTCGCTGTTGCAGCCCCACAGCCTGTTACCGTTTTCGGTAACAAAATCCATATCGGGGAGCCTGCGTGATATCTTCACATTATTGTGTGAAGTAATTGTGCTTGGGATTATACCCGCAACAACAATAAAATCGTCGCCGCAATGGGTGATAACGTGGCTGCCGTCAAGTGAGTCCGAAAGCCCCTCAACCGTCACACCGTCGTCGCTATTAAAGCCTCTGCCTATTCCCGGTGCGATTATTTTCACATAGGTGGCGGCAATATCGAACCAATCACCAAGGCTTTGCGAATATTGGCGAAGAACGTTCGGTGTCACCGACGTGTCAACCCACAAATCACCGTTTTGCGGTTGCTCCGGTGTAGCGCCCCCAACGGTGTAGCCATCGTAAAGCTCGCCATCCGCCTTGCAAAATGCGGCGGTGACACCCGCCCCCTCGCCGCTTTCAAAAAATGCTTCGAGGGGACCGTAGTCTGAAAGGTCAGCGGTGTTTATATACACCTTGTCGGGGAATACAAGAAGCAACGCCCCCATCGAAACAAACCGACGCTTTTTTTCAGCTTCGGCGAAGTGAAGCCCCTCAACCCTTTCACCGCCGTAATAAAGGCTGCCGTTATTTATGTAGATTAGCTTTGACTTGGAAAAAAGTCCCTGAAGTCCGTCACCCGTCACGTTGAAAAACGCCCTCTTATTTCTCGGCGAAAGCAACGGGTACTCTGAAAGGCTCATATTTTTCTCGTCATAAAAGCTGTTTTCGGGGATAACGGGATTTTTGTTGTAGCCCGTAAAGTCGCCGATAATTTCACGGCTCCCCTGGAGCTCTGTAAGTCGTGGCTTATACATTCACGTCACCCGCCTTAATTTTTGCATTATTTTTCATGGGTGCTTTTCTGTTGAGATAGTCATGCATTTCCCCGTAAAGCCTGTTGAAAAGGGCACCGAAATTGTTGCTTCGCACCGTTTCGCCGTTCATCAGATCAAGCATATAATTAAGGTAAAGGGTATAAATTTCGCTATATTCCTCGGGTGCCAGCGCAACGGTTGAAAGGGGCGTTGACTCGTCGTAGCCCGAAATTCCCGTTGCCCCTCTCGGCACAAGAATCTGCGATGATATTTTCATATCAAGCTGTGAAATCCAACGAAGCTTCTGCTGAAGAGATACTTGATTTTTCCGTTGAGAGTCAAACTCCTCAATAATTTTTGAAAGAGTCATAAAACCCCTCCTCAAAGCGAGATATTGGCGTCAATATACGCCGCCGAAACAGAAGCCATCTCCTCGCTGTTTTTAACAACCTCGGCAAAGCGCTGGGGTATCTCAACGGTTTTGCCCGTCTGCACAAGAATCCTCTCGCCGTTAACGGCAATGAATCTCTCTGTGTCGTTTCTCGATTGCTTGGGAATAAACACACTCACAAGCTTTTCGTTTTTGTTGTTTTCAATTTTCTTATTAGACATAATATTTTCCTTTCGTATATACAAGTCACCAGTAGGGGCGGGTCTTGACCCGCCCGCAAGATAACGATTTTTGGCGGGACGGTCAAGACCGTCCCCTACTCTTTAGTTTTCTTCCGCTGTCATGCTGAATGCAGAGCCGCTTTCAACACGAATAAGGTATTCCTCAAC
>JAZRPC010000077.1:0-11177 GCA_045649005.1 Acutalibacteraceae bacterium
CAGTTTCAAACATTACCCTTTCACCCTCCTGTACATATTGACCGAGGGAGTGCAGGTCTGTTGAGAAAACAGCGGATGAGGGGTAAAGACCCTTGCCGTTTTTGCCTTCACTTTCACCGTAAAGCTGTTTGAACCACTCATTCATCATTGTGTAATCGGGCTCGTAAGAAATCATCATTTCAACAGATTTACCTTTACGGTAAAGGATATTTCTCATTGCAGCATATTTGTAGCAATCGTTTGTGTTAACGTCGCCTTCAGCGAAATCTGAGCGTGCATCTGCGGCACCCTTCATCATTGCATCAATGTCGATGCCTGCAACTGCGATGGGAAGAAGACCAACCGCCGTGAGAACGGAATATCTGCCGCCCACGTCGTCGGGGATAACAAATGTTTCATAACCCTCACGGTCTGAAAGCTCTTTTAAAGTACCCCTTGCTTTGTCGGTAGTGGCATAGATACGCTTTGCCGCTTCTTCTTTGCCGTATTTTTTCTCAAGAAGCTCTTTGAAAACACGGAAAGCAATTGTGGGCTCGGTAGTTGTACCGGATTTTGAAATAACGTTTACTGAAAAATCCTTACCGTGGCAGAGAGCAACCGCCTCAGCAAGTGCTGATGAGGAAAGTGTGTTACCTGCGAAAATAATTTGAGGTTTTTCAAGCAAGTTTCTGTTTTGTGATTTACAAAACTCAATAGCGGCTCTTGCGCCGAGGTATGAGCCACCGATACCGATAACAACGAGCACGTCGCTGTCGTTACGGATTTTTTCTGCTGATTTTTTGATGCGTGCAAATTCTTCTTTATCGTAATTGACAGGTAAATCAAGCCAACCTAAAAAGTCGTTGCCTGCACCTGTGCGGGAATTAAGAAGCTCAACCGCCGCATCAACTTCGGGGGCGATTGCGTTAACGTCTGAAGCGTCAACAAAGCCCTCAAGATAACGTGTGTTAAGTTTTACTGACAAATGATTCACTCCTAAATATAGCCATTGCAGGATTAGTGCTTTGAACAATAGCTTTATTTGCTAATATTTTACAATAAACAGTTCGTTTTTTCAATAGAATTTTAGTATTTTTACAAAAATTTATAACTTATAAACAAAAAACACCGTTTGCAATAATGCATATATTCCCCTTTATTTTCCCGATTGTCAGGTAACGGAAAAGAAATTGCCGTCACCCTTCAGAAAAATAGTTAAAACCACAGAGGAAACAGCAATTATCACAAGCAACAAAACACTTATTACGGTGTATTTATTAAAGACTTTTTCAAACTCACTCATATTAAACCTCTATAAATTATCGTTGAGCATTCCTCCCAGTGCCTCGCCCACAAGTGATGCGGAATATACCGCCTCCTCAAGAGTATTGGCGTCCGTACCGAACTCCAACAGCAACGAACACGGGGTAACATTCATATTATATTTTCTGTGGCAAAAGAACACGGGCCGCATCAGTCCGGAATATTTTTCTTCGACTGAATTTTGCAAAGACAGGGCAAAAACAAGGTTTTTCTCCCAATTTTCGAAGCCGGAAACGCCGTTACCCTCGCACCCGCTGATTATCATAACCTGTGCGGCTTTTTTGTCGTTAATCAGGGCTGTGGGCTTGCATTTCACGGAATTGTCATAATGAATAGCATCCCTGTGAACGTCAAGCGTGAGGACTATTGACGGATATTCTTTGAGATATTTTTCAACACTTTTCAGCGACCTGCTGTAGGCACCGTCGTAGCTTTTGTCGTATATTTTCGTATCGTGAATAACCTTGAAGCCCGCTTCTTCAAGCTGAAGCTTGAGCTCCTTCCCCACCCTCACCATATTGCGGTTTTCGTCCTCGGTACGGGATTTGTATTCGTCTGAATACCAGCCCTTGTCGAGTAACTCGTAGCCCTCGGTTGTGTGGGTGTGATATATGAGAATATACGGCTGTTCTTTCGTGATTTTTCCGTAAGACGGCGTTTTGTTAAGAAGCTTCTGAACGTCAATTTTCTGATTTGTTCGGTTATTGACCTTGACAGCACCGTAGCTGACGTTACCGCCGCCAAGGTGTTGTTCCTTTATGGTGCCGCTTTTCTTGAATTTTTTATACATCGCCTCTGCCTCTGCCTTTAACGTGGCAATATCCGAGGACGTCTGATTCCGAGTCCCCGAGTATCCTCCGCCGCCGAAGCCCTCCGGCGAAAACGTATTTTTATAAATATCAACAACGGCACCCGTGCTTTGCATATTAATATACAGATTCTCTTTACCTATTGCTGAAACGCTGTTGCATATCCCCACAACAGCCTCTGCAAAAACCTCTTTCCCCGATTCTGTAAACAAAATCAGGGCGACGGATACAGCAACACACAGAACATTTTTTACGATTTGTGATTTTGAATTCAAGGAAACACCTCCCCGTTAAATGCTATGATATTAATGGGGGCGGTATTCCGCAAAAATCACATCAAACCGTATATTTCCTCAGGAGTCAGTGTGGGTTGCAGGGCACAGTTAAGAGCAAGCGCCAGAATATATGCTGCATTCTTAGTTATCAAATCAATGTCTTTGGGGGCAACAATGAGATTATCCGTATCAAGCTCACCATTGATTTTATCCTTTGGGATACCCGAAATCTCCGCCGTCAGCGAAATTGCATCAACAACCGTCGGCACACCAATAGCTATAACAGGTACACCTATGCTTTTTTCATCAATACGCTTGCGGGCATTACCGATTCCCGAGCCCGGTGCGATGCCTGTATCAGACATCTGAACGGTGTTACCAAGCCTCGACACACTTCCTGCCGCAAGGGCATCTATTGTCACAACGCAGGCGGGTTTAACTGCCTTGCAGATTGATTCAATATATTCCGAGGATTCTATACCCGTTTTGCCGAGAACACCTGTAGAAACAGCCGCAACAGGGCGCAAAGAACCCAGCCCCGCTTTCTGTTCTAGATTTTTATCAATATGGCGTGTTGCAAAGATATGGGATGCGGTCATCGGTCCCAGTGCATCTGCCGTCAGCTCAGGGTTCCCCACACCCGCCACAAGTACCGTACCCTCTCCCGTGGGCAGAAGATTTCTGATGCTTTTAACAAGTGAATCCAATCGCCCGTCGGTAACGGGTGCTTCATCTGAAAACGAGTTCATTTCAAGCGTAATGTATCTGCCGACACCTTTCCCGAGGCGCTTTGCCGCCTTTTCGTCGGTAATCTCAATAATAGTTGTAAGGCACTCGTCGTTTTCTTTTTTTCGCACGTTGACACCCGGGATATCGGTCTTTAGCATTTCACGACGTTCAAGCGCCAGATCGGTTCTGAAATTCAAAAAATCACCTCACCCTTATTTTTTCGCATTAAAAACAAACTATTCCGCAATATTTACGTTCTTAATATTGCAATACATTTTATATTGTGATAAAATATTGGGCGAATAATTCAGAAGGAAGTTATGATATGAAATTAGGTATAGTTGGTCTTCCCAACGTTGGTAAAAGCACACTTTTCAACGCCCTCACAAATGCAGGTGCACAGGCGGCAAACTACGCTTTCTGCACCATTGAGCCAAACGTGGGCGTTGTTTCCGTTCCCGATAAAAGACTTGATGCTCTTTGCGAAATGTATAACCCTGTTAAGGTTACGCCCGCAACAATCGAGTTCGTTGATATTGCCGGTCTTGTAAAAGGCGCTTCACAGGGCGAGGGTCTCGGCAACAAATTCCTTTCGCACATTCGTGAGGTTGACGCTATCATCCACGTTGTTCGTTGCTTCGATAACGACGACATTATGCACGTTGACGGCTCCGTTAACCCCGCAAGAGATATTGAAACAATAAACCTTGAGCTTATTCTTTCAGACGTTGAAATTCTTCAAAGAAGAATCGACAGAACAACAAAGGCAATGAAGGGTGATAAAGCCCTTGCCGCCGAGCTCAAAATTCTTGAAAAGGTTAAAGATGCCCTTGATAACGGCATTTGTGCAAGAGCGGTTGAGCTCACCGACGACGAAAAAGAGGTTATGGACACAGTTGCACTCCTCACATCAAAGCCTGTTATTTACGCATGTAACATGAGCGAAGAGGATTTTGCATCAAAAATAGACACAAACACACGCTACAACGCTGTTAAGGCAATCGCTGCTGAAGAAGGCAGCCAGGTGCTCCCCATCTGTGCGGAGCTTGAAGCACAGATTGCAGAGCTTGACGCAGAAGAAAAAGAAATGTTTCTTTCCGAGCTCGGCGTAACAACAGGCGGTCTTGACCTTTTAATCGAAAGAAGCTACGACCTTCTCGGTCTTATGAGCTACCTCACCGCAGGTCAGCCCGAGGTCAGAGCGTGGACAATCAAAAAAGGCACAAAAGCTCCCCAGGCGGCGGGTAAAATCCACTCCGACTTTGAAAGAGGCTTTATCCGTGCAGAGGTTGTTTCATTCGATGTTCTTATGGAATGCGGCTCGATGCAGGTTGCAAAGGAAAAAGGTCTTGTCCGCTCCGAAGGCAAAGAATACGTTATGCAGGACGGCGACATAGTTTTATTCAGATTTAACGTTTAAAAAAACTCCTTGAAGCGTTTGCTTCAAGGAGTTAACTTTTTATTCAGTAATCTTATAGTGTCTTAAGAGTCGTATTATCAACACGCATATCCCCCCCCTTTCTACAAACTCTTTTTTCACCTAGTTTTTCAAAAAGTCGTCCCTTTTCTAAAGCACCTTATTAAGCCAAAACATATAGCTTTGTGCACTTATGCGGTTCCGAAAAAACATTTTCAACTCATAGTAACCAAAAACAAAAAATATCCACACTATCAAAATAGCGTGGATACTGAAATATAAAGGTTCTTTACTTTATTTTATCTGAAAGTTTTGTGTTATCGTAAATAAAAGTATATTCACCGGAAACAAAGAAGTTCAAACTTGAAAAAGCAGCAAAGATATGATTACCCTTAAAACATTCTGCGGTCATATAATCATCTTTTGTTGCATCAAATTCCGAATCAGAAAAGCCAACATGTTGATGCTCTTCCCTATTATAGCCTGATTCATCAACGGATGTATAAAATTCTTCCGCTGAAGTGAAAGTTGTTCCACTAACACTTTCTTTATATGAGAAAGCATCGTTACGTGCAAACTCACTTTTGGAATATTCACTTTCGAGAATTATTTGATTGTTGCTTATCCTGAATGTTCTATAATTAGCTATAAAGCTACTTCCACCAAAATTACATTGTTCAGTTTGGATTTTGATAAGTGAACCTTCAAAAAACGCGCACGTTTCATTTTGGTAGTTTCCTACACCCGATATAAATATTTCTATGGAAGTATCGGCCAGAGTAACTTTTTTGTTTTCGATAACATACAGATTCAATACAATTTGTGGTTGGTCTGAAGTATTGTGAGTTATTGAAAAAGTCAACAATTCTTTTGTGCCATTGTTATCAAAATCCTCAACTAATGCACTAACCACGCCTTTTTCACTTTCGACATCTGAAGGATAAGCCTTGCAAAGCGTCAGGTTTTCTTTGATATATTGATAAAACAAATCATCTTCATCTGTTCCTGTCTCAATTTCGGATTTAGCCTCCGTTTCTTTTTCTTTGAAGTATTTTATCGATTGAGCGTCGGTAATTCGTGTCGCAGTATAATAGTACGCCACCTCTCCGTTGTACATATATACAGGTTTTGAAACTTTAAATTCATCGTCACTTATTTTATCAAAATAATTTGAAAATCCATCCAGTTCAACATATAGTTTGTTTTGCTTGTATGAATATTTTCCGCTTGAAAATGTTTGTGAACCGGAATGCAATGCCGAAAGTGTACCATCATTTTCTAATCTTGCTATATAACTTCCGCCGTTAGTTGGGCCGTATGACAAACTCCAATATGAATCAGCAAGATTCATAGACTCTTCAGTAGCAGAATTACTATTTTGTTCTTGATTAGTGTTTTCTCCTTTTGGGATTTCGTAACCAAAAATGGTGTAAAAATCGAGTTCAGTGTTGTTGCTGAAAGAACTTATTTTCACTTTTTTAGAATAAGAGGATGAACCATCAGTAACTGTAATTGTATATGCTCCCTCGGGCAAGATTAGTGATACTGTTGAGGTATTGCTTACTGTGATTGTATCGCTATAGTCCGTTTTTAAAAGACCAAATATAGCACTTTTTTTACCCTCGACAACAATCGTATAATTTTCACATTTTTCTAAATTATAATTTAAAACTGAAATATTTAATTCTTTTGAATAGGTATTCTCTACTGAGTAGTTTATTGTTTCAGTTAAAGTATTCTCTAATTCGTTAATTTTTGCTTGAACACAAGCAGCGTACGCCTGTGCCCCTTCATAGTTAGGATGCATGGAATAAGCACTCACAG
Source organism: Acutalibacteraceae bacterium (assembly GCA_045649005.1). Lineage (GTDB taxonomy): Bacteria > Bacillota > Clostridia > Oscillospirales > Acutalibacteraceae > DTU089. The sequence goes on from JAZRPC010000077.1 coordinate 6,357, forward strand.
AAGAAAATTTGACCTTATCGACTAAAGCAAGAGGACCATAACCAGAGGCAGTAAGTTTTAAATAACTTGCATCAACCAAGTCTTCTGATTGTAGGGGTTTAATTTCGTTAATATATGATTCATCCGAATATGCACCATGACCTTCAAAAACGTCTTTGACAGATACAAAATGAATATTCATACCCTCATTCTCTTGACACGTGTTAACCAAAGCTTCTATAGCAGTGTTAAAAATTTCTGCAGCTTGGTTTATTATTTCCGCATCGTACTCCCCAAAAAGGAATCCACTACCTTTGGGGTCCAGTAATTTTGGGTATCCGGCAACAATAAGCTTCGCCTGCTTACCCGCCGCACCACAAATATTGCTATACGTTTTTTTGAGGTTGTTGTAGATTTCTCCTCCTTCTTCAGTTTTTTTCAATGAAGCAGTAACTTTTTGGTAAACCTTCGAAGGATTAATATAGGGGATATCTGTAGCAGCTGCCGTAACAATATCTGTAAATTCGGCATCATTACCTCCGATGGTCATCGTTACATAATCCACCTCGTTTTCCCCTATGGTCTTATCTATTTCATCAAAAATATCAAGTTGTAACGGAAGAGAAGTTTTGTTATCAATATGTGATTTATAGCAATAAGGTTTAGGTTGTTTTTCGGAGTTTATATGTGTTGTAGTAGCACCGGAAGAAGCCACAAAAAACCAATTTTCATTTCTATGGTCAGCCATTGTTCCGGACACTGACGGAAGGGATAACATGCCACTCCAGCTTTTTTGAGACCTATGTGCTAACCAGTCTTCATTTTTAATTTTATTTTTAGTTTTTTCTTTTTGGCCGTAAAAAGGCTCAATACCTTCGCCGGAAGAATATGAATCTCCTAAAGAAACGATTATAGGAACTCTATTTGGTGTAGCTTCATCTGCGTTTACTTTTATAATCATTGAATTCGATGAAAATAAAACCAAAGCAATTAACCAAAAAGAAAGTATGCTACGAGGAAGATGACCAGTTCGGTTTGTGTTATGCATTTTTTTCTATCTCCTCTGCAGTTAATTTTTCAAGCGTTTCAGCATTAATCGTTTCTGTCACAATTACTAATAATGCAGTATCATTCGGAATTGTTTCATAGAATTTATTTGTTATGCTGTCGTAACTTGTAATAGTTTCAGTTTCTGAAATTATTACCTGAACTTTATTTGATGAATTCAGGTTGTAAGAAACAGGGCACGCCTGAACCACACCATTAATTGAATAAATAGTCCATATTTCGTTGTTTTGTGTAATGTAACTAGTTTGATATATTGGATGTTTTGTTGAGGACAAAGTTGCTATTTCAACTGCTTCATAATATTCACCATTCATAGAAAACTCTGATGTTATAGCATTTTGTGTAAAGCCACGATTCTCAAGTGACTCATACACCTCAGACTCTGTCGATACATTTTTTGATTCATTTGCATCTATTTCAGTTATGATGGTCGAATTATCATAAAAGTATTTATCTGCATCGGGCGGTGTAATTACATTAGAGTTCTCCTCAGGAGCATCTTTATTGATTATTAAAAACAACGCACCACAACCGATAATTGTAATTACCAATATAGTTATAATCAAAATAACGTGTTTTTTCGAAAGCAGTGTGTTTTTTTTGCTAATTGCAGACTGCTTTTTCTTTTTTTTCTTCGCAGTTTTCGATATGTTTTCTATTTTATTGCAAACAGGACATCTATTACATCCTTCCCCAAGCATCGCACCACATTTATTACAGATATTTGCCATATTAACACTTCACTTTCTTTTTATTAACAAATGTATATCGTAGTTAGAACTCATTTATTAATAATTATCTTAATATTTTAATCTCAATGTAATTTTTTGTCAATATTTCAAGTATACTTGTACAATAGATAAAAAAGAGACGGTTTTCACCGTCTCTTAAAATATTATTTTTATTCAGTAATCTTATAGTGTCTTAAACACACACCGATTGTTTTATCGTAATCGAGAACGTGTAAGAATGCGCCGTCTTTGGTGGGGTAAACCGTTAAATCCTCTGCCTCGTTGCCGGCAAGGGATGGCAGACTGCGAACGCAAAGCTCGGTTACCTCGCCCGTTGAAACATCAACAGTGTAAATTATATCATCGTTGCTATCTTTAATATCCGAGGAAAGGTATAATACACCGTCATAGGCATCGCCGCCCTGGATTCTCACAACCTCCTGTGACAATAGAATCACGTGGGAAAGCTCCATTGTTTCTAAATCGAAGGCAAGAATTTCGTTGACGTTGTTGAATTGTGAGCAATAAAGGTAGCCGTTTTTAACGTCAACACAGCACCACGGAATTCCGTCGGGCAAAAGCTCATTGGGCATTTCGTAAACGTCAACCATCTTCAAGGTGCGTGCGTCATAGGTTATAACAAGATTATAGTCCTCTGCGTCGTTTTCAACAGATGCATAGATAAGACCGTTGTAATAGCCAAGACCGCCGATATGGTCGGATTCATAGTTTTCTCTGTATTCCGAAGGGATTGCGTCTGTGTTCTTGACAACACACTCCATTGTTTCGGCATCAAACTTTAAAAGCCCTGCAACACCGAAGGCTGTCAACGAGCCCGAGGTATAGTAATATTTACCATCTGTGGCAATACCCTGACCCGCAAAGGCAACCTCATTGAGCATAAACTGTTCTTCACGAACAAGCTCCACACCCGCTGTAACGGTTGGTGTGCCGAAATTAATAAAACCTGTAAAGAATGTGCAAATAGCCATAAAAAACGCTAAAATGCCGTCAATAAAACCGATTCCCGTCATAGCAGCCTCCTAAAAAAGAACTATAAATTAAGGATATACTAAAGCCTTAACTTTTTCAAGTAAATATTAACATTCTGTGAAAACCTACAAAACGATTGAATAATTAATGTTGATAATGTATAATGAAAAGGATTTGAGGGTGACTATATGGAATATAAATACGAAATACACGCACACACAAAAAACACAAGCTGGTGCGGTCAATTAGAGGCAGAGGACCTTGTAAACAAATATAAAGAAGCGGGCTATTCGGGCGTTGTTATAACCGACCACTACTCCCCAATGACCTTTCACATTTCAGAGCTTTTTAATAAGAAAAAAGCTGTTGACCATTTCCTCGCAGGCTACAGAAAAGCCAAGGAATCAGAAACAGAGGATTTTTCCGTTCTTCTTGGTGTGGAACTAAGATTCTATGCAACGGTTAACGACTATTTAATCTACGGTGTTTCAGAAGAAATGCTTTATGATATGCCCTTTTTACTCTCTCTTTACATAAAGAAAGCAAGCAGATTATTCAGAGAAAAAGGTTGTTTTTTTCTTCAGGCGCATCCTTTCAGAAAATATATAAGAAGAGCAAACCCAAAGCACCTTGATGGCGTTGAGGTGTTCAACGCAAAATCAACCAAAGAAGAAAACGAAAACGCTCTCAGATGGGCAGAAGAAAACAACCTTAAAATCCACACAAGCGGCAGCGATTGTCACAGAGAAACCGGCGTTGGTTTAGGCGGAATAATAACCCAAGAGCCAATAAAAACAAACAGTGATTTATTGAGAATCCTCAAAAGCGGAAATTATAAATTAATAAGGAATCAAAAATAATAAAACACCATTTCTCGTTTGAGAAATGGTGTTTATTTAATCGTCAATTATTTAATCATTGATTCTTCCCATGAAGCGTAGGGCTCGATGCCGAAAATTGTTGCTACTGTGGGGGCAACGTTTGCGAGACCGAATGCGCCGTCTTTGAGCTCATAGGTGTTTTTGCTGTAAACGATGAATGGAACCTCGTTAAGGGAGTGTGCTGTTCTGGGAGCAACGTTACCCTTTTTATCCTTTTCGAGCATTTCGTCAGCGTTGCCGTGGTCAGCAGTGATAAGAACAGTTACACCGCATTTGTCAGCCGCTTTGAGAACTCTTGCAAGACCAAGGTCAACAGCCTCAACAGCCGTAATTGTTGCATCAAGGTTACCTGTGTGGCCAACCATATCGCCGTTGGGATAGTTGCAACGAATAAAGTCGTATTTGCCACTTTCCATTGCTTCGATAACAGCGTCTGTAACCTCTGCAGACTTCATCCAGGGTCTTTCATCGAAAGAAACCTTATCTGAGGGGATTTCCATATATGTTTCAAGCTCTTCTGAGAACTTATCGCTCTTGTTACCGTTCCAGAAATATGTTACGTGGCCATATTTCTGAGTTTCGGAAACTGCAAACTGATTCATACCCTTTGAAACAAGAAGCTCTGAAAGAGTATCTTTGATTTCGGGGGGATTAACAAGGAAACGTGCAGGAAGCTTGAGGTCGCCGTCATACTGGAGCATACCGGCATAGCAAACGTCAGGCTTTGCACCTCTGTCGAATGCTGTAAACTCGTCGTTATCGAAAGCCATTGAAAGCTCAATAGCACGGTCACCACGGAAGTTAAAGAAGATAACGCTGTCGCCATCCTCGATTGTACCAACAGGAGCACCATCCTTTGCAATAACGAAGGGAGGAAGATCCTGGTCGATAACGCCTGTTTCAGCTCTGTATGTGTTGATAGCCTCTTCAGCGGATGCAAACTGTCTGCCCTCACCAAGAACGTGAGTCTTCCAGCCTGCCTCAACCATAGCCCAGTTAGCCTCGTAACGGTCCATTGTGATGTTCATACGTCCGCGGCCGGATGCGATCATAACGTCGAAGGAGTCGTCGCGGAGTCCAGCCATGAAGTCTTCGAAGGGAAGAACGTAGTCAAGAGCGGATGTTTCACCAACGTCACGGCCGTCGAGAAGGATATGAACTCTAACCTT